>SFNC01000189.1 GCA_004554255.1 Bacteroidales bacterium
GCCGCCGAGAAAGAGCTGAAAGCGCGAGAGAAGATTGTTGAGATTGCGCGTAAGGTAACAGCCGAGAACAAGAAAGGGGCAAAAGCTCTTGATGAAGCTGCGCGAATTGCCAATGACAATCTTAAAATAGCGAGAGGGCATCTTGAACTTGCCGCGGCGGAGGAACAGGCGTTGAGGAATAAATCCACTTACGAAGACCCGAACCAAGACCCGAAAGTAATTGCCGCGCATGAGGCTGTGGAAGCCGCCAAAGAGGAAGTCGATCTTGCCGAGTGCGTGGCTGAGATTACGACAAACAATGCCAATACCGCCAAGAGGCTGAAAGAGAATTTTGCGTCGGCTGCCAATCAGGTAGTTAAATATATGGGAATGGCGGGCGACTTGGCTCACGCAGTCGCCGACACCATGGAAGCCCTCGGCGGGGATGAGGAAGACGTGCAGTTCTGGAATGACATAGGCGAAGCCATCGGCGATTTGACAGCCGGTTTTCAAGGACTGATAGAATCTGTGAAGAGTGCAAACGTCGCGGGTGTCATATCCAATGCGATAGGTATAATCCCCAACATGGTGAAAGGTTTTGTCGGGCTATTCTCCGCCGGGAAGGTACGCAAAGCCAACAAGGAAATCAAGAGTCAGCAGGAGTTGCTGGACCAGCTTGAATACACCTACGGGAGGCTTGAAAAGGCGGCGGACAAGGTATTTGGACACGAATACCTGAACAACTACAACCAGCAGCTCAAAATCTTGCAGGCACAGCAGCAGGCGTATCTGAAACAAGCCGAGGCAGAACGGAGCAAGGGCAAGAAGAAAGACGAGGATAAAATCAAGGAGTATGAGAATCAGGCCCGCGATACTGCGGACAAGATAATGGAATTGCAGGATGACCTTGTGGCGCACTTCACGGGCAGCACCAAGACGGACGCAGCGCGTCAGATGGCGAAGTCGTGGATTGACGCAAGAGCCTCAATGTCAGACACCTTTGCGGCTATCAAGGGGGATTATCAGGACTTGATTAAGAACATGATTGTGGAGGGAGCCGCCGCGAGGGTGATAGAAAATGCCCTTACTCCCGTGTGGGATTCGATGCAGAAGATGCTCGACAAGAACGATGTGCAGGGTGCGATTGACTCGCTTATCGGTGGCATGGACTCCGCACTAAACGCCGCCAACAACGGCATGGAAGTGCTGTGGAAAGCGTTGGAGGCGCGAGGCTACGATATGAAGTCACTGATAAGCAACACCGACAGCGAGTTCTCGGGCATAGCCAAAAACGTAGCCGGAGCCACCTCCGAGGAGATAAATAATGTGGCGGCGATAGGGAACACGCTCATGTACTACGTCTCTCCCATCCCGCGTATGGATGAAAACCTTGCGCGGATAAGAGCGATAATGGAGAACGGTGCGGCGGCTACGGCGACAACTTCGGCAGCTTCGACGGGGTGGACTGACTGGCAACAGCAGGCGATGGATAACTACACCGCCATACAGCGCAACACGGCTGATACCGTTGTGGAGTGCCGCAGGGCGGCAAACGCCTGCGAGAAGTTCGCCAAAGCGATAGTGCAAAAAGGCGCGACGGCAGGGCTGAATGTGTTTCTAAAAAACTGACGCAGCGGTGTGGATTCTATTGTGTATAAACCTATAAATTAGTATATTTGCATTAAGATACAAAGACTATGGCAGAAAACAAAAAGATAAGCGAACTCACACGGGTCTCGTCATTGACGGGTGCTGAGATTGTGCCGTTTGCCAAAGACGGGAGCAACGGCGCGGTGACGACGGCCAAACTCCCAAACTCAAAGAATACGCACAGCCCGACCTCAGTGCCATAACCACGGCGCTGGGTGGCAAGGTTGATAAGGTCAGTGGCAAAGGACTCAGTGCAAACGACTACACGGATGACGAGAAGGCAAAGCTGACCGCGCTGCCGACGAAGGCCGAACTCGACAGCTCGCTCGGCGCGAAGCTCGACAAAGAGAAGTGGGACGCAGAGCATGAGCAGTTTACGGTCGTTGATAAATATATAAATATAGAGGGTAAATTAGCCAGTACTGAAAATGCAAGAGCCACGGAATTTATATGTCTGAATTACAAATATGATATTAAGACTGACGCAAAATCACGTGTTGATACTGTATATGTAATAACATTTTATGACTCTGCGGGCAAACGCATAAAAGGCTACAGAACTCAGGATTTAACATATGGCGAAGACGGTTTTGCCACGTTGACCCCCTCTGAATTTCCCACTGGGGCTGCATATATACGTCTTAGCTGTTATGCTGCGTCCTACAGTGGTTTTACTTGGTCCCACGGCCCGAGCATTGAGTCTCGCGAGGGCGCGGTGGCAGATGCGATACAGGCGTCGAAGATGGCGCTGTTTATCGACCAGTGGCTCCGCTGCTACGATTGCCAGTACGACCCGACAAAGGCCACGCCGTTTTCTTGCAACGGCGTGGAACTGACGTATCAGGAGGCACTGGATGTGTA
>SFNC01000073.1 GCA_004554255.1 Bacteroidales bacterium
CCAGTACAGGCAGGAGAAGTCAGAGGCGACAGTGTCGACCGATGAGGCTGACTATGACCTGCTGAACCGCCGTGAGCTGTGCGACGATACCATTGAGGATATTATGATTGACAATGCCATCTGCAATGATGTGCGTCAGCTGGTACGTACCTTGCCACGCGAGCAGCGTCAGGTGCTGGTGATGAGATATTACGGCAATATGTCATTCAAGAAGATTGCCGAGCGTACAGGTGTGAGTATAAACACCGCGCTGGGACGAATGCGATACGCAATTCTGAATCTGCGGCGTCTTGCCGACGAGCATAAAATATCGCTGACCCGCTGATGAAAAATACAAACTCCCCTATATATTAATAATGTGTATGGGGAGATTTTTTTTATCGCAAATATTACGGGGGTTAACGGAAAATGTGTTATCTTTGTGCTATAAATACTAATAATCTGTTTAAGATGACATCATCTAATAAAAGAGTCAATCTGATAATCAGCAGATTGGCTGTTGTTTTGGTTTCAATGTCCGTGTTCTGCGGCGCACAGTCCGCGCTTGCCGGCGGACATAACACCACTTTCGGCATAGAAGGAGGTTATAATTCGCGCTACGACACTCCTGTGGCGGGAATCTTCTTCAATTACAACTTTACGGACCATTTCCGGTTGGGTGCGGATGCCGACATAGCTTTCCGCAGTAAAAACTACGATGCATTCCTGCTGGATGTGGATGCTCATTTTCCGTTTGTAAAAAGCTCGGTCGTGGAATTCTATCCCATTGCCGGTGTTAATTTCTCGACATGGTCGCACCATATTCCGGCATCGGAGATTGAAGATACGGACGATGTCACTACTCGCACGTCGAATTTCGGCATCAATCTGGGTGCGGGCGTAGGTTTCCGTGTCACACAGACGCTTAAAATAAACATTCAGGCAAGATATACGCTGATAGAGGCTAAATCCGGAGCGCGTATCACGGCAGGAATAGGATATATCTTTTGAGAGAATGGCAAAAGAAGAGCAAAAGAAACCCATAGCGATACTCGGAATAGAGTCGTCGTGCGACGATACCTCGGCGGCGGTGATTGTTGACGGCATACTTCGCAGCAACGTCATCGCCTCGCAGAGTGTACACGAGGAATACGGCGGAGTAGTCCCGGAGCTTGCATCGCGAGCGCATCAGCAGAATATCCTCCCGGTAGTTGACGCCGCGCTAAAACGTGCCGACATTGATAAGAAAGACCTCAGCGCCATAGCGTTTACACGCGGCCCCGGCCTGTTGGGGTCGCTGCTGGTGGGTACGAGTTTCGCAAAAGGAATGTCGTTAGGACTCCGGATTCCCATCGTTGATGTGAACCATCTGCACGGACATGTGCTGTCGCATTTTGTGCGCAATGACGCCGATGAGGAGGTTCCCGAGTTCCCGTTCTTGTGCCTGCTTATAAGTGGCGGCAATTCGCAACTCGTTATGGTTAAGGCGTATAACGACATGGAGATTCTGGGGCAGACAATAGACGATGCCGCAGGTGAGGCATTTGATAAATGTGCTAAAGTCATGGGATTGCCTTACCCCGGAGGCCCGCATGTGGACAGGCTTGCCGCTATCGGAAACCCGGAGGCCTTTCATTTCAGTAAACCGCACATCGCCGGGCTGGATTACAGTTTCAGCGGCCTCAAGACGTCGTTCCTGTACACGCTCAGGGATAATCTGCGGGTAAATCCGGATTTTATAGAGCAGAACAAGGCGGACCTTGCCGCCTCGCTACAGAAAACGATAATTGACATACTTCTTGACAAACTTGCCAAGGCTGTGGACATTACCGGAGTGAAAACCGTGGCGATAGGTGGCGGTGTAAGTGCCAATTCCGGTGTGCGTCAGGCAGTTGCGGATTTCTGTGCCAAGCGAGGAATAAAAGCGTTTATCCCCCAGCGCGCATTTACCACGGACAATGCCGCCATGGTGGCTATCGCCGGATATTACAAGTATCTGGACGGCAAATTCTGTCACTACGACGAGGTGCCGTTTGCCCGCGTAACCATCTGAGAAATGAGTACGTTACCGGTTGAATTGCTGAACGAATTGCGAACCCGCGGGCTTACGCTCGGTACTGCTGAGAGCTGTACCGGCGGAAATATCGCGCACCGGATTACCGAGGTGGCCGGATGCAGTGATGTCTTTATGGGCGGTGTAGTGTCGTACGACAATAGCGTGAAACATAATGTCCTGGGCGTTAAAAATGAGACGCTTGAGTGCTTTGGGGCAGTTAGCCGCGAGACTGTGTGCGAGATGCTGTCGGGGACTATCCGTGTTGTCGGAACAGACTGTGCCGTGGCAACCAGCGGAATCGCCGGCCCCGGAGGTGGCAGCGAGGAAAAGCCGGTGGGCACTGTATGGATTGGCGCACAGATAAGCGGCGCGGAGCCGGACGTCAGGCTGTTTCATTTCAACGGAACGCGAAAGGAAATAATTGAACAGGCCACGGAACAGGCCCTGATAATGTTGTTGGAATTGCTGAAATGAAAACAATAATACGGAATATATTACTGTCGGTATTGACGCTGTTGGCGACATGCGGCAATGCAGTTGCCGCTGTTTCGGACACAATCATATCAATTGTGAATTTTTACCCCGGCCAGGAGATTTTCGAGCTTGAAGGGCATACCGCATTGCGCGTGCGCATGCCGAATAACGACATGGCTGTCAGCTATGGAATGTTCAGCTTTGATGACCCTAATTTTGTCTACCGCTTTGTAAAAGGTGAGACGGATTATTGGGTGGGCGTTGTGCCCTGGGCATATTTTGCAGAGAATTATGAGTTGCATGGCCGTCGTATTGTGGAACATCAGCTCAATATGTCGGCCGAACAGCGTAACCGTCTGTTAGAGTTGCTTGACGAGAATCTGAAGCCTGAAAACCGGGTTTACAGATACAATTACATTTTCGACAATTGTGCCACACGTCCGTTGCGTATTGTGGAGCTTGCCATGGGCGACAGCATTGTCCTCGGCAATGTCGCTCCGGATATGGCTGAGGATGCTACGTTTCGCGATGTGATGCGGCATTATCACCGCAACTATCCCTGGTATCAGTTTGGTATAGATCTTTGTCTCGGCCCGGGCATAGACCGTGCAATGACAAACCGCGAAAGGTCTTTTGCCCCGGTTGTGCTGGATGCGCAGCTTCTCGGTGCCAAGGTGGCGGGTAAGCCGCTGGTGGCGAATACGATAGTGCTGAATAATGTAGCTGAAGATGAGGCTGTGGACGGTCCTACACCCTGGTATCTGACGCCGATGTCGGTATTCGTATTGCTGCTTATTATTGCAATACTGCTGACATTCAGAGATGTAAGGCGCCGAAAGGTGACGCGGTGGTTTGACACAATACTGTTTTTCTCGTTTTTTGTGGAAGGCTGCATCATATTTTATCTTGTGACAGTATCCACTCACGAGGCCACTACACCCAACTGGCTGATAGTGTGGCTAAATCCGCTGTGCATCATTCCCGCGGTGTGCGAATGGATAAAACGTGCCGAAAAGTTGCTAATTTGGTATCAAATCATTAACTTTGCAGTATTATTGCTGCTTGTTGTCGCGTGGCCGTGGCTCGGACAGTCTGCCAATCCGGCATTTGTCCCCATGATAGCCACTACGATGATAAGGTCGGCAAGCTATGTTTATATAACACGGAATAAGGAATCCCATAAGTCCAATTGACTCATAATAAACAACATATAACAACAAGTGCGCATGGCTCCGCAAACGGTGGCCGCGCGTTGTTTGTGGCGCTGTTGACATCCATGGTGACTACCATCGCCGTCAATGCCCGCCAGCCCAAGCTTGTTGTGGGCATTATGGTGGAAGGCCTTCAGCAGGAGTATATCGACCTTCTGCGCACACAATTTGTGAATGGAGGCTTCAACCGCCTGCTAAATGAGGGTGTTGTGCTTGAAAATGTGGATTATGGCACCAACCTTGATGCCGCCGCGGCCACGGCTGTTGTCATGACAGGCGCATCCCCGTCGGCAAACGGAATCCCGTCGGCACGCAGATTCGAGCCTCACGCCAAACGCAACTACAGTTCGGTGCACGATCCCGCCGCTGTCGGCAACTATACAGACGAGACTTACTCGCCGCGCAACCTCCGGGTTTCTACCTTGTCCGATGAATCCCGCATCGCCGGTGCCGGTGTCACTTATGCGTACAGTATTGCCCCGGAACCCGAACAGGCGATAATCATGGCCGGCCATGCCGCAAACGGCGCCGCCTGGCTGAATACCCGTACGGGAAACTGGGCAACCACCACTTTCTACACTGATTTTCCCACTCTGCTGGTAAACAGAAACCGTATAACGCCTCTTGCGTCACGGCTTGACAATATCCAGTGGGAGCCCAGCATAGTGGGCGCCGGTGCGGATTTCCTGCCGGACCATCTCACAAGATACCCCTTCAGGTACACTTTCCCCAGAAACAGTTCCGCGAGATATGCAGCATTCCGTAGCTCGCCACTTATAAATCAGGAGATTACACAGATAGCTTCAGAGCTTATCAACACTTTGCAGCTCGGCAGCCACGATGGCGCGGACATGCTGAACATAGCATACACCCTGCAGCCGTATCCGTACAGCAAAAGTGCAGAAAACAGATACGAGACGGTGGACAGCTATGTAAAGCTGGACAATGAGCTCGCCAATCTGTTCAAGACCATAGACACCCGTGTAGGACGTGAAAACGCGATAATATACCTCGCGGCGACACCGCCGTCGGGACGTCGTCGCCGCGACGATGCGAAATGGAACATCCCTGTAGGCGAATTCTCCACGCGTAAGGCGGCTTCTCTGATCAATCTATACCTGATAGCCCTTCATGGAAACGGAGAATGGATTAAAGCGGTATCCGACAATCAGTTCTACCTCAATCCCGATGTAGCGAAAGCACATAATATAGAGCTGACCGACCTGCGCCATGAGGTGGCCACGTACCTGCGCCGTATGTCGGGCGTTGACCGTGCTATTTCGCTGGACGACATCATGGCCGGAAAAGCTGATGTGGAGAATGCGGATGCTCTGCGCCGCAACACCGTTCCGGCAATGGCCGGAGATGTGCGTGTGGATCTGCTTCCCGGTTGGGAACTTGTGGACGACTATCAGCAGCAGGGGCCCAGGTCCGGCCAGATTTTTGTAAATACTCTTACTACCGCGCCGGCATACATACTGGCTCCCGGTATCAAGCCCGAAATTATACGTGCGGTGGTGGATGCCCGTGTCCTCGCCCCAACGATTGCGGGACGCATGCACATACGCTCGCCAAATGGAGCCTCTTTACCCCCGTTGAGATTTAAAGACAAAGAATAATTAGAAAACAATAACACATAATATATATAATGTCACTTATAGGCATACTCAGCAACATCTTCGGCGATAAATCGTCTCGCGACCGCAAGCGTCTGCAGCCCATCGTCGACCGCATCAACGCATTGCGACCCGAAATACAGGCACTCTCAAATGATGAACTCCGCGCAAAAATCGACACTGTCCGTGCCGAGATTGACGCCGTGGTGAAACCCCGTGAGGAGCAAATCTCCGAAATCCGTGCTAAAATCGAGGAACTTCCCTTTGACGAGCGTCAGCCTCAGTGGGACAAGGTGGACCACCTGGAGAAGGAAATCCTTGAAGAAATAGACAAAACACTGCGCGCAAACCTGGAAATAGTTTTCGCAACACTCCGTGAAACGGCAGCCCGTTTCGCCGCAAGCGAGACTATTGAAGTTACAGCTACGCAGTTCGACCGCGACCTCGCCGCCGAGGGACGCGACTTCGTGACAATCGAAGGCGACAAAGCCATCTGGAAAAACCACTGGATGGCCGGCGGAAGCGAGGTTGTCTGGGACATGATACACTATGATGTTCAGCTGATGGGCGGCGTAGTGCTTTACGAAGGAAAAATCGCCGAAATGGCTACCGGTGAGGGTAAGACCCTTGTGGCAACGCTCCCCGTTTTCCTGCGCTCGCTTTCGCGCAAGGGTGTACACGTGGTTACCGTCAACGACTATCTGTCCAAACGTGACTCCGAGTGGATGGGCCCGCTGTACATGTTCCATGGTTCGTCCGTAGACTGCATTGACAAACATCAGCCCAATACGGCCGAACGCCGTGCCGCATACAACTGCGATATCACTTTTGGTACCAATAATGAATTCGGCTTCGACTACCTCCGCGACAATATGGCCCTTGACCCCGAGGATATGGTGCAGCGCAAGCACTATTTCGCCATTGTCGATGAGGTCGACTCCGTACTTATTGACGATGCGCGTACGCCACTTATCATCTCCGGCCCGGTTCCCAAGGGCGACGACCAGTATTTCAACGACTATAAAGGCAATGTGGAGAAGGTGGTGCAGGCACAGCGCCGTCTGGTAACACAGATACTCTCGGAGGCTAAGACAAAACTCGCCTCAGAAGATAAAGAAGCTAAGAAAGAGGGCGCACTGCTGCTGTTCCGCGCTTTCAAGGGTCTTCCCAAGAACACCGCACTCATCAAATTCCTCAGCCAGGAGGGTATGAAAAACATCCTGCTTGAGACGGAAGCCCACTATCTGCAGGACGGCGGACGTGAAATGCCGGTGGTTACCGACCCGCTGTACTTTGTGATTGACGAGAAAAACCGTACGGTGGAACTCACCGATAAGGGTATTGACGAGCTCACCAAAGGTATCAGCGACCCGCATTTCTTTGTACTCCCCGATATCGCCGCACTGCTCTCGGAACTGGAACTTATCCCCGATGCCGAGGAGCGTGCCGCCAAGAAGGACCAGCTGATGTCCGACTATGCTGTAAAGGCAGAGCGAGTACACACTGTAACACAGCTGCTCAAAGCGTATACGATGTTCGAGAAAGACGTGGAATACGTTATCGACGATAACAAAATCAAGATCGTTGACGAACAGACCGGCCGTATCATGGAGGGCCGCCGATACAGCGACGGCCTGCATCAGGCAATCGAGGCAAAAGAGGGCGTAAAGGTTGAGGCCGCAACGCAGACTTTCGCCACAATCACGCTGCAGAACTATTTCCGCATGTACTATAAGCTGGCCGGTATGACCGGTACTGCCGAGACCGAGGCCGGCGAATTCTGGGATATTTACAAACTGGACGTTGTGACTATTCCCACTAACCGTCCCATCGCGCGTAATGACATGAACGACCGCGTTTATCGCACCAAGCGCGAGAAATATGCCGCCGTAATTGACGAGATTGTCCGCCTTGTAGAGCAGGGCCGTCCCGTACTGGTGGGTACTACTTCCGTGGAAATTTCCGAGCTCCTGAGCCGAATGCTGGACATGCGCCACATCAAGCACAATGTGCTGAATGCGAAACTGCACCAGAAGGAGGCCGAGATTGTGGCCCTTGCCGGACGCAAAGGCACTGTGACAATCGCTACCAACATGGCCGGCCGTGGTACCGACATCAAGCTGACACCGGAGGTGAAAGAGGCCGGAGGTCTTGCGATTATCGGTACCGAACGTCACGAAAGCCGCCGTGTTGACCGTCAGTTGCGTGGTCGTGCCGGACGTCAGGGCGACCCGGGTTCGTCGGTATTCTACGTCTCATTCGAGGATGCTCTGATGCGTGTTTACGCTTCAGACCGTATTATGAAAGTTCTTGACAGCCTCGGATTCAAGGAAGGCGAGATGCTTGAGCATAAGATGATTTCTAACTCAATCGAGAAGGCTCAGAAGCGTGTCGAGGAGAATAACTTCGGTATGCGTAAGCATCTGCTTGAGTACGACGATGTTATGAATAAGCAGCGCTCGTACATTTACTCCAAGCGCCAGCATGCGCTTAAAGGCGAAAGAATCGGTATCGACATCAGCAATATGATTTATGATGTTGTCGAAAACCTGATAGATATTTATCCCACCGCTGCAGACTATCCCGACTTCTCTCTGGAACTGATGAAGATTCTGACCATTGAGCCGGGTATGAGCGAGCAGGAGTATGTGGACATGGCCAAGGAAGACAAGGTTGCCGCGCTTCACGCTAAGGCGATGGAGAACCTGGACCGTCGCAGCGCTCGTATCTGCGAGATAATTCTTCCCGTTATCAGCGAGGCCGTTGCCAACGGCGAGACCGGTATCCGCGCGATACCTGTTACCGACGGCAAACGAATTTTCCGCGTGATGTTCGACCTGGAGGAGGCTGTACGCACCGAGGGCCGTTCTATTATCAAAGAATGGCAGAAGCGCGTACTGTTGCTTAACATAGACGAACTCTGGAAAGAGCACCTGCGCGAACTCGACGACCTCAAGCAGTCGGTACGCAATGCGTCGTACGAGCAGAAAGACCCGCTGGTTATCTACAAGGTTGAGAGCTTCCACCTGTTCGAGCGCATGCTCTCCAACCTCAACAACAAGTCGACCTCCATGCTTATGCGCGGACAGCTGTATGTGCGTCCGGCACAGGAGGTACCTGCACAGCAGGAGCAACAGCAGGAGAACGGTCAGTCCGCTCCCGCAAGACAGCGCCCCGAGATGCAGCGCGCCATGCCTCAGCCCCGAGCTCCGCAGGAGTACAAGACTTCCAAAGCCACACTGCCCAGCGAGGAAGCTGCCATGGCCGCACAGCGCGCCGCCGCATCCGCACCCCAGAATCAGCCGCAGCGCACCATGCCGATTGTGAATAACGGCCCCAAAATCGGCCGTAATGACCCTTGCCCCTGCGGTTCCGGCAAAAAATACAAAAACTGCCACGGACGCGGTCTTTGATTGAATAAGATTCCTTCTCCGCGGGCATGGCTTATGCCCGCGGAGAATAATATTTATAGGCAGATTGGTAATATTTTTGGCGCTTTTTTCTTTTTTGCTTAAACCAAAATGTGCGCCGGATGTCTAAAAATCATAAGAAACAAACCATTAATAAATAATTTTATGAAAAAGTTCATACTTGCGCTTGCCGCTATTGCCACTTGTATGACTGTCGCAGCGCAGAATCCTTTCAACAGCGATGACAATCACCGTTATTTCGGAGTCCGTCTGGGCCTTGACCTTACTTGCCCCAGCAAAGTGAGCTCGTCCTTCAACCATACTTCGATATCGACAGACCTCCTGAAAACCGGTGCCGGTTTCAATGCCGGAGTGGATAATTATTCGGCGGTGAAAGAACTTGTCGAGCATCTGGTTGATGCGCATGGATGCCGCAAGATTAATTACATCGGAGGACCGCAGTATGTCAACGAGAATCATGATCGCCTGCAGGCGTATACGGATGTCCTGCAAAAACATGGGATTCTTGTTGAGCCGGATCGCATTTTGCACAGGGATTATGAAGTGATGACAGGGGTATGGGCATTTGATCAATTTCAGGAGATGGGACAGAAAGTTGACGCGTTTGTCTGTGCGAATGATAACATTGCGGTGGGAGTGTGCCATAGAGCTGAGGAATTAGGCTTTCATGTGCCGGACGATTTCCTGGTTACCGGATTTGATGATTTTGATAAAGCTTCTTATTATTACCGGCCCGACGGCAAGCGGGAAAACCGGCTTGGGGGTAGCGCTTGCGGAAAAGCTGGACGGAGAAATTATATCTGCCGATTC
>SFNC01000074.1 GCA_004554255.1 Bacteroidales bacterium
CTATAGGGCACTCCTTTCAGGAATAGAATCTCCCCGCTCTCTCTCCCTTCTCCAATATTAAAATTTTCTTTGCGCGAGTTCGACAGAACTCCTCCGCGTGCTCCTCCCCCTCCTAAATTATTTCTCTGCGCGAGTTCGACAGAACTCCCTCCGCGTGCTTCGCGTGCTCTGCGCGAGTTTATAAAATCTGCGTGAGATAAACAAATCTGTGCGAGGCAAAAACCTACTCTGTGCGAGGCCAAAAAGCGACTCTGTGTGAGGCAGATATAGCCCTTTGCGTGAGTTAAAGGGTGGCGATGTGTTCCGGGGCGGGTATGCCGTCCAGCCATCGCACCTGCGGTTTTTCGCCGGGGGTGCCGTGGATGGCGAGGGCGTAGGTGTGTATGCCGTTGGAGACTATCAGCAACGGGGCGCCTATCACCAGGTTGTAGCGCGCGATCTGGTCGAAGACTTTTTGGGTGACGGCGATGTCCGGGGCTTTGTATTCCACGATGCCTATGGGCTGCATGGCATCGTTGTAAATAAGTGTGTCGCAGCGTTTTAGCTGGCCGTTGATGCGTATGGATCGCTCGTTGGCAAGTCGGAAGGGCGAGTATCCGTAGTGGCGCACCAGCATATTCACAAAGTGCTGGCGCACCCACTCCTCGGGGGTGAGCACTACCCACTTGTTGCGGATGCTGTCAAAGATCTGCGTGACGCCGCCGGCATCGCGCAGGCGGGCGCCGTAGGCGGGCAGGGAGAGGGCCGGGAGGCGGTCTGTTGTCATTTTTTATGCTGTTTGGTATGCTGTTCTGAAAATATTGCGTAAATTTACACAAAATTTCTGTAACCCGCTAAATTTTCCTATGGCAGCATCATCTCTAACCTTCGAAACTCTGTGTGCCACCCTCAAAAAGGGCGATTATAAGCCTGTGTATATGCTTCACGGCGAGGAACGGTACTTTACCGACGCCGTGCTTGGCTGCTTCGAGAAAATCCTCACCGAGGAGGAGAAGGAATTCAACCAGTACACGCTGTATGGGCTGCAGACGCCGATGGAGGAGGTGATAGACATCTGCCGGCGGTTCCCGATGATGGCCGACCGCCAAGTGGTGCTGCTGAAGGATGCGCAGAATGTGCGCGCCGACCAGCTGGAGCGCCTGGCCAAATATGTGCTGAATCCGTCGCCGCAGACAATTCTGGTCATTGCTTTCCGCGGCGAGGCGGCAAAGGGCAGGGAGCTGCTGGCGGCACTGCGAAAGACGGATGCCGTGACTTTTGAGAGCAAGAAAATCCGCGAAGCGGATATGCCGGGGTATATTACTGACTATCTGAACAAGAGAGGGCTGAATGTGCAGCCCAAGGCTGTGGAAATCCTTAACGGAAGCATCGGCGCGGACCTGAGCAAGCTGTTTAACGAGCTGGACAAGTTGGTGGGAATATTGGGTCAGGGCGCTACGGTGACGCCGGAGGCTGTGGAGCAGCACATTGGTGTTAGCAAGGACTATAATCCTTTTGAGCTAGTGGATGCCCTCGCCATGCACGACGGCGTAAAGGCCATGCGGATAGCGGGTTATTTCCGCTCCAATCCCAAGTCGGCGCCCATCCCGCTGGTGACGACGTCAATTTTCGGGCTGTTCTCGGACCTGCTGGTGTTCCAGTCGGCTAAAGACCGCAGTGACAGCGCGTTATTGGGCGCATTGGGGCTGAAGTGGCCGTCGCAGCTGAAGCGCCTGCGCGAGGCGTCGCGACACTACAACGCCTGGCAGAGCATCGAAATTATCCGCGCCATAAGGCGCTTCGACGCTCAGACCAAGGGTATAGCATCGCGCCGAGACAGCTACGACCTGCTGCAGGAGCTGGTGTTCCGCATCATCACTGCTCCGGGCACGCTGTTCCCTAAGTATTAATCGCGCTTATTTGCCTCGCGCAGAGGATTATATCTCACGCCGAGTTATTATTTCGCGCGGAATTTTAATCTCGCGCAGAGTACGCCGAGCTCGCGGAGGGAGTTCTGTAGAACTCTCGCGGAGAAATTTTTGGCTCACGCCGAGTTTTTTTAATCTCGCGCGGAATTTTAATCTCGCGCAGAGTACGCCGAGTGCGCGGAGGAGTTCTGTAGAACTCAACGCAGAGGAAATAATTTGGAGAGAGGGAGGAGGGCGCGGAGATTTTATTAGTGAGACGGCCGCCTTTAAATTTCTCTTTTAAATTGATCTTCTAAATCTCTCGTTTAAATTTTTCGTTTAAATCTTTTTTTAATCTCTCTTTTAAACCAATTCTCTAAACCTCTTTTACCTCCTCCTCCTTTCTCCTCTCTACTCTCTACTCAATAATTAATTATTTTCTCTGCGCGAGTTCGACAGAACTCCTCCGCGTGCTCGGCGTGCTCTGCGCGAGATTATAAAATCCGCGTGAACCAAAAATTTCTCTGCGCTGAGTTCTACAGAACTCCTCCGCGAGCTCGGCGTACTCTGCGCGAGATAAAAAATTCCTCAGCGTGAGGCGAGTAATCAGAAGCGGGAGAGGAAGCGGCCGAGGCGTTCCAGGCCCTCGGTGAGGGTGGCGCGCGGGCAGGCGATGTTCAGGCGCAGGAAGTGCTCGCCGCCGTTGCCGTACATGACGCCGGCGTTGAGCATAAGGCACTCTTCGTCAATGAGTTTCTGCGATAGTATGTCGGACGAGAGGCCTGTCGCGCTACAGTCTATCCACACCAGGTAGGTGCCCTGCAGGGGCAGGATGGGGAAGTCGGGGAGCTTCTCGGCGAAGAAGTCGCGGACGTATAAGTAGTTGTGGTACAGGTAGTCGCGCAATGCGTTTAGCCAATCGGCACCTTCGCGGTAGGCGGCGATGAGGGCGGCCACACCGAAGGGGTTGACGTCGCAGACCTCGTTGTCGTTGATGGCGCGGTCTATGCGTTGGCGGACGGCGGGGTCCACGGCCACGATGTTGGCAATCTGCAGTCCGGCGATGTTGAAAGCCTTTGACGGTGAGATACATACGGCGCTGTGGGCGGCGTATTCGGCGCCGAGGGTGTTGTAAGGCGTGTAATCGTGGCCGGTGTACGTAAGCTCGCAGTGAATCTCGTCGGAGATGACAAAGACGCCGTTGTCGCGGCAGATGTCGGCGATGCGCAGCAGCTCGTCGCGGGTCCATACGCGTCCCACTGGATTGTGGGGGTTGCAGAGCAGCAGCACCGAGGCGCGGGGGTCGGCGGCAGCGGCGGCAAGGGCTTCAAAGTCAATGGTGTAGCCGTCGGGGTGGAAGGTGAGGGGTACGTCGGCGACATCGCATTTGTTGTTGCGTATGGACGAGAAAAAGCAGTTGTAGACGGGCGAGAGGACTATCACCTTGTCACCGGGGGCGGTCATGGCCTTAATGATGGCCGAGATTGCGGGGACCACGCCGGAGGTGTAGATAACGGAATCTGTGGCGATTTCCCAGCCGTGGCGCGAGATAAACCAGTCGCGGATGGCGGCGTAGTAGCTGTCGGGGACGAGGGTGTACCCGAACACGCCATGCTCCACGCGTCGGCGCAGCGAGTCCATGATGCAAGGTGCCGCCTTGAAGTCCATGTCAGCGACCCACATGGGGAGAATGTCTTTGTCGGGGCAGTCCCACTTTACGCAACCGCTGCCGCGGCGGGGGATGATGGTGTCAAAATCGTACTTCATAACATTTATTATCTTATTTATTTATCTCAAGCTGAGGGAGTTTTGGACTCGCGCAGAGGCTTTTTTTAATCTCGCGCAGATTTTATAATCTCGCACGGAGGGATTTTTTTAATCTCGCGCAGAGTACGCCGAGTTCGCGGAGGGAGTTCTGTGGAACTCACGCAGAGGAATTTTTGGCTCACGCCGAGTTTTTTTAATCTCGCGCAGAGTACGCCGAGCTCGCGGAGGAGTTCTGTGGAACTCGCGCGGAGGAATAATTTGGAGAGGAGGAGAGCTCGCGGAGGGAGTTATGTGGAACTCGCGCGGAGGAATAATTTGGAGAGGAGGGGAGAGCGCGGAGGAGTTTTATCAGATTATCTTAGTTTTTCGGCCCGGTTCATCCAGGAGCCGGATTTAAGCCTGATAAGGAACATGGCGCCACGGCAGCAGAGCTCTATGCACATGGCAATCCACACGCCGTGCAGTCCGTATATCGGGGCGAGAATGGCGGCGAGGGTGACGCGGATAACCCAGATGCTGCCGAGGTTCATGGTGCAGGGAACGACGGTGTCGCCGGCGCCGACGAAAACTCCGTAGGCGACTATGGCAGCGGCGAACATCGGCTCGGCGAGGGCTTCGGTGCGCAATGCCCTGACGCCCAGCTCGAGAATCTCGGCGTCGGGGGTCATGATGCCAATCATCAGTGGTGCAGCGATATACATGATTATGCCGGTGACGGTCATCACCGCCATACCGAGGCCCACGGTGGTGTAGGCGAATTTGCGGGCGAGGGCCTTGCGCCCGGCGCCCATACTCTGTCCGATAAGGGTTGTGGCGGCTTCTCCGATGCCGTATCCGGGCATGTAGCAGATGCCTTCGGCGGTGATGGCGAAGGCATTGGCGGCAATGGAGCATATCCCGAGGGGCGCGACTATGGCCGTGAGGGTTATCTGTGCTGCAGTGGACACCACTCGCTCCACGCCCATCGGGAAGCCGATGGTGAATGCTTTGCGTATGCAGGCGAGGGTGGGGAGGAAGCGCCCGCGGGTGCCGGACAGGCGCAGCTCACCGCCACGCCGGTACAGGTACCATATCATTATCGCCGCGGCCACAATCTCGGCCATGCCGGTGCCGATGGCGGCGCCGGCCACGCCTAATCCCGCGCCGGGGACGGTGATGCTCAGCCCAAGTATGTCTATCTCACGGGTGGGGAATATCAGAAAGAAGTTAAAGACAATGTCCAGCACACACATCAGCACGCCTACTACGCCGGGAACAATCATGTTGCCGCTGCTGCGGAGCATGCCTCCGGCCAGGAAGCTGAACTGGAGCGCGGGGAGCGAGAGGACAAACAGTCGGAAGTATAGCGACGCGTTGTGGCAGATGGACTCGTCGCCGCCCAGCCAGTGTGGCAGCTCACCGCCTATCGCGAATCCGCCCAGCGACAGCAAGGCGCTGAAAATCAGGGTTGCTACAAACGACTGCCGCAGCACGGACCGCGCCGCCTCCTGTTTTCCGGCACCGATCAGATGTGCCACCTGCACGGAGAATCCCAACGCGGCGGCCGAGCACAGTCCGAAGAACAGCCATGTGGTTGTGGCGACAAGGCCGATAGACGCCGAAGCGTCGGCACCGAGCCGCCCCACCATGGATGCATCGATATACTCCATGAATACCGCCGAAATCTGCGACAGTATGGACGGAATACTGAGCATGATGACCATGCGAAGGCGCTCGCGAGAGCCGATGTCGGCCTTCTCGCGTATCACCGTGGAAAGGTTCTGCAGCCCCGGTCTCATTCCTCTATACCTGCGATAATCTCGCAGTCAGCGGGGCTTTTTACGTGCTCGTCCAGGATAATTTCGCCGATGGAACCTGCGACAATGCGTCCGCTGCGGGGATTCTTAATGCTTGTGACAGGGCCGTTTATGGTGGCGTGCACGGTAGAGCACTCGAAAGCCAGGTCGGCGTCCTCGGCGAAGGTGCAGTTTTCAAGCACCAGGTCGGTGGCGTAGCATAACGGCTGTGTTCCGGAAATCCTGCAGTTGACAAGTCGCAGGCCGTGCGAGTGCCATCCCAGGTACTCGCCGGTTATCTCGGAGTCGTAGACAGTGACATTCTCGGTGTTCCAGAATGCGTCTTTGGAGTTGATTACAGCGTTACGAATTACTACATTGCGGCAGTACTGGAAGGAATAATTGCCTTGCTGGCGGTATTTGTCAATGTCAATATCGCTGCTGTGCATGAACAGGTAATCGGCTTTTGACACCTCCACGTCGCGCAGAACAACGTGCGAGCAGTGCCAGAGCGTTTCCTCGGCGTTAGGGATGCGGACGCGCTCAAGCAGAATATCTGTCATTTCGCGGAACATTTTTGGCGCTTCCACCAGAGTGTCTGTCATTCTCAGACCTTTGGAATACCAAAGAGCGGCGCGTGCCCCCTCGGTGAACAGGCAGTCGCGGACAATGAATCCGTCCACGTGCCAGAAGGGATATTTGCCCTCGAAACGGCAGCCAACGGCCTCTATATCAGAGCATTCCTTCAGCGCGGATTCTCCGGCATGGAAGGTGACATTTTTCAGTAGTAAATCGTGAGTGGTGAATAACGGACGCTCTCCACCGTATTCGGCATCAGTTATAGTTTGCATTTTGTTATGACGGGATTAAAAGTTTTACGGTTAAAGGTGTACAAAATTAGTGATAAGAGGCGAGATGGACAAAGTCCTGCCGTTAATTAGTCACTATAAATTTACGAATTTCCTATGAAATCTATATAATACCTATGCAGTTCAGGAAAATCAGCCCGATAGCGACAGGACATATCCACCTCAGGAAAAACACCAGCAGGCGCAGCAATGCAAACCGGTGTTTGCCACCGTTGGTGAGCTCGGACTTTAGCAGCGCGCGGTCCATTTTCCAACCCACGAACAGGCAGCAAATCATGCCGCCAAGGGGGAGGCAGATATTGGAAGAGAAGTAGTCGAAGAAATTGAAGAACGTGCGTCCGAAGATGGTAAAGTCGCTTAGCGGCCCGAAGCTGAGAGCGCAAAACAGGCCGCCTGTCAGCGCAATAGCCGAGGACACCAGGGTGGCTTTGCGTCGCGACATCTTCTTTTCCTCGGTGAAGAAGGCTATAGAAATCTCGCTCATGGACACGGTGGAGGTAAGCGAGGCCAGGAACAGCAGCAGGAAGAACAGTGTGGACCACAGAACGCCGGCGGGCAGCTGGCTGAATATGTATGGCAGAACCTCAAAGACAAGCATCGGGCCGGATTCGGGAGAGATGCCGAAAGAGAATACGGCGGGGAAGATAATCACTCCGGCGAGGATGGCGACCAAGGAATCCAGCGAGGCGGTGACAAATGCCGTGCGGCCCAGTCTGGTGTTGTTGGAGAAATATGACGCGTAAGTGAGCATGCAACCGAGGCCGAGCGACAGGGAGAAGAACGCCTGGCCAAGCGCGCTAAGAAGCACCGACGGCGTAATTTTTGAGAAATCCGCACTGAAAAGGAAGGATAGGCCCTGGTCGCGCCAGGGTAAAGTCAGGGAGTTCACGCAGAATGCAATGAGCAGAACGAACAGCAGTGGCATCAGGATGTTTGATGCCCGCTCTATGCCCTTGGTCACGCCTCCTAACATGACAAAAGTGTTGCATAACAGGAACAACACAGTCCATAAAACCGGACGCCAGCCGGTGGTGAGAGTCAGGAACTGCAAGTGTCCGGTCTCGGTATCCGAGAAATCCAGGGAGCCGGTCATTGATGATACGCAGTATTCAATGGTCCATCCGGCGACAACACTGTAGAAGCTTAGAATGAGAATAGATGACAGAATGCCTATGTACCCGGCCAGATACCACTTCCGGCGGGGAGCCAGGCGGCGATACGCACCGAAAATATTGCTGCGTGTTGCGCGTCCCATGCTGTATTCGGCGCAGAGCAACGGCACGCCCAACATGAAAATAAACGCCAGGTAGCAAAGCATAAAGGCTCCGCCTCCGTTCTGTCCGGCCTCGTATGGGAATCGCCAGATGTTGCCTAAGCCTACAGCCGAGCCCACCGTGGTGGCTATTGCGGCGAAGCGTGAGCCGAATACCTCTCTATTGTTCTGTGTCATAGGGTATTATTGGGCTATAAAGTTGTAAACAGTAGCGGATATCTGTGCAATTGCCTTTGCCGCCTCAGCCTCGTCGCCGTTAAAGTCCCTGACCAGAACGGCAAGGGAATAATGGCGCCCGTCGGGGAGAGTTATGAATGCAACGTCATTGTGTGCCGATAGGATGCCGCTTTCGGTGCGGAAGCCGGAGCCGGTTTTGTGTGCGACAGTAACGCCTTTTTTGTCGGCGAGTGGCGCGACTATACGGTCAGTGCCGGTTTTGCACTGCAACAGGGTGTTGCAGATGAAATCGCGGTTCTGCGGGCATATCGTGCTGTCTGTGAACAGTCGGTCTATGAGCATTGCCGCGCCCAAAGGGGATGAGCAGTTGCGGTATGCCAGACTGTGGTCCGCCCACATATCTGCCTCGGTGACTGTGAGTCGGAAGCTCTCGCGGGGAATAATTCCGGCAATCAGGCTGTCGGTGCGGGAAAGGGAACAGATGTTTGCGAACATATAGTTGCTGGCATTATTGTCGCTCTGCATCAGCGTGTACTGCAAGAGGTTACGAATGGGAAGGACAATGTGACGGCCGGTGTGTTCCTTAAGCATCGGCGACCATGTTTCGTAATTCAGACGGCTTGATAATATGTCAACAACAGAGTCGAGCGATGCGCCTTGTTTTTCAAATTCGCAACACAGCGCGATAGCCTGATGCAGTTTGAAAACGCTCATCAGCGGGTACTTGACCTCGTTGCTCACCACTACAGTATCGCCGTCACCGGTGATTACTGCGATGCCGATTTCGGCGGGATACTTTCGCACGATGCTTTCGAGTGAATCCTTCAGCCGGGCACTCTCGTCGGAGACTGTTTGCTCATCCTTTTTGGCTGTGGAATTAGAGCAGGATATGCAAATAATTGCAGCTATTACCGCGTATAGAAAATGTTTCATAGTCATGCTTTATTAAATGATTGGGTCAATGCAATATTGGCGGCGGCCGCATCGGGTGCAGTGGGCGCCTCGCCAAACGGCGTCGAACTGTTCTGTCGCGGCATCAATTAGGGAGGGGTCGTCGGTGAGGATGCCGGCCTCGAAGTTTCGCCGTGCGTCGCTTTTCATCCCGATTCCGGCACCGGTAAGGTTTGCAGAGCCGATGTATGCGGTTTCAAAATCAAAGATTATCATTTTGAAGTGAACGCGCGGGCATAGCATTCGCTCCAGGGTTGTCGCGAGTATCGGATATCTGTCGAAGTCCTCGCGGAACGCCGGCCCGGGCTCCTTTGCGTGTATTAAACGGACCTCCACGCCACGTTTCAGCAGGTCTGCGATGACACCTAATAATGGAATAGTGGAGTTCCCGGATTTAACGTGCAGGTCCTTGATGTCGGCAGTACCGATCCATAGCGCCTTCTTTACAGACGCTACCTGCATGATAACCTTGTCGTAATGCTCCTTCCCGGAAATTAATTCAGTTGCCATATTGGTTGAGCGGCTTCCGGCCTATATAAAGATGTTGATCCCCGATTCAGCTTTTATGCGCTCGCCAAAAGAATGGAGGATGTTGTCAATGGATTTGCTGTTGAAGAAACTTTCCATGGGGAATAGTCCGGCAATGAACAGACAAGGTTTATTGTTCACGCCATTGCGGTTCACGTATATTTGCATATTGTTCTGTATCATGTAGTTTACAGTATGGAATACACAATCGGCCCATGGAGTAGCCGAGTATGCTTCAGGCGACAAAGCCTCAGGGACATAGAACCATCCGTCATCGTGCCCGATACATATCATAATATGGCTTTCGGAAGTTTCCGGAGGCACAAATGTAGAGA
>SFNC01000190.1 GCA_004554255.1 Bacteroidales bacterium
GATGAATCCACCTACCACATCCACGCCGAGCAGGAGAGCCAAGACGAAGTGCTGAAATCCGGCTTTAGTTTGCAGAAGTTGGTTTCGACCACCGGTCAGTCAAGCCCTGCACTGAAATTAGAGGGTGCGGGCTTTACCGTTTACCGCATCTCCAAACTGAGCAAGGTGGCGCAGTTCAAGCAGAACCCGGATGGCAGCTATGATGCCGCCAGCATCCTATCTGCCTACCGCAAGGACAATTACGATAACGCCACACTAAAGTACGATTTCACCGCCGAGGGACAAGCCATCGCCAATATGTTCGAGAGCAGCACCGATACGGTCAACGCCTATAACGCGACCTTGACCGCAGACGGCGACTACGCCAACGGCAAGGGTAACGGCTGGATGCCCACGGATCAGCCCGCTGAATATAGGCTGGGAGAAATGTTCACGAACGATGAGGGCGTTTTCCGCGTTGAGGGGCTGCCCTATGGGCAATACCTTGTCGTGGAAACCAGCATCCCCAAGGATGTGTTCCAGTGCGATCCGTTCATCGTGACAGTGAACGCCAACAGCCCGCAGAGTCGATTCACGATTCCTGCTGGCAGCGTAACCATCGCAAGCAATGACTATATGACTTTTAATGTGCTGGACGAGGAATTGGAAGGCTATTTGCAGCTCATCAAGACCGATACAGAAACCGGCAAAGCGGTCAAAATTGCCAACACAGCCTTTGCCTTGTACAAATTAGATGACAAGGGTAATAAGACCCGCATTTCCATGATCGACCCCGCCAGCGGCAGCGCCACCAAGAAAACGGATGTGTTCTACACCGATGCCGAAGGCCTTATGAAAACACCCGAAAAACTGCCGCTGGGATCGACCCCGCCAGCGGCAGCGCCACCAAGAAAACGGATGTGTTCTACACCGATGCCGAAGGCCTTATGAAAACACCCGAAAAACTGCCGCTGGGCAGATACCTGATTGAGGAACTGCAAGGTCCGGAAGGCTATTTCAACGATCCTGCCTACTCGGTGGAATTTGAAATCAAGTCTGACCGCGTCTGGCAGGTCGTGGGCAATGCCACCAACGACATGGATGAGTACATCGTCACGGAGAAATACTGCAATCACGAAACACTCGGTCAGCTTACAATTCGTAAGCTGGGCAATGTGCTGACCGACTACCAAGATGGACAGTTCATCTACACGCAGGACAACCTTGCAGGCGCGGTGTACGAAATTCACGCTGCAGCCGACATTGCCACACCAGACCGCCAAGGCACCTACTGGTACAAATCCGGCGATTTGGTGGCAACTGTTACCACCGGCACGGAAGGTCAGGTGGATGAAGTAAAATTCAGCCCCACCCGCACGCAGGCAACCTATGATTTCTTGAAAGTTTCCCATGATGGCACCAAAGGCGAAGTGGCTGTGACCCTGCCGCTGGGTAAGTATACTGTTACCGAGGTAAAAGCACCTTACGGCTTTATCCTGACAAGCCAGAGCTATACCGTGGAATTTGGCTGGGACGACCAGAAAAACGACATTGTGCTGGCAAAAACCATTGTCAGCCACGAGCAGGACGGCGACAAGGAATGTTCGTACAGTGTCGTTAATGTCAAAGACGCCTCGAATGCCCACAAGAATGGGCAGACGCTTGTGTTTGAAAATGCCCGTGTGCTGCCGGTTCCCGAAAAGCCCGGCGATAAAGTCAGCAAAATCGGTGTAGGCATTTACAAGCAGGACCGTGAGGCACTGACCTATCTGCCCGGTGCGGTGTATGAACTCTACACTGTGGATGACATCTATTCCGCAGACGGTACAAAGCTGCTGGATGCCGGTGCAACGCTGGCCACCAGTAGCACCACCAATGCCAGCGGTTTCGCGTGGTTTGATGTGGATGTGCCGATTCGCGGTGAAGATTATCCGGATTCCGGCAACAGCGGCAGATACCGCATTGTGGAAATCACCGCCCCTGCCGGTTACCTGCTGGACAGCACCCCTGTGAATGTAGAGTTCACCTACGAGGGTCAGCAAATCGCGTGGCAGGTCGTGGATGGTACAAACACCAACCTGCGCACCACGGTGGACATTTCCAAGCAGGATATCACCAACGGCAAGGAGCTGCCCGATGCGAAGCTGGAAATCCGCGATGCAGACGGCAATTTGGTCGAGGGCTGGACATCCGGCAAAGTACCGCACACCGTGCGGGGTCTGGAACTGGAAAAGGAATACACCCTGACAGAGAAACGCGCCCCGGATGGCTACGCCGAAGCCGAAAGCATCGTGTTCAAGCTGGTGCAGGAAGGTACAGAGCAGGTCAATGAGGTATATGTCAAATCCGACGATGATTGGGTAAAACTCGACGATGCCACTATCATTATGCAGGACGCGCCTGTGCTGGATATCGACAAGACCGACATTGCAGGCAATCTACTGCCGGGCGCTACGCTGACGATCCGTGATGCGAATGATGAGGTCGTCGACACTTGGATAACCGACTACAAAACTCACCGTG
>SFNC01000191.1 GCA_004554255.1 Bacteroidales bacterium
CTCGCAAAGGATATGATTGTCGTATCCTGCGACAACGCGCCCGAAGTGGACTCCGCATTTGAGACCGCGAAGCAGGCTCGCTCCGAAATGGGCGACCGAGGCGCATCGGTGAAGATCTCAAAGTCAAATGTCACCCTTACTGTGGTAGTACGGACGGGGATTTAATGACTGCAAGTATGACCGACATTCAGATTTTCAGTAACCCGCAGTTCGGAGAGATAAGGACTGCAATCGGAGAAAACGGCGAGCCGATGTTCTGTCTCCCCGACCTTTGCCGAGTGTTGGACTTGACACCAAGTAAAGTGGCACAGCGACTTTCAGAGGATGTACTTTCAAAGTACCCCCTTGAAACAGCAGGAGGAATACAGCAGACCAACTTTGTAAACGAAGACGGCTTGTATGACGCAATCCTTGACAGTCGCAAACCCGAAGCAAGAAAATTCCGCAAGTGGGTAACATCCGAAGTTCTCCCCTCTATCCGCAGAAGTGGTGGCTATATGGTCGCCAAGGCTGATGAGACCCCCGAAGAACTGATGGCTCGATGTATTGTGGTTGCCAACGAGACTATCAATCGCCGCAACAAACGCATTAAGGCATTGGAGGCCGAGAATAGTAGCCAGTCTGCGATGATTGCCGAGCAGCACAAGGAGATAGCCTCCCTTATGGAAACGGTTGAAGAAATGAAACCGAAGGTCAGCTATTACGAGACGATCCTTGCGTCGAAAGAGCTTATGACCACGACCCAAATAGCACTGGATTACGGAATGTCCGCACAGAAGTTGAATAATCTGTTACATCAGTTCGGCATTCAGTATAAGGTCAAAGACCAGTGGATTCTTTATAGTAAGTACGCACAAAACGGTTACGTGCACTCCATACCCATTGAAATCACCCGAGCCAACGGGAGGCGCGAGACCAAGAATAATACGCAGTGGAGACAAAAAGGTAGACTATTTATTTACGACACCCTTAAAGAGAGAGGCATACTGCCGCTTATAGAACAGGATTAAAAAATGGACAAGAGAGTATTAAACCCATACGCGGTTGTGATGACCGACTTTAATAACGATAAATTGTATGCGACTTGCGCCTGTGCGCCGGAAAAGGGCGTCGAGCCATTCATGATTATCGGTGACTATAAATTCTCCAAGGATGACGCCCAAGAATTTGCGAGAACAATCGCCTCGCTCGCATACGGATTGGAGTTGCCGATGGACGGACAGATAGTGGATGACCCGTCAACCCAATACTTCATCGGAGGCGAGGAAAACTGCAAAATCAAATTGTGGTATCGCGTCGAGGAAGACTACGCCTATTCAATAACATTAGGCATTCGCAAGGGCAAGAAACTAATAAACCATGTGCTGACTAAAGAGGATGCGGAATCGATGGCATTGGCACTCTTGGAATATTCCGCCCATATCGACGAGTTTAACGTAGGAGATTAAATATGTCAAACTGGAGTAACACCTGCCCTGACATACCCTACGATTGGAAAGGAAACACCGAAAGAAAGATGAACACTCCGACCCCTAACCGCAAGAAACTCGTCTACGGCGGTCAGAAAGGACTTGACAGCCACATCGCAAGGCTCGTGAAAAGCGGATGGAAAGTAGTGACAACTCAAATCTGCTATCAGAAGCATAAACCAATATGAATCTCCGCAAAACCTGCCCCGACATACCCGACGATTGGAAAGGCGGCATCTCGGAAACGAGCCGGCTTCTCGGAATCGACCGCAAGACGGTGCGCAAATACACACTGCACCTGAGAGCGAGGTGTATGGCAAATGCCGCTCCCGATTCTGCGGCAGGACGCATCCGCATATCGGGCGCTGAGGCGAAGATGATTTGGCATTTACTTTAAACGGAATCAGCGGCCTCCGCAGAGCCAAAGAGTCAAGAGCCGCAAACCAAGCATTAGGACATTGACATTATGGATATACACCGCACCGGGACGGCGTTCCCGTCTACGAAACGGCGCAGGTGTTGAGGTCGCCGCAGACCGAGAACAGCAAGCGACTGAGGCCCGCATGAGCCAAGAGAAAAAATCACGACCGGGCGGCGTTGTAACCCGCAAGACGATACGCGTTCCGTGACGCAGATGTAGTATCACGGTGAGGTCGAAAGCGCACGACCGAGAACAGAAATAAGCGCGGAGTGAATAACTAACAGAACGCCGAGGGGTGTGGCGCAAGTGACGGCATCCCGATATAAGGCAACAACAAAGCATATTCAACCCCGACCCGCAAAAGCGGACTATGAGGGTTCGATATATAACGGAAGCCGCATAGCTCAGTCAGGCCAGAGCGACAGCAAGGAACGGCAGCGCATATAATCGCAACCACAAGAGGCGCGGAGTTGCGAGCCTAATCCCCTCGACAGTAGGTCGCCGGTTCAAATCCGGCTGCGGCAACAAAGAGATCTTCGACTACCACCTCACAGCCGAGACGAAGCGTCACCATACAGCGGCGGTGACTGTAAGCATTTGCGCCCTGCCCAGGCTTTTCTTTTAAAACAAATAAACCTACAACAATATGGGACTTAACGAAACCCTCGACCGCCTCGCAA
>SFNC01000192.1 GCA_004554255.1 Bacteroidales bacterium
CGCCCTTGCGGAAACGGACTCAGGTTATCACAATTTCAATGTAATTACATGGGTACCACGTGATTCTCCTGGAACCAGTCGTCAACCGAGGGCTCGAAAGCGTCTTCGCCATCTTCACCGGGGTTGATGATAACGGGTAAGTCGAGGTTGTTGACAACCAGATGCACATAGTGGCGGTCCGGAGCGGCGTGAACCTGAGCGGTGACATCGAAGGTGAAGTACCATCCGCGGGGTTCGCCTTTCATCCACACATATAATATAAGGTAGTGGGGCTGAGGATTCAGTTCATGGTGACCCCAGGTTACGAAGTTACCGAGGATGCGACGGGTGGACATATCCGGTGCTGCGGCGAAGGGTATTGTAACCAACTCGCGGCCCAGTTCTTCGCTTGAGAAAGTCAGTTCGGGCGACATACCGGAGAGCGACGCGCACATCTGTACCGAGTTCTCCAGGTTGGATACGTTACGGATTTCGTAATCGTAGAAGCAAGTGAGCAGGTGGGGATAGAGGGTAATTACGCGCTCTGTGGAGTATACGGGAGCTGTGGTGTCCACACCCTCGCCCGGGTCAAACGGATAGTGGGTATATTTAACACCCTGTTCTTGGATTTCCACCTCGCCAACGGACACACCCCACATGGCATCGGGACAGATGACCACGCGCTGGTCCTCGGCACCGGGAGCCATTGGCGCACGGTTGGCGACATTACCGTAGATGGGCTCGAGCAGCGAACCCTCGCGGGTGAAGCCTTTGTGTGTCTCCCAGCCTGTTCCGGAGAAGAGCACACCGTCGGTATCGTTGTTATACGTAATGATGCGGTATTTACCGGGGAGGATACCGTCCACCACTCCACCCCGGGTGTTGCTGAAGTCGAAACGGTAGTAATCCGGACGGGTAATTTCCATGCTGCCGTCCTCGGCGGTGAAGTGGTTGTCGTCCTCGATGGGGAACAGGTATACGCACATGCCCTCGGGGCTGGCGGTGGGAGCGTCGCGCCAGTCAAAGACGATGCGGAGCGACTGATAGTGCGGATGGTGGTAGCAAAGTTCCTTGTGGTCGCACGAAGTAAATACAAGCATGGCAGCCACAATCGCCAATGCAGGTGTGAGGATGCGTTTTATTGTTTTCATGTTATTCTGCGCCTCCTTTCTGTTTTTTCACGTTATAGTTGCCGCAACCTATCAGCCATACCAGCGACACCTCGGCTTTGGTGGGTCCGAAGTAGTGGCGGGTCTTGGTGGACTGCCACACGTAGCAGCCATCGATTGGCTTGTATGTATAATAGGTACCTGTCATGTATCCCAGGCCGAGGCTGAAGTCGATGTTGAGACGACGTCCCACGGGGAGTGAGTAGCCGTAGTTGAGGCCCACGCCCCAGTGCATCTTGTCCCAGAGGTCTCCGCCGGGCTTACCGCCCATCCATCCGGTTCCGTGGAACTCGAAGTCGTAGGTCAGAATCTGGCCGTATATGCCGATGTAGTGGCCCTGGAGTGGTTTCTCTTTTGCTTTTTCGCCGAGGAACCACTGCAGGTTTATGTCGCCGCCGTAGGCGCGCCAGTAGCGGTGTTTGCTGTTCTTGCTCCACCATGCGTACGTCCAGTTGGCACCGATGCTCAGGTTCTTGCCAAGGTAGAAGTCTCGTAGAGCATGTTGGTGCGGAAGTCCATATAGAAGGGGCTGCACGGGGCGGCCTCGGGTTCGTCCTCGATGATGGTGCGCTCAAAGTCGCGGCTTATTATCTGCGGGGCCGGGGCGGCGGTGAGCAGGTTGGCGTCGGGGTATTCGCGCTTAACCTGGTAACGGGGCACCAGTTTGTAGGTGATGCGCATCGACGCGGCGCGCAACGCGGGGAAGATGTTGGCCAGCATGTATGCGTAGGGGCGTCCGCCGTCCATGCGTTTCAGCTTTTCGACGGGGTTGGCTACGGGGGGATTGTCGGCTATGATGCGCGTCACCAGGTCGATTACTTTGTCGCGCGAGGGGACGTCGGGGTCGGCTTTGACGCGCTCCAGCAGGCCTTTCCAGTCTCGGCCAAGGTAGGTGAAGGTACGCATCGAATCGGGCAGCGAGCGATATTCCTCAAGTTTACTGAAGAGGCGCTGGGCACGATTGTACGACAGACTTTCGTTTAACTTCACAGAGCCTTCGGGCGATGCGCCACCAATAAATTCAACACCCTG
>SFNC01000193.1 GCA_004554255.1 Bacteroidales bacterium
ACCGCAAGGGTCGGCCTAGGGTGATACCGGTGATTGGGGCTAAGTCGTAACAAGGTAGCCGTACCGGAAGGTGCGGCTGGAACACCTCCTTTCTGGAGCGGACGTCCAAAGTCTTGTTAAAGGCAAGAAACGACAAAACAAGGGATTTTCCACTCCTTGCTTCTCACAGATATGGTTTACCCCATAACAGGCCGTTAAAAACGAAGGTTTCGGACACGGTTCCTGCCTCAGTCCTATAGCTCAGTTGGTTAGAGCGCCACACTGATAATGTGGAGGTCGGCAGTTCAACTCTGCCTGGGACTACATCGCCTATACATTATTATATATAGGAGAAACGACAGAGCGCCTGTCATGTCGGGGGATTAGCTCAGCTGGCTAGAGCACCTGCTTTGCAAGCAGGGGGTCAACGGTTCGAATCCGTTATTCTCCACCAATGAGTTCTTTGACATATTGTACACACATCAACCAACGAGCAAGTGCCTCGGGTTGCAGTAATGCAACACTTGAGACACTTCAAGATAAGAAAAAAGCATAAAGGTAATACACTACAATGAGACGCCTGAGAATCTTAGAATAGGATTCTCGGTTTCCAGCAGACACCGCCTTCGGGCGGTGATAGCAAGTACGAAAGGGCGTACGGTGGATGCCTAGGCTCTTGCAGGCGATGAAGGACGTGGTAAGCTGCGAAAAGCTGCGGGTAGGTGCAAACAACCTTTGATCCGCAGATGTCCGAATGGGAAAACCCGGCAGGCTGAAGGCCTGTCATTCCGCTCATGCGGAAGGCGAACGCGGGGAACTGAAACATCTTAGTACCCGTAGGAAGAGAAAATAAAATATGATTCCCCCAGTAGTGGCGAGCGACCGGGGAAGAGCCCAAACCGCTGATGTCGCAAGGCATGAGCGGGGTTGTAGGACTGCGACATCGCACGACTGATGGTGAGTGGAAGGTTCTGGAAAGTTCCTCCGCAGACGGTGATAGGCCGGTACACGAAGCCATTTGAAGCGTAGCAGTATCCTGAGTAGCGCGGGACACGAGAAATCCTGTGTGAATCCGGCGGGCCCATCCGCCAAGGCTAAATACTCGCAAGAGACCGATAGTGAACCAGTACCGTGAGGGAAAGGTGAAAAGCACCGCGCGCAGCGGAGTGAAATAGTTCCTGAAACCGTACGCCTACAAGCGGTCGGAGCACCATTTTGGTGTGACGGCGTGCCTTTTGCATAATGAACCTACGAGTTGCCGTGACCGGCGAGGGTAAGTGCAAGGATGCACGCACCCGAAGCGAAAGCGAGTCCTAACGAGGCGTTAAGTCCGTTGCGGCAGACGCGAAACCAAGTGATCTACCCTTGTCCAGGTTGAAGTCCGGGTAACACCGGATGGAGGACCGCACCAATAAGCGTTGAAAAGCTTCTGGATGAGGTGAGGGTAGGAGTGAAAGGCCAATCAAACTTGGAGATAGCTCGTACTCCCCGAAATGCATTTAGGTGCCGGACAAACTCCGAATGCTCACAAGTTTATCCCGGGAGTGAGGGCATGGGTGCTAAGGTCCGTGCCCGAGAGGAGAAGAATCCAGACCGCCGGCAAAGGCCCCGAAGTGCGCGTTAAGTTAGTCTAACGAAGTGCGGTCCCCATGACAGCTAGGATGTTGGCTTGGAAGCAGCCATTCATTCAAAGAGTGCGTAACAGCTCACTAGTCGAGGGACTGTGCGTGGATAATAATCGGGTATGAAACGCGCCGCCGAATCCGCGGGATGTGCTTTGTGCACATCGGTAGGGGAGCATTCATGATGCGCTGAAGATGTGGGATGACCCATGTTGGAGCGTCATGAAAAGCAAATGTAGGTATAAGTAACGATAAAGAGCGTGAGATGCGCTCTCGCCAAAAGACTAAGGTTTCCCGGGCAACGTTAATCGGCCCGGGGTTAGTCGGGTCCTAAGGGCAAGCCGAACGGCGTCCCCCGATGGTAGAAACGGTTAATATTCCGTTACTGGCGCAGGTGGCGATGTGGAGACGGAGAAGTGACACTTCCGCGTGCTGACGGAAACGCACGTTAAAGAGTGTAGACGTAGATAAGGGCAGGCAAATCCACCCTTAGAGTCGAACTTGACAGTACGGCAATCCTTCGGGTGCGCCGATAGCGAAGGTAATCATGCTCCCGAGAAAATCCGCTAAGCTTTAACATCTGCGGCACCCGTACCGCAAACGGACACACGTAGTTGGGTAGAAAATACCAAGGCG
>SFNC01000075.1 GCA_004554255.1 Bacteroidales bacterium
ATACTTCCGGGCACCGGGATACTCAGAATCCACGATAAAAATTCACCTGCGGCCAGACAGCCGAAGATGACAGAGCATTGCTTTACCATAAACAAATCTTTTTTTCCGGCGCAAAATTATAAAATATATTAACGCGGGCGCTGATTTTTAAGATATTTTTATATTTTTTAATCTTGCTAACAAGCGATTGGCTTTGCAAATATACCGCGCAAAGTGCGGCAAGCTTGTCAGAGAATCACCTTCTCACCCGGCTTGACATAGTGAACGTCAGACTGTTTGGACAGCCACAGCAACTGTTTCTTTGCGTATACGCGTGTGTTTTTCGCTATTCGCGCTATAGCCGTAGCGCGGTCCATAGTACCGTCAAAATGTGCGAACCATTCTTTGAATCCCACAGTATTGAGGGCGTTGAGGTGCCTGTGCGGGTACATCCGGCGAGCCTCCTCCTCCATCCCGGCATCCACCATGGCGTCCACGCGTGCGTTTATGCGCCCGAACAGGTCGTCGCGGCTCCGGTCTATAGCTACCATCTGCGTGCGGAACGGGCGCTGAACCACATTTCCGGTTCTGAGTTCGGTATAGGTACGGCCGCTCTGCATGCAGATTTCCACGGCGTGCATCACACGGCGCGTGTTGGCCTTGTCCACCTTGGCGAAATATTCCGGGTCCATAATCTCGAGCAGCGCGAGCACGCCGTCAAGGCCGTTCTCGGCATAAATGTCGGCGACGCGGGCACGCACAGTGTCGCTGATATCGGGGATGTCGTCTATGCCCTTCGTCAGGGCGTCTATATACATCATGGAGCCGCCGCAGACCACCGCACACCCATAACTCCGGAAAAGATTATCAAGAATCTCCAGGGCGTCATCTGTGAATGCCGCGGCGCTATATTGCTCGGTAATATCCTTACACTCAATAAGATGGTGCTTCACAGCCGCAAGCTCCTCCGGCGTGGGCACGGCGGTGGTTATGGGTATGCCGCGGTATATCTGGCGCGAGTCGGCCGACACTATCTCGGTGCCGAGACGTGTGGCTATGTCTATGGCCAGCGCCGTTTTACCGGAGGCCGTAGGGCCGGTCACCACAACCAGCAAGGGCTTGTCCGTGACGGATGCCGATGCCGACTGTGGTGACCGTATCATTGCTAACTATGTATGTGTCAGTTCTTTCCCACAATAGAGGCGATGTTGACAATCACGTCAACAGCCTTCTCCATGGAGGGTATGGGGATGTACTCGAATCTGCCGTGGAAGTTGAGGCCTCCGGCAAAGATATTGGGGCAGGGCAGGCCCTTGAACGACAGCTGGGCGCCATCTGTGCCGCCGCGGATGGCCACCACCTTCGGGTCTATACCGGCATCGCGCATGGCCTGCTCGGCGATATCTATGATGTGCATCACCGGCTCGATCTTCTCGCGCATATTGAAGTACTGGTCCTTAAGCTCTATGTGACAGCAGTTTGCGTACTCCTTGTTGATTTTGCGCGCCAGGTGCTCCAGCTCCTTTTTGCGGCGCTCGAAGCGGTCGCGGTCGTGGTCGCGGATAATGTAGGTGAGGACGGTTTTTTCTACCGTTCCCTCCATGCCGACAAGGTGATAGAAACCCTCGTAACCCTCTGTGTGCTCGGGAGTTTCCCAACGCGGGAGCATGATAGCGAACTGGTTTGCCACGCGCATGGAGTTGATCATCTTGTGCTTGGCGTAACCGGGGTGAACATTGCGTCCAATGAAAGTTACGCGCGCCACGGCGGCGTTGAAGTTCTCGTACTCCAGCTCGCCGATTTCGCCGCCGTCCATGGTATAAGCCCAGTCGGCGCCGAATTTCTCGACATCGAACTTGTGCGCGCCAAGGCCGATTTCCTCGTCGGGGTTAAAGGCGATACGGATGTCGCCGTGCTTGATTTCGGGGTGCTCCTGCAGATATGCCACGGCGGTGATAATCTCGGCGATGCCGGCTTTGTCGTCGGCGCCGAGCAGCGTGGTTCCGTCGGTAACTATCAGAGCCTGACCCACATAGTTCAGCAGCTCGGGGAACTGTTCGGGCGACAGCACCACATTCTCGCCTGCATTGAGCACGATGTCCTTGCCGTCGTAACTCTCTATGATACGGGGAGTTACATTGTGGCCGGACATGTCGGGCGACGTATCCAGGTGCGAGATAAATCCGACAGTGGGTACCTTGCGGTCGGTGATATTGCCGGGGAGGGTAGCCATGAGGTATCCGTTATCGTCCAACGAAATATCCTTAAGGCCCATTGCGCTGAGTTCCTTTTCCAGGTGTCGGGCGAAAATCATCTGCCCAGGCGTGGAAGGCGTCATATTTGTCAGCTCGTCACTCTGAGTGTCGAACTTCACATATTGTAGAAATCGGTCAACAACATTCATAATGTGTATAATTTTAGGGAGAAAATGCTACAAAAGGGGGCTAAATCCCACAATTCTGCAAAGGTAGCGAATTTCCTGCAAAAAAGCAACTTCCGCGCCAAAAACTCGCGGAGGCAGCGCACAGGAGTGCAAAGTTACGACGGAGGATGGTGCGTTTATATGCGCGAATGTGCCGTGTGGACAGATGAGCGCAATGTTTTCTCGGCGGGGAGACGTCGTAATCTCCGCACTTGGCAATCGTCCTGCGGGCTCGTGAAGGGCTCATGCAGAGGGCAGTCGGAGGCGGGTCTGTCGTTTTGCGTGAGGTACTTACCGGGCGTATAAACTAATCGGCTATTGCAGGCTCTACTTTTCCAAAAGCTTTTGTAGCAAGGGCTTTACGGAACCCGGCCAAACTGTAGACTCCATATAGTCGGGCTGTCCGGCAGGTTTGATTTTGAAACAGAAATTTGTTTTTGTCCCCACAAGGAAATCCATAATCTGTAAACCTTGCGTGGGATTACCGCCAAACATTTTGGCGAGAATTGTTTCATAAAAATTTTCGGCAAATGGATCTGCGAGGCGGTACTGACCTATTTTAGACGCGGGATTGATAACAAATGTAATCATACCCTCATTGTAGGTGCAGGACTCGAAAGTCGCATCGGAAGTGCCTACGGTGAACGCAGCGATTTCACCTGTAAGTTGCTGAAGTTTAGCGTCATACTCGCCTTTTGCGAACAACGGTGATGACAATGCCAAAGTGGCAACTAATATCAGTAATAAACGTTTCATCGTAAAGTGTTATTATTGTTTTTCTATTGATAAGATTTTTGCATCGGGTTTTACATATTCCGGCTTGAATGCTATGTCCGGGGCTATATCACTCGGGATGGCGGCAATGAAGTCAATACCCTGCTGCGTCAGCTGGCCTTCGTCTATCACGATAGCGACATTGCCAATTGTAGCCCATATACCGCTGTCGGCATTATACTCGTATGTTACCTTTGTGGCGGACTGAAGGGCAGCCCGGAGATTTCCACCGACTTTTATTTCACCATCTGTTGTCTGTATGTTTTCGGATTCATCGTTACCTTGATAGGCAGGTTCCGGCTCGGTTTCGGCCTCGGCGATAGGGCTCTCCGCGCCGACAGCGCCTGCAATATATTCGGCCTGAGTTACTACAATAATCCGATTCAGCTTTCCGTATATAAGGTTATTCTCTTGGGACTTGCTGTTTTGAGAAGTAAGGCGGAAGTTGAAGGAAAGTGCTCCGTCAGAGTATCTTGCAGGTGTCTTCCATAGCAAATTGCCGTCTCTATCCATGATAAGACAGTAGGCGCAGGATGACGGTTCGGCGCAAGAGATTCTGACTACAATATTGCACGATTTATCCTGTGCGTCAACCATAGAGAAGACGGCTTCCTTAACTTCAACGGCCATGGCATCACTTGAGCTGCATTCTATTTCAGTGCCCTCCAGTTTGGCCGCAATCTCCTCTGCCTTCGCGGCGAGTGTTGCATTGTCGGATTTTTTCTCTTCAGATAATTTTATCGCTTTTTCATGGCGGCTCTGTTGCTCATCGCGCCCGGCTTTGTAGACGTCTTGCATTGCTTCTGCCACTTCCTGATTGTTAACTGCCATTTCGGAATATACCTCGGCAAGCTCTTTCAGGGGCTCGGATGAGCCTGAACATCCTATAAATAAGGTACATAACATTACTGCCACACCGACGAATGAAATGATTTTCTTCATACTTATTATATATTATTTTAGTTAGGGACAAACACGAATCTGCCGTTTATATTACTGATTATTAATTAATCGCTCACCGGATCTGCGACAAAGGTAATATTTTTCTGTAAATAAAGCAACTTCCGCGCCAAAAACTCGGGGATGCAGCGCACCACACAGATGATTTTTAGCTCACGCTGAGGAGATTTTGGGGCCATGCTGAAGTCTTATATCTCGCGCGAGCCCCAAACTCTCCTTCGCGCAAGCCCTCCTCCGCGTGCTCTCCCTCTCCAAACTACTCCTCTGCGAGAGTTCTACAGAACTCCCTCCGCGAGCTCGGCGTACTCTGCGCGAGATTAAAAAACATCCGCGCGAGCCCCAAACTCTCCTTCGCGCGAGACACCTCCTCCGCGTGCTCTCACCCTCCAAAATATTCCTCTGCGAGAGTTCTACAGAACTCCCTCCGCGAGCTCGGCGTACTCTGCGCGAGATATAAAAAACATCCGCGCGAGCCCCAAACTCTCCCTCCGTGCGAGACACCTCCTCCGCGTGCTCTCCCCCTCCAAATTATTCCTCTGCGAGAGTTCTACAGAACTCCCTCCGCGAGCTCGGCGTACTCTGCGCGAGATTAAAAAACATCCGCGCGAGCCCCAAACTCTCCTTCGCGCAAGCCCTCCTCCGCGTGCTCTCCCTCTCCAAACTACTCCTCTGCGCGAGTTCTACAGAACTCCCTCCGCGAGCTCGGCGTACTCTGCGCGAGTTTTAATAAATAATCTCTGCTTGAGGGGGCTATGGGCGGCGGGGGTTGGCGCGGGAGGCGAGGCGGGAGAGGTGGCGGATGCAGTGGCTGTCGGTGCCGCAGCAGCCGCCTACGATGTTGAGGAGGGATTCGGCGAGTAAGGGGCGGATTTCGCCGACAAATTGGTCAGCGGATTTGTATGCTCCCGGGGCTCCGGCGTTGGGATAATAGATTGTGGGAAGCGGCGATATTGCGGCGAGTTCGCGAAGGGAGGCGACAGGCGCGTCGCAGTTAAGTCCCAGTGCGTCAATGTCGTAGGGCCGGACTATCTCCAACACGTCGGCGAGGGTATGGCCGGAGTGAAGGCGGCCCGATTGGCCTGATATTGTAACCGAGACAAACACCGGGACGGGCAGGCCGCGCCCGGCTGTGGCCCGGCGCACTCCACGTAGCTGAGCGTCAAGAATTTGCGCGTCGTAGCACGTCTCCAGAATCAGCAGGTCCACGCCATTGTCCATCAGAACCGCGGACTGTTCGGCGGCAGCGTCGGGGTCGGGTGATGGCAGCGGGCCCATGGTCCCGGCCACAAATCTTGGTCGCGACGGGTCTGCGGCCTCCATCCTTGCGGCCTCGGCACGGGCGATTGCGACACCGGTGGCGTTCAGGCCGCGCAGCGTGTCCACGCTCCCGTATCGACTGATAGTCAGACGGTTGGCGTTGAATGTATTGGTCCTTATTATGTCAGCACCGGACTCGAGATAAGAGCGGTGAACGGCGCCGACAAGCCCGGGCGCCGACAAAGACAGCATGTCCACGCAACCACCCGCCGGGCACCGGTCCATCACGGCCGTGCCCATGGCGCCGTCAAGGGTGAGGACGCGCCGGGCAAGCGCGTCTCTCAGCTCCGTATAACGTCCTGTTCTGCAAGTCATAATGGCAATCGGCGGGCTCAATCCGCTGTTTTACAGCCACAAATTTACGATTTTTATCCCTAAAGGCAAAACCGTTGGCCGGGATGGTGATTTTTGGCGCGGAGATTACGGCATATCGGCGAATTTTTGTACCTTTGCATCCGTGAAAACCAAGTTCGCAATAATCTCGGTTCTGGCAGTGCTGTTATGGGCCTGCAGCCCCGTCAAGCATGTGCCTGACGGCCAGTATCTCCTGGATAAGGTTGACATTAAAATCGAGACTGATTCCGGGGGCCATACTATTGCCGAGGGCGCCGACCTTGTCAACTTTCTGCGTCAGCAACCGAACCATAAGGTACTGGGATTCGCCAAGTTACAGCTGGCGACATATTCGCTGTCCGGGAAAGATACCACCAAGTGGTACAACCGCTGGCTCAGACGGCTGGGCCAGCCGCCGGTGATTTACGATTCACTGCTTACAGAGCTGTCAGCCAGGCAATTGCGTCAGGCCGTGATAAACCGCGGGTTCATGAGCACGCAGGTATCGGTGGACACAGTGCTGGACGATCGCAGCAAGCGCGCGCACGTGACATACACGATACATCCCGGCCAGCCGCACGTGATAAAAACACTGGATTATGAGATTGAAGACCCCGCCATCGGCGCGCTGATTGTGGCGGACACCACCGAGCGTGTGATAGGCCCCGGCGATGTCTTCAACCGCAATATACTGGACTCCGAGCGTACGCGCATAACACATATGTTGCGCAACAACGGGTATTATTCGTTTAATAATGAGTATATTACGTTCACAGCCGACACCGTGAGCGGGTCTAAGGAGCTGCAGCTTACCATGCACGTGCAGCCACCGCGGCAGGGCGCCAAGGAGGCTGAAATCCCGGCGGAGCATGTGCCGTACTCGGTACGCAACATTTACTTTGTGGTGAGCAGCCCCACCAATGATGCGGCCTCGGTGAACTTCCACTTCGAGGACACTGATACCGTCCGCTACAAGGACATCACCGTGCTGTATTGCAACCCCGACCACTTTATAAAACCCGATATTCTGGAAGAAAAATGCCACCTGGAGGCCGGTGAGCCGTTCAATGCCAGCAAAATAGAGCGCACTTACGAGTCTCTGAGCCAATTGGGCATCCTCAAATTCATAAACATCGACATGAAGCCGCTGGGGATGATAGACGGGCGCATGTGGATGGACGCTTATATCCTGATTACGCGCAACAAAAAACAGAGCATCGCCGTGGAGCTGGAGGGCACCAACTCGGAGGGCGACCTGGGCTTTGGCGTGGGGCTCACCTATCAGCACCGCAATATTTTCCATCGCAGCGAGCAACTGTCGGCGAAGATCCGCGCCTCGTACGAGAGCCTTAGTGGCAACCTGGACGGACTTATCAACGACAATTACACCGAGGTGGGCGCCGAGGTGGGCCTTACATTCCCGAAACTGGAGGCTCCCTTCCTCAGCAAATCATTCAAGCTGCGGTCGCGGGCGTCCACGGAGTTCACCATCTCCACGAATTACCAGGAACGCCCCGAGTATACCCGCGTCATCGCCGGTGCCGCGTGGAAATACAAATGGACATCGCCATCGGTGCGCTACCGCGGATATAATGTGCGCAGAACATTTGACCTGGTGGACATAAATTATGTATATCTTCCCCACTCCACCATTGACTTCATAGACCAGATAGCGCCCCAGAATCCGCTGCTGAGATACAGCTACGAGGACCACTTCATCATGCGCATGGGCTACAGCTATTACCGCACCAACAGGCGCATCCCCACAGGCAAGGAGAACTCCTTTACCATCCAGCCGTCCGTGTCTACGATAAGACTGTCGGCCGAGATGGCCGGTAACCTACTGTACGGATTCTCGAACATGGTGGGACAGAAGAAAAGCGACGGCGCATATAAAATTTTCGGCATCCAATACGCGCAGTACGTTAAGGGCGAGGCCGACTTTACGCATGTCGCCAACCTGAACTCGCGCAATGCGCTGGCATTTCATGCCGGATTCGGCGTCGGTTACCCCTACGGAAACTCGTCCATGATACCGTTTGAGAAGCGATTCTACGCCGGCGGCGCCAACAGCGTGCGCGGATGGGGCGTGCGCACGCTGGGTCCCGGCTCGTACGAGTCGAAAAACAATGTGCTCAACTTCATAAACCAGTGCGGCGACATAATGCTGAACCTGAGCATGGAATACCGCATGCGACTGTTCTGGGTCTTTGAAGGCGCGCTATTTATAGACGCCGGAAACATCTGGACAATAAAGAAATACCCCACCCAGCCGGGCGGAGAATTCAGATTCAACAAATTCTATAAACAGATCGCGGCCGGATACGGAGTGGGCTTGCGAATGGACTTTACATACTTCCTGCTGCGCCTCGACCTTGGCATGAAGGCACATGACCCGGCCGAAAACGCCGAGCCTTGGCCGCTGATACACCCCAACTGGCACAGGGACGCAACATTCCACTTCGCCGTGGGATACCCATTCTGAGAACCGCATTAACTATCGCGCTGCAACAGTTGTTATAGCAATATGAAAACACTTGTAATATTCGACCTTGACGGCACCCTCGTGAATACAATCGAGGACCTTGCCAATGCCACAAACCACGCCCTATCGGCATTGGGTTACCCCACGCATTCTGTGGCATCCTACTGCAATATGGTGGGTAACGGAGTGACAAAACTGCTGGAACGCGCGCTGCCCGAGGAAGCCCGAAGCACGCGCATAATCGAGGCCATGCGCGCACAATTCCGCGAATATTACGACGCACACCTGTACGACTGCTCGGTGCCCTACCCGGGCATACGCGAACTGCTGCAGGAGCTAACCGACCGCGGCATCGCAATAGCTGTGGCATCCAACAAGTATCAGGCGGCAGTGGAACGTATAATCGAGCACTTCTTCCCTGAGATGCCGTGGAAGGCTGTGTTCGGGCACATCGACGGCGTCCCGGTTAAGCCGGATCCCTCGGTGGTATTTGAGGTCCTCGGACAACATCCCACGCCGAAATCCGACGTTCTGTACGTAGGCGACTCAAATGTGGATATTGAAACGGCACGGCGCGCATGTGTGGACGGCTGCGGTGTGACATGGGGATTCCGGACACGGCAGGAGCTGGTAAACGCCTGCGCCCAGAACATAGTGTCGAACCCCGACGACATACTGTCATTGCTCTGAGAAAAACGTTTTATCCACAAATATACGACTAATTTTGCTTTAAAAATCGCATAAAGGCGCAAAAATAACACGGATTATTTGCATATATCAGAAAAACATCGTAACTTTGCAAAGCAAAAGCGAGGGAACTCGCCGGAGCACATACAGAATGGCGATTTAGTGTAGTGGCCTAGCACGCCACCCTCTCAAGGTGGAGACCCGGGTTCGATTCCCGGACTCGCTACAATCACCAAGCGACAGCCGAAGGGTTTCCTTCGGCTGTCACTGTTTATGCACGTATGCAAGCGGTGCGTGCCGCAGGAGCGCAGGAGATGGTGCATGTGCAGGGGTGCGGGGGACGGAAGAGCGTGCGTGCCGCGAGGGCGCAGGGCAGAACCGCAGGGACATGGAGGGGGGCGCCACCATTTGGTATGTATGTTATTTATGTGGTGTATAAGTCTTATATGACGTATAAATCGTATATGACTTATATGACATATATGACT
>SFNC01000194.1 GCA_004554255.1 Bacteroidales bacterium
TCGTCAACCAGTTGCTCCCCTTATTGTAGCTTAGGCAAGAGATGAAAAGAAAGCCGGACTGGCTGCCCGGCTTTCCTGTCCAAATTTATTGTAATAGGGTCACAAATGCTCACCACATAATCCATAGCGCACTCACTGGATCACGCAGCCCAGCGGGGCCACGACGCCTCGGAACAGCGACGCGCATAAGCACATCGCTGTTCCGAAGGCTCTCTGCGTTCTTCGGAAGTACATCCAACCAAAACCCAAAAGCGGCAAAGTTTGCCGTTCTACCCCCTGGCCAGGGTTTCCGAAACGTGTGAAACAGTCCGAGAGTAGTAATAGCACCCCATCTGAAACACCCCCTGTTTCGGCGTGTGTGCCCTTGTGTGCGATCTTTCTCCGAGAGCCGAGTGTGTACCCACTTTCGCCCGTGAAAGCAGACGTGGGGCGTTTGTGCGAGAAGTTGAAAATCGGGATGAAAAGCGGTTTGGAACAGCGTTGTGGCGGTAACTTTTTGACGATATTTGCGAGAAAAGTTTTGAGTGAAAAACCGAACTTTTTGAGTCGATTTTCTGGATGCTTATAGCCGTTCGATTAAAGCACAAGATAAAGGGCCGCAGTCGCAAGCGCCCGCAGCCCGCCCACAAAGCCCCGCAGTGCGGGGCTTTCCGGGGTTTTGAAACCGCAGTCTAAGGTGCACCTTGCGAGGCGTTTTCGCGGTCTTTGGTGAACGTGAGGGGCGTCAGACCCCCGTGTCGGCGGACTTTTCAAGATGGCCGTTCCGCACGCAGTTGAGGTAATTGCTGTTTTCAACCACTCAAAAAGGTGCTTTTTGTGCAGCGGCGATTTTCGGAGGAAAACGGGTATATTTTGCGCCGCTGTAGTCAATGAAAAGAGACTTTCAAGCGTTCAAAAATCGCACCGCTGTAACCAAAGAAGAACGCCTCCGGCAGCGCAGAAATTGCGCCGCAATAGTCAAAGATAAGGCGGCGCGGCTCCGAGGTGCAAATGATAACTTTCTGATAACAGTTCGGCTTTTCGGTAGCTTTGTTCCCTTGGTTACGGTATTGTTCGTTGCGAAAGGGGCTGATACCATGCCGAAAAGACGAGCAAACGGCGAGGGGGAAGGGAACATCCGCAAACGAAAGGACGGCCGATGGGAGGGCCGGTACACAGTCGGTCACGATCCGGAAACTGGCAAGGCCATCATCAAAAACGTCCTCGGCAAGACGCAAGCGGAAGTAAAAGAAAAACTGAAAAAAGCCATCGAGGAAAACGTCGGTATCGACTATGGGCGGGCCAAGACCTACACGGTGGGAACATGGCTGGAGGTGTGGATGGAGAACTATGCCAAGGTGAAATTGCGCCCATCGACCTACAAAACCTTGCAAGGCTTTCTGAAAAACCACATCAAGCCGCAGATCGGCAGCATCCCGCTGGCAGACCTGACTTCTCTGGACTTGCAGAGATTCTACAAGCACCTGCTGGACGGCGGCCGGGTTGACCGCATTGAGGCCAAGAAAAAGCCGAAAGGTCTGGCTCCAAAGACCGTCCGCAATATCCACCAGATGATCGGCTCGGCATACAATCTCGCCATCGAGCAGCACCTCGTCACGAAAAATCCCACACAGGGCTGTGCCCTGCCAAAGGTGGAGCACAAGGAGATGAAAACGCTGACCGCCGACCAACTCAGCGCCTTCTTCCAGGAGGCCAGGGACAGCGGCGTGTACGAGCTCTACTACCTCGACCTCGCCACGGGATTGCGGAGGGGTGAACTGCTGGGGCTAAAGTGGACGGATGTGGACTTTGAGTACGGTGCAGTCAGGGTGCAACGGGCCATTTCCCGGCAAAACGGCAAGGTAGTCGAAGCCCCGCTGAAAACGAAAAACGCCTACCGCACACTGCCGCTGTCGGCGGATGCGATAGACGTTCTGATGCAACAAAGAAGAAAAACGGGCAACAGCGAATGGGTATTCCCATCGCCCACCGGAGGCCCCATGTCCCCGGACAGCGTCCTGCACATGCTCCAGCGGGTTCTGAAACGAGCGGGGCTGCCCCGCATCCGATTCCACGATCTCCGTCACACCTTCGCGACGATGGCCCTGCAAAACGGCGTGGACGTGAAAACGGT
>SFNC01000010.1 GCA_004554255.1 Bacteroidales bacterium
ACATGAAGAAAGTAAGCAAAAGAACGGTCACGTCACTCATTGCCGTCATGTCAATGAGGGTGCTTTTCTTTTTAATTTTTACTTTTCCCATATTTACTTATTTTAAAGATGAATGGTTAAAACGGGTAAACAGGGATTAGTGAGTGGCCTGGAATGTCTGCACGATAGAGAAACCAATCTCGTCGATAGCGTAGGTGAGGTTGTCGATCTTGTTAGTGTAGTAGTTGTAGAAGATAACAGCGAAAGCACCGGTTGCGATACCGAAGGCGGTGTTCACAAGTGCCTCAGAGATACCTACAGACAGTTCGGTAGAGTCAACGGCACCGCCGCCACCACCGAGAGCAGAGAATGATTTGATCATACCAAGCACAGTACCGAGCAGACCGACGAGGGTACCGAGAGTAGTCATGGTAGCCACGATGGGGAGGTTCTGCTGGAGAGCGGGCATTTCCAGAGCGGTAGCTTCTTCAACCTCTTTCTGCAGAGTAGCTACTTTCTGTTCTTTGGTAAGAGTGGTGTTTTTGTCCATTTCCTCGTAGCGAACGAGAGCGGCAGCAACTACAGCTGCAACAGAGCCTTTCTGGTTTTTGCAGAGTTTCTGTGCACCGGCGATGTCGTTTTTCTGGAGGCAGTTTTTAACACCCTGAACGAATTTAGCGATGTTGCCTTTACCTTTAGCGGCGTTGAGCGCGATACCGCGTTCGATAGCCAGAACGATAACGGTGAGGAAGAGAGTCTGAAGAATAGGAACGATGATACCGCCTTTGAAGATGGTAGCGATCAGCGAGCCGTCCTTGGGAGTAGATTCGCCGTCAAAGAACCACATTGAGATGGGGGCTTCGCCTTCAAACTCAAAGTATTTGGGGTTACCGAAGAAGAAGAGAGAGAGAAGGATTGCTACTACGAGGCAGCAAACAATCACCCACGAGGCATTTTTGATGCCGGGAGCGTTAGACTTTTGTTTTTTCGGAGCTGCGGCCGCGGGGGCTTTAGCTGCGTTTACAGGCTTTTGAGCTTCCATAATTTTAATTGTTGAAAATAAAAATTAAATAATTGTTTATAAAATGATTGATTTGTTAGTAAATTTCTATATCTGTTGTTTTGTCCGATTGGTTGTGTAGGTCTGTGCAGAGTGTGTTGCTCCTCGCTCGGGCACACGGATTTCTGCAAAAACTGATTGCAAAGTTAATTTTTTTGTTTTAAACCTACAAAATTTTTAAGGTTTTTTTATGAGGGTTGAGATAGATTTATCTGAAATGTGACAGAAATCATGAATGTTTATATTAATAATTGTGAAAAAAAAACGCCCAAAAATCATCAATGCCAGGTCTCCGGAGCGTATTTTTGCGCGAGTTCTCGGGCGACTGCCATTGCCGAATCTGAGTCGGCGATGCTGGTGAATGTGCCTTCCGGTTTGGGCGAGAAGGCGAAGTCTGTCTCAAACTCAAGGCAGCGTGTCTTGAAGCTGCCTTCGTCGAATTCTTTGCCCGATGCGAGAGCGTTGTTAATGTCTGTTATGAACATCTCCCAGCGGGGGCGGTAGTACTGCGAAGTTAGTCCGGCCCATGAGCGGTTGGCGTAGTCGTTGAGAATCTGTCCGGCCTCGCCCCATGTCGTGATAATTGTGCGGGCGTTGGTGCGGTAATATTCTTTTTCGGTGTCGTTGTCGCCGAAGGCTGCTGCGGCATCCACCCATCTGCCCATGAGGAAAGTGCGGTGGCAGGAGAGCAGGCGGTCCATATCGTCCAGGAGTGTGAGCATGCGCGTGCCGTAGGATTTTGCGCGTGCGGCGTCCTTGGCCTCGTATGCGGCGGTGAGGCTGTCGCGCAGTTGCCAGAAGTGGTTGCCGATGACTTGCCGGCCCACGTTCACCACGTCGAAGGTCATGGCGTCGGAGGGGTTGTCTCCGGCGGCCTCCAGCAGGTCTGACCAGCATTTGTACAAACGGTCGTTGTCGTAGTTATAGAGTGCTTTGGTGTATTTGTTGCCATAACCTTTCAGCGAGGGGCGTGCGTTGGTGAGGGTTCCCTGTCCGGAGGTGGCGAATCTCTTGTAGATGTCGGAGTACAGGCCGTGCCATGCGCGACGTCCGGCCTCGCTGGGCGCTCCGGCGCGGCGGTCGGCGTATGCCTGAATCCACAAGCTGTCTTCGGGAACGCCTTCCCATGCTTTTTCAAAAACATATTCGTACATGAGCGGGTTTACGTCCATGCCCTCCAGGGTGGATCCGATACCGCTGAAGTTTGAGCCGCCTTTGGCGAGGACGTTGTCAATCTTGGTGCGGGTGTCGCGAATGTCGCCGGCGAGCATGGTGTTGCCGCCAAAGTTGCCGAGGTAGCACCAGATGTAAGGCTGTCCGTAGTACGACTCGGTGCGCTTCCACACCTCGGCGCGGTCGCAGTAGTAGTCCAGGAGAATGAGGCGGTCGGAGGGAACGGCGGTGATGAATGCCTTAATGCACTCGGGCTTCCATTTCTTGGATGCGTAGTAGAACAGCCAAGTCATCTGCAGCCATACCGCGTCGGGGTCGGCCTGCTGCAGGGTCTGATACATGTGTTTTCCGGCTTTGGCAAGGAACTCGGGCTCCCAGCTTGGCGGGTCAACTTCATTGAACGGGTCAAGGCCGTATATATGGTCTGTGCCGTACAGGCGTGTCTGTTCGTCCAGGAAAAGTTTCTGAATCTTGGGGAATAGGGGATCGTTGGGGTCCAGGAAGTACGAGCGGTATTCATCGCGGAACTCGCCCCACTGTGTCATTTTGGTAATCTTGGCATCGGGGAATTTTTCGGCAAGGGCCCGGGGGACGTGTCCGGCAAAAGCGGGCAGTACGGGCTTCATGCCCAGCTCACGTTCGCGGTCTACTATATGTCTCTGTAAATCAGCCTGATGCTTGTGCCAGCTCTGAGGGATGTTACCCTGGAATCTGTCCATGTTGGTCATTCTGTGCCAGGGCAGGTGTGCCGGGCCGGTGAAGTATGCGTCTATCTCCTTGGGGTTCAGGCCTATCTGCTGCCACACATTGCGCCATACGGCCTCCTGTCCGGTAATGGCCAGCGGCAGGGTTACGCCGTGTATCGCCATCCAGTCTATGAGGCGCTCCCAGTCGGCCCACTGCCACCAGGGCATAGTGTATCCGTAGGTGCAGTAGTTAAGGAAAAAGCGGTTTTTTACAAGCGCGCTGTGGCGTACCTTTTTGTCTACGACAGGCATTTTTGCGGGCAACGCTATGGGGTCGTCCTTGTACCATGATATATTGGCGTTGCAGTAATACTTGAGATAATGGCCGAGACCCACTGCCATGGAGTTTATGTTGTTGCCACGGATGGCGAGCATGGGGCCGTTCTGCTCAATCTCGTAGACGTCGGTGCTGTCCGGTGCGTCTATGGTTTCGAACGAAATGTTAGCGGCATATTCGGGTGCCAGGCGTTGTGCGAGTCTTTTTGCACTTTCTGTGTCCTTATTTGCATGTAACGGTGTGATAGCTACGGCAAAAAGCGCGAAAAAAACAAAGATAAATCGTAGATTTTTCATGATAATGATATTTTTCACAAAGTTATAAAAATAAATTGAAACATTATGTTGCGAAATAGGAAAAAAACCGTATATTTTAATTTATGTGTAATTTAATGAAAAAATGTGGTGAGAATTGGATAAATATTCTTAACTTTGCGGAGCGTGTGCAGAAAGGCGCACGCCCCACATAACGCATACACAGAAAAAAGTAAATGGAACTAAAGATTAAAAAAGGCCTTGATTTACCTATTGCCGGCGTAGTTACCGACGATGCCCCAAAGGCCGTGCCCGTGCAACGGGTGGCTGTTGTTCCCGATGATTTTCCGGGTTTTGTGCCCAAAGTTGATGTCCGGGAAGGCGACGCTGTAAGGGCCGGACAGGCGCTTATGCACAACAAGGGTTGCGAGTCAGTAAAGCTTGTGAGCCCTGTTAGCGGTACCATAGCCGCAGTGGTTCGCGGCGAGCGTCGCAAGGTACTGCGTATAGAGATAGAAGTCAGCGGCAATGACGCTGCGGAATACAGGCTCCCGGCAGATGCCGACGGAGCGGCGGTGGCAGAAGTGCTGGCCGAGTCGGGCCTGCTGGCCATGATGCGTCAGCGCCCGTACGATATAGTGCCGAATCCCGCAGATCGTCCGCGCGATATATTTGTAACCGCTTTCGATTCCGCGCCTTTGGCCGTAAGTCATAAGTTCACTGCGGAGCAGGCCGCGACAATGGCTCTTGCTGTCAAGCAGTTAAGGAAGCTTACATCCGGAAATGTCTACATCTCGCGCCGCAATTCGGCGGATTGTCCGGACGTAGACGGTGCCGTAATGGTGAATGTAGACGGTCCGCATCCGGCAGGCCTTGCAGGCGTGCAGATAGCGAATATCAGGCCGGTAAACAAGGGCGAAAAAGTGTGGACACTCAGTGCATACACATTATTAAATATAGGTAACCTGTCCCGGACAGGGAAAATAGATTTCTCCACTGACGTAGCTGTAACCGGCCCGGAAGTGGAGAATCCGTTTGTGGCCCGTACTGTTATGGGCGCGGCGGTGGCTCCGCTGTTGTCGGGACATCTGAAACCGGCCGACCATCATCGCCGCATCATCGCCGGCAATGTGCTTACCGGCGTAAAAGTGGACATGGACGGATTCCTGCACTTCCCTTATACTCAGGTTACTGTCATCGCCGATGGCGATGATGTGGACGAGTTTATGGGCTGGGCATCCCTGTCGCCCAAGAAGATGAGCGTTAATCCCTCGTACCCCGGCAGCTGGCTGCATCGCCTGTTCCGCCCGGACGCGAGAACGCTCGGTGGCCGTCGTGCCATGATAATGTCCGGCGAATATGACAAGTATGTGCCGATGGACATACTCCCCGAGTATCTGATTAAGGCAGTGCAGTCGGGCAATATCGACGCCATGGAGCGGCTGGGCATGTACGAGGTCGCCCCGGAGGATTTTGCTCTGGCGGAATATGCCGACTCGTCCAAGCAACCGCTGCAGCAGATGATACGTCAGGGACTTGATTATCTGCGTAAAGAGGTAGAATAACCAAAACCATAGAAAATATAAGACGATGAAATCGTTACGCAAATTGATGGATCGCGTCAAGCCGGCTTTTTACGGCGGTAAGCTTAGCTCCTTCCGCTCGGTTTACGACGGCTTTGATACGTTCCTGTTTACGCCGCACTACACTGCGGGCGTAAATGGCGTGCATGTGCACGACAGTATGGACTCGAAACGTACCATGACTATAGTCATAATAGCGTTGCTGCCATGCTTCTTTTTCGGAATGTACAATACCGGTTATCAGCACTGGCTTGCCGCCGGCGAGACTGTGTTCCCTTTCTGGGAGCTGATGCTCTACGGCTTCCTGGCCATACTCCCGATGGTACTCACCACATACATCGTGGGCCTCGGGATAGAGTTTATCTCCGCGCAACTGCGGCATGAGGAGATTCAGGAGGGATTCCTGGTGACGGGAATAATCCTGCCGATGATTCTGCCGATAGAGACACCGATATGGATGGTTGCCGTGGCAACAGCTTTTGCGGTGATTTTTGCCAAGGAGGTCTTTGGCGGTACCGGCTATAATATTGTAAATGTGGCACTTGTGGCACGCGCATTCCTGTTCTTTGCTTATCCGGCCAAAATGTCCGGCGACAAGGTCTTTGTGGCAACGGAGCAGATTCTCGGCGTGGGTCCCAAGGTTGCCGACGGTTTCACATGCGCGACTCCGCTGGGGCAGATAGCCACGGCAAGCGGCGGTGATTTCACCGTTACCGGCATAGACCAGCATGCCATCTCGGCTTCGGACGCCTTCTGGGGCCTCATCCCCGGCTCGTTCGGCGAGACATCGGTATTCTGCATACTTATCGGCGCGGCTATACTGTTGCTTACACGCATAGGTTCATGGCGAATCATGCTGTCGGTGGTGGCCGGAGGCCTGGCAATGGGTTGGATTTCAAATCTTTGCGAGACTCCCACTTATCCCGGGTCGTACCTTAACCCAGTAGACCAGCTGATGTTCGGAGGTTTTGCTTTCGCAGCAGTGTTTATGGCAACCGACCCCGTGACTGCGGCACGCACCAACACCGGCAAGTACATTTACGGATTCCTGATAGGCGTTGTGGCTGTGCTGATACGCACTTACAACACCGGCTATCCCGAGGGAGCCATGCTCGCTGTGCTGCTGATGAATGTTTTCGCACCTCTGATAGACTGGTGTGTGGTGCAGGCCAATGTGCGCCGCCGCATGCGCAGGCTTACCAATGTTGAAAATCAGCTGGATGCAGTTGAGGATAACAAAGAAGCAAAGGAGGGCGAATAAGATGAAAAAGCAAAGTAATCTGTACACTATATTATATATTGTAGTGATAGTGATATTGGTGGGCGCGGCGCTTGCCGTAACGTCAATGTCGCTGAAAGACCGCCAGACCGAGAACGCCAACGCCGACAAGATGAAGCAGATACTTGCATCGGTGCATATAACCGTTCCGGAGGGCGAGAAAGTTAGTGATGTCTTCGGCCGTTATATCACGGCGCAGACCGTTGTGAACTCCGAAGGACAAGTAATCGGCGAAGACGCATTTGCTGTTAATGTCCAGGAGCAGAGCAAGATAAAGGATGTTGCCAAACGCAGTCTGCCCGTCTATATCTGCAATCTTGGCGAGAAAGGCACAAAATACATAATCCCGGTATACGGCTCCGGACTTTGGGGCCCGATATGGGGATATGTGGCTGTAGACAGTGACGGAAGCACTGTTTATGGAGCGTTTTTCGCACACCAGGGCGAGACCCCGGGCCTCGGTGCCGAGATTGAAAAGCCTCATTTCCAGAAACAGTTCCGGGACAAGCACCTGTTCAAGGACGGTCGCTATCTGCCTATCGCTGTGGTGAAAAAAGGCCAGCAGCCGGCAAACGGTGAGGATTATGTGGACGGAATTTCCGGCGGCACAATTACCAGTAAAGGTGTAGGTGCGATGCTCAGCGACTGCCTCACCCCGTACAAGGCCTATCTCGAGAGTATTAAACGGTAACGTTTCACCCCAATATTCATGTAAATGTTATGTCAGAAAAGATAAATAACAAAACAGTATTGTTCAACCCGTTATCCAAGGACAATCCCGTAATAGTCCAGATATTGGGTATCTGCTCGGCACTTGCCGTCACGGCCAAGGTTGAACCTGCATTGGTTATGGGTATGAGCGTTATCGCCGTCCTTGCGTTCTCGTGCGTCATTATTTCGCTGATACGCAAGACAATACCTACCAATATCCGAATCATAGTACAGCTGGTGGTGATAGCCGGCCTAGTGGTAATTGTGAATCAGCTGTTGCAGGCGTACGCATACGATGTGAGCAAGCAGCTGTCGGTGTTTATTGGTCTGATAATCACCAACTGTATCCTTATGGGACGCCTGGAGGCATTTGCCATGAGTAACAAGCCGTGGCCGTCGTTCCTTGACGGTGTGGGCAATGGCCTGGGATATGCCATAATACTTGTGATAGTGGCGTTTTTCCGTGAGCTCCTGGGCAGCGGCACACTCTTCAACTACCCGGTTATACCGGCAAGCTTTTATGATGCGGGATATTCCAACAACGGTCTGATGATTCTTCCGCCGATGGCACTGATTGTTGTCGCCTGCATCATCTGGGTGCACCGCGCGCACAACAAAGAACTGCAGGAGAAGTGATTAAGGATGAATAAACGAACAATGAAATAAACAATTCAATGGAAAATTTCAATCTGTTTATACGGTCGATATTCATCGACAATATGATATTCGCCTACTTCCTGGGCATGTGCTCGTTCCTTGCCGTCAGCAAGAACGTAAAGACAGCTTTCGGCCTGGGTATAGCGGTGACATTCATGTTAACAATAACACTGCCGATCAACTATCTGCTCGAGACATACGTATTGCGTCCCGGAGCCATGGCGTGGCTGGGAGCTGAGTATGCCGCTGTAGACCTCAGCTTTCTGTCGCTTATAATGTTTATCGCAGTGATAGCGTCCATGACACAGCTTGTGGAGATGGCCGTGGAGAAATACGCCCCGTCGCTGTATGCGTCGCTGGGAATCTTCCTGCCGCTGATAGCCGTGAACTGCGCAATCCTCGGCGGTTCGCTGTTTATGGAGCAGCGCGATTTCCCGAGCCTCGGCACGTCTATATTCGCCGGCCTTGGCTGGGGAATAGGCTGGCTGATAGCGATTGTGGCGATAGCGGCAATCCGCGAGCGTCTTGACAGCCACAACAATATTCCGGCACCGTTGCGTGGCATAGGTATAACATTTATCATCACTGCCCTCATGGGAATCGCTTTCATGAGTTTCCTTGGCATAAAAATCTGATAAGGCATGTATACAGTTCCGAATATGATACCGGCGGCGGCCACATCAACGTTAACAGTGGTGGCCGGAGTAGCCGTCTTTCTGGTAATCACCCTTTTGATGGTTGGAATGTTGCTTTTGGCCAAGAAGTTTATGGTTAAAAGCGGCGATGTTACCATAACAGTGAATGAGGAGACCGAAATACCGGCGGAGGCCGGCGGCTCCCTGTTGTCGACACTTGCCAACAAGGACGTGTTCCTTCCCAGCGCCTGCGGCGGAAAAGGCAGTTGCGGACAGTGTAAAGTCCGTGTCACCTCCGGCGGCGGCGAGATATTGCCCACCGAGGCCGTGCACTTCTCGCGTAAGGAAATCAAGGAAGGCTGGCGCCTGGGCTGCCAGGTAAAGGTAAAGCAGGATATGGGAATAGTGGTTCCCGCAAGCGTGCTCTCCGTCAAGGAGTGGGAGTGCGAGGTAATTTCCAACCGCAATGTGGCCACCTTTATCAAGGAGTTTATTGTGGCGCTGCCTCCCGGCGAGCACATGGACTTTATGCCCGGTTCGTACGCCCAGATAAAGATACCTGCCTTCTCGATGGACTATGACAAGGATATTGACAAGGCCCTGATAGGCGACGAGTATCTGCCGGCATGGGAGAAATTCGGGCTTTTCGGGCTGAAATGCCGTAATGACGAGCCCACAATCCGAGCCTACTCCATGGCCAACTATCCCGATGAGGGCGACCTTATAATGCTGACTGTGCGCATCGCCACACCTCCTTTCAAGCCGAAACCCGAGGTGGGATTCCAGGACGTAATGCCCGGAATAGCATCAAGTTACATTTTCACGCTCAAGCCCGGTGACAAGGTGCTTATGTCCGGTCCTTACGGAGACTTCCATCCGATACTCGACTCCAAGGCCGAGATGATGTGGATAGGCGGTGGTGCCGGTATGGCGCCCTTGCGCGCACAGATCATGTACATGACAAAGACCCTGCGCTGCACAGACCGTGTAATGAATTATTTTTATGGCGCACGTGCGCTTAACGAGGTGTTCTATCTTGACGATTTCCTGCAGTTGGAGAAGGAGTTCCCGAATTTCAAATTCCATCTGGCCCTGGACCGTCCCGATCCCGCAGCCGATGCCGCCGGCGTGAAGTACACTCCCGGATTTGTGCACCAGGTTATTTACGACACATACCTCAAGAATCATCCCGACCCCGAGGATATAGAGTATTACATGTGCGGTCCCGGCCCGATGTCGGCAGCCGTAAACAAGATGCTTGACAGCCTCGGTGTTGCGCCTGAGAGCATTCACTACGATAATTTCGGGGGCTAAGAAGTCCGCTGTAACAATAAAACGGAGCTGCAAATCCATTGTGGCTCCGTTTTATAGTTTAGACCCCGTTCCCCAATATTTGTTAACGGTAGCGCGGGATGGTGTATAATTGCGCGAAAAAACGTATCTTTGCAGGTTGAAAACAAGCTTTCGGCAATGAGTAAAGTATACAAGGTTATCCGTGCGACACTGTTCACCCTGCTTATATTGGCGGTGGTGTTGCCGTTTGCCGTGTACGTGGCGTTGTCAACGCCGTGGGGCCGGGAGCAGTTGCGAAACACCGCCGAGGATGAACTGAGCCGTCTGTTAGGCACTGATGTTACCATTGGCGAGGTCGTGGTAATTCCATTCAACAGGTTGGTTGTCAGGGATATATCCGCTAATGACGACTATGGAGTCAAGGCCGCGAGCATAAAGGAGCTGTCGGCGAGATTCGAGATGATGCACTTTTTGTCAACGGGACGAATTGTCATTGACTATGCCGCGATAGATGGCCTTGACGCAAAAATATACAAGAAGTCGGACCGTGAGCCGCTGAATATCGCCGGGATAATAGAGCGCCTGCAGAGCAAGGATACCACGAAGAGGGAAAAGCATTTTGACTTGGCTATCAGCACAGTAACCATCCGCAATGCACGTGCATCGTACGATGTGCTGGATGCGCCTCGGACGCCCGGACGTTTTAACGCCAAGCATGTGGCGGTTACCGGTATGGCGCTGACAGCATACGCGCCACGGCTTTCCGACAAGCGGATACACGTGGACTTGCAGGACTTTAAGTGCCGGGAACAGAGCGGATTAGAGATAACCGGGCTTGAGGCGTGCGTCCGCTATACGCCACGGGAGCTGTCTGTGGAGAATCTGCGTGTGATGACACCGGGGTCCGAACTGACTTTCGCGCCGATAGGGGTGGCGTATCCTAATCCGCAGTCACTGAATAAGATAGCTAAGGAAATACCGGTGGGCGTGGTCCTCAAAAAGGGCAGCCACGTAAAACCCGCGGACTTCAAGGCCCTGTTGCCGGCGTTGCAACGGTTTGACACACCTGTATTTGTGGATTTTGATGTTTCCGGAACCTTGGCCAAGGCGAATATAAATGATTTAAATATCACGACTATGCACTTTGCCTCGCCGCTGGAGGTGAATGTGAGCGGAGCCGTTGACAATCTCTCGCGGATAAAAGAGGCGACAACGGACGGTCTGACAGTTACAGCGCGAATCCCGTCGCAATCCGTCAGCGAATTATTGAACATATTGCCGGCGAAAACAGCGGTTAAAGTCCGTGAGCCGCTTACTGCGGCAGGCGACGTGTCGCTGGCGGCGGTAGTTAAGGGCGGCCTTGAATCGGCCGAGGCATCCGTCAAGATGCGCACCTCCTCCGGAACTGTTGATGTGGAGGGCGTGGCGAAGCGTCTTGCCTCCGGAGCGTATGATGTCAGTGCCGATGCCCGAGTGGAAAACCTGGAGCTCGGGAGATTCCTGAATCAGCCTAAATTAGGCTCTGTCACTGCCGAGTTTACGGCCGGCGGAACGGTAGGGACCGGTATCGCTGCCGGGAAAATATCCATGGATGTCTCTGACATAATATATGAGGGCCGCAATATGGGCGGCATAACCCTGGACGGAGAGGCATCGGCCGACAAGCGCTTCAACGTCTCGGCGGAAGTAGACAATGATTACGGGCGCATGGCACTTATGGCGCATGGGTCGTACGACAAAAACGACCCCATGATTTCGCTCTCCGCGACAATGGTAAATGTGGATGCCGGCGCGATAGGGCTGAAGAAATACAGCAGCTACCGGCTGTCCGGAAACATAAGCGCGGAAATTGCCGGCAGGTTCGGCGGCTGGCTTGAGGGCTTCGCCGACGTTGGCCGGGTGCATTTCCATGACACCGAGGGCGTAAGGCCGCCTATGGATCTGAATCATCTGCGTGTAGACATTGATACCCGTAATTATCCCAACAGACTGAGTATAGACAGTGATATATTGAATGGACATCTTGACGGGCGTCTGAATATTTACAGCATCGGGCGGGAGTGCAAGAGCATAATCGCGTCAGTGATGCCGGCACTGTTTCCGCACGATACCCGCGAGTCCACAGTTGCCGAGGTGCAGGATTCCAATGATTTCACATTTGAGTTTACAGTCGCTTCGGCCGACAGGCAGTCTGTGTTTGTCAACGCACCGGTGCAGATAGTCTATCCGGTAAACATAGACGGCCGTATGAATTTTGCCGACGGTATACTGGAGCTAACCACCGATGCGCTTTATCTGCAGCAGGGCGACAAAATTATTGACAATACCACTGTAAACGTAACCCTTGACAGCAACGACGGCCGCGGCAACGTTTATGTAACGACACACATGCCCACGCAGAAAGGCCCGATGGCCGTTGTGGCGGCACTGTCGGCGGCGCGCGACCGCATAGACACTAAGGTCAACTGGGTCATAGAGCGCGCCAAGCCGATAAACGGTGACATCAGCTTCTCCACACTGCTTGGCCGTGACGACTTTAACGCGCTTACCGCGGACGTAAACTTCAACCGCAGCGACATAAACTTCGGCAACGACACCTGGACGATAGCTCCGTCTCGAATCACCTGGCGCCCCAAGGAGCTGACAGTCACCGACTTTGTGATGCGCTCCGGCAATCAGGCCATTCACATCAACGGCGCCGCAACGGACAGCCCGGACAGTCAGCTTTCGGCCAGTCTGCTGAACATACAGACGGTGAAGATATTCGAGACGCTCGACATTGACAATGCGTTGATTGGCGGAGAGGCTACCGGTAATGCCATAATCCGCAATCTGTTCGGCACAGAGCCCGAGGTGTCGTGCAACGACATGCACGTGCGCGACATAAGCTACAACTACTGTGTGCTTGGCGACGCGGACTTGTCGGCCAAGTGGGACACGGAAAGTAAAAGTGTTCTGCTGGACGCCGATATTACCGAGCCGGGTGGCAAGACCTCGCGCCTGTGGGGCTCCATCACTCCTGCGGGAGAAAAACTGGACATAAACATAGATGCCGACCATGTGCGTATCGGCTTCCTGAAACAGTTCATGAAGGCATTTGCGGCCGATGTGGACGGCTATGCTTCCGGTAAGGCGCACCTTTACGGCACCTTCAAGTACATAGATATGACCGGCGACCTGTTCGCCGAGAAGATGGGCGTGAAGATAGACTTTACCAACACCTGGTATTATGCCGAGAACGACAGCGTGCATATCCGCCCCGGAGTCATTGACATCAAGGACATCCGCATCAAGGACGTAAACGGCAATTCGGCGTTGCTGAACGGATATGTTAAACATACATTCTTCAAGGAGCCGGTCTTTGATTTCCGTGTAACGCAGGCACGCGACTTCCTGTGCTATGACGTGCCGGCGAGCAGCGATGCCAAATGGTATGGCCACATCCTGGGCAACGGTACCGCCAGCATAACCGGCCATCCCGGCGTAGTGAATATCGGCGTGGACATGGCAACGGCACCCGGCTCCAAGTTCACCTTTGTGCTGTCCGATACTGAGGAGGCCGACGAATATAACTTCGTACAATTCCGCGATGTTACCCCGCACCCCGAGGTAGATTCCATTATCGCTGCCGACCCGCTCCCCGCCGTGGTACGCGAATACCGCGACCGCCAGCGCGCCAAGGCCCTGGCACAGTCGGCACCGTCGGATTACAACATGGACTTCCATGTGGACATCACGCCTGACGCCAATATCGTACTTGTTATGGACCCCGTCGGCGGCGATGAGATAAACTGTGTGGGAAAAGGCAATCTGCGCATGGCATACGCATCGGCCGGCAACGACCTGCATATGTACGGCTCCTATACCATTGACCGCGGAAAATATAACTTTACGCTACAGGACATCATCGTCAAGGACTTCATAATCAAGGACGGAAGTTCCATCACCTTTACCGGCGACCCATACGCCGCCAGCCTCGACATCAAGGCGGTGTATAACGTAAACGCCAACCTCAGCGACCTTGACGAGTCGTTCCTCAGCGACCGCGACCTTGCGCGCACCAATGTCCCCGTTCATGCCGTGCTCATGGCAAAGGGAGACATGCGACAGCCGGATGTAAGCTTCGACCTGGAATTCCCGTCGCTCACCGGCGACATAGACCGTAAGGTAAAATCCATTATCTCCACCGAGGAGATGATGAACCGCCAGATAATCTACCTGCTGGCACTTAACCGTTTCTATACGCCCGACTATATGCAGACCACCAAAGGCAACGAGCTGTTCTCGGTGGCATCGTCCACACTGTCGTCGCAATTGTCCAGCATGCTTGGCAAGCTGAACAACAATATCAGCATCGCGCCTAACGTGCGCAGCGACCGTGGCGACTTCTCGGACCTGGAAGTGGACCTGGCGCTTTCCGGAACATTGCTTAACAACAGGCTGCGCCTGAACGGAAACTTCGGCTATCGCGACCGCACCGTAAACACCAATCAGTTTATCGGCGACGTGGACATAGAATACCTGCTGAACAAGTCCGGAACATGGCGACTGAAGGCGTACAACCGTTACAACGACCAGAACTATTACCTGCGCACGGCACAGACCACGCAGGGTGTAGGTATTATGTACAAGCGCGACTTCGACAACCTTTTCGGCATCCGCCATCGCCATCGCACCCGCGTGACATTACGCCCGGACACTACGGCTGCGGACACTACGGTGGTAAACAGCGCAACTATAAATAACTGAAGTTCTGCGAGTAGGGAATGAATAACTATACGGACTCATAAAAATTTCATGCAGAGTGAATTTTTATATCTCGCGTAGAGTACGCCGAGTACGCCGGGGAGTTTTGTGAAACTCGCGCGGAGGTTTTTTATCTCGCGCAGAGCCCGCTGAGCTCGCGGAGGGAGTTCTGTAGAACTCTCGCGGAGGAATAATATGGAGAGGAGAGGAGGGTGCGGAGGAGTTCTGTGAAACTCCCGCGGAGCTATTGTTTTTAAATCTCGCGCAGAGCCCGCTGAGCTCGCCGAGGGAGTTCTGTAGAACTCTCGCAGAGGAATAATATGGAGAGGAGAGGAGGGTGCGGAGGAGTTCTGTGGAACTCTCGCGGAGCTATTTGTTTTTAAATCTCGCGCAGAGCCCGCTGAGCTCGCCGAGGGAGTTCTGTAGAACTCGCGCGAAGGAATAATATGGAGAGGAGAGGAGGGTGCGGAGGAGTTCTGTGAAACTCCCGCAGAGGAATTTTTTTATGAGAGGGAAAGACGAGTGCAGATGTAACCGGTTCAGAAGCATAATCTCAGTGCTACTCAGCGCCGTGAGATATAAATAATTGGCCGTTGCTAAGTTTTTAAGGAGTTCACGGAGGCAAATCGCGATGGCGATTTGTTATCTGTGCTATAATCAAATATAGTAACTCGCGAAACTTGAGTAAACAAATAAGTTTTTTGGGACAAACGGGAAACTGTGTTTTTCATAACTTCATGTGGTTTTAAAGATTTGCGGTTGCAAAGTTACTGCCGCGCATCCGCAAAAGAACTCCCTAATTGTCCTCGCGGACAATCCCACCGCAAAAAAAACGCGCATCAGTCCGGCAAAGTGTCTGTGACAAGTATTGGACAAAAAAAACTGTGCCGGGCGAGTGTCCGGCACAGTTCGTTATGGTTAGGTATATTGTGGCTTAGTATACGCCCTGACCCATCATAGCGTTTGCAACCTTCATGAAGCCGGCGATGTTTGCGCCCTTCATGTAGTTGATGTATCCGTCGGGTTCGGTGCCGTGTTCCACGCACTGCTGGTGGATGTTGGCCATGATCTCGTGGAGACGGCGGTCAACTTCCTCAGCGCTCCACTGGAGGTGCTCGGCGTTCTGGCTCATTTCCAGGCCGCTGGTAGCAACGCCACCTGCGTTTACAGCCTTACCGGGAGCGTAAGTGATGCGTGCAGCGAGGAAAGTGTCAATAGCCTCGGGTGTGCAACCCATGTTAGAAACCTCGGCAACGAGTTTCACGCCGTTTGCAACAATCTGTTTTGCGTCTTCGCCGTTAACCTCGTTCTGGGTAGCGCAAGGCAGGCAGATGTCCACTTTCTGCTCCCAGGGTTTGCGGCCGGCATAGAATGTAGAGCCGGGGAACTTGTCGGCGTAGGGAGCAACGATGTCGTTGCCGCTGGCACGGAGTTCCAGCATGTAGTTGATTTTTTCGGCGTCGAGACCGGCGGGATCGTATATGTATCCGTCGGGGCCGGAGATGGTAACCACTTTACCGCCGAGTTCGGTAGCCTTGAGGGCAGCGCCCCAGGCAACGTTACCGAAGCCGGAGATGGCGATGGTTTTGCCTTTGACTTCCTGACCCTGAGTCTTGAGGATGCTCTGAACAAAGTAGAGGGCGCCGAAACCGGTAGCCTCGGGGCGAATCAGAGAGCCGCCGAATGACAGGCCTTTGCCGGTGAAAGTACCGGTGCACTGGTTGGCAAGTTTTTTATACATGCCGTACATATATCCAACTTCGCGTCCGCCAACGCCGATGTCTCCTGCGGGAACATCGCGGTCGGGGCCGAGGTTTTTCCAGAGATTGAGGATGAAAGCCTGGCAGAAAGCCATGATTTCACGGTCGCTCTTTCCGCGGGGCGAGAAGTCAGAGCCGCCTTTTGCACCGCCCATGGGCAGAGTGGTGAGGGCGTTTTTGAAAGTCTGTTCAAAGCCCAGGAATTTGAGAATGGAGAGATTTACAGAAGCATGGAAACGAATGCCGCCCTTGTACGGGCCAATGGCATTGTTGAACTGCACGCGGTAGCCGATGTTGTTCTGCACCTCGCCTTTGTCGTCAATCCAGGTTACGCGGAAGGTGACGATACGGTCGGGTTCAACCATGCGCTCAACAATCTTGTTGCGCTCGAATTCGGGATGCTGGTTGTAAACTTCTTCAACGCACATGAGCACTTCACGCACTGCCTGCAGGTACTCTTTCTCGCCCGGATGCTTGGCTTCCAGGCCGTTCATGATATTATTAATATCCATACTTTAAATAAATTATATATGAATTGGGTTTTATGTTCTTGTTGTCAATATGTATGTAATATGCTTTTTCGGTGCATGATTACAACGGCAAATTTACACAATAAACCTCATAAACCAATGTTTTTTAGGGATAAAATGCGGCAAAATCAGTTAAAATTTGTTAAGAAGCAGATATTATGATATATACGTGTCAATTATAAAATTAGTGTATCAAATGTGCCGCGCGGAAAAACATGCGTAAAACCGTCCGCAGTAAATATTATCTTTGTGGATTCATCAATATTTTGTATTTTTGCAGTTATGAAACAAAAAAACGATAAGGAGACATACGTCACGGTGCTCAGTATCGCCGGGTCGGACAGCATAGGCGGTGCCGGTATCCAGGCCGATATAAAGACGTGTACCGCTCTGGGTGTATATGCCATGACGGCGATAACAGCCATAACGGCACAGAACACCATGGGCGTAAACAGCTATGTCGCCGTTGACGACGATATGCTGCGGGGCCAGCTGCAGGCGGTGATTGACGATGTGCGGCCCGATGCGGTAAAGATAGGTATGTTACCGACGGTTGCGGCAGTAAAGACAGTTGCCGAATTCATAAAGAAGCACAAGCTTGATAATGTGGTGCTTGACCCCGTATGCGTGGCTACGAGCGGCGATGCGCTGACGGCCGAAACGGTTCCCGGCGCGTTGCGCGAGTACCTGTTTCCGCTGGCAACGCTTGTCACCCCCAATCTTTCGGAGGCGCAGTTGCTCTCGGGCGTGGAAATCACGGACCCGGAGACGTTTGCAGCCGCTGCAGAGGCAATCCTCTCGCAGGGCGCGCACGCGGTTCTTATGAAAGGCGGTCATCATTACATGGCGAACCGGGACAAGGCCACGGATGTTCTGTTTATAGCTGGCGCCATGAATGTTCCGGAGTATTCCGCCCCGTTTGTAAACACGGCCAATACGCACGGTACCGGATGCACATATTCATCGGCAATAGCGTCTTTTTTAGGCAGCGGAATGCCTCTTTGTGAGGCAATCGGGAACGCCAAGGCGTACGTCAGCGAGGCCATAATCGCCGGCGCCGACAAATTATTGGGGCATGGACATGGCCCTCTGTGTCACTTCTATAACGTACTGAAAAAATGACAATAATACTGAATGACATACCTACCGAGGTGGACGATATTCTGACTGTAGCCGCTTTGGCCGCGATGCAGAACCTGGGCGCATCGGGCAGCGCCATCGCTGTAAATGACAAGGTGATACGTCGCGCCGATTGGGAGACGACACTTCTGAAATCGGGCGATAAAGTGCTGATAATAAAAGCGGCTTATGGCGGTTGACGGTTTTAGCGTAATTGCCATAACGGCTCCGGTCCCGGCAGCCAACGAGGGCGCAAGGATAACAGAATGGCTGCGCGACGGCCACGCCGACCGCGTGCATCTGCGCTATCCCTGTGCCGATAGTGCCACGGTGCGGAGAATACTGGATGCCGTTCCCGCCGATTTGCACGGCCGTTTGTCGCTGCACGACTGTGTGGAGCTGATTCGTGATTATCCCGGCATCGGGGTGCACATTAATGCGCGTAATGCCGAGGCTGTGCGCGGGCTTGACACTTACGGCCGTACAGTATCGCGCAGTTGTCATTCCATAGCGGAGGCCATTGCCGACACCACAAGCCACTATGTGTTTCTTTCGCCTGTTTACGACTCAATATCCAAGGAAGGATATAAATCGGCGTTCAGCCTTGTTGACAGCACCTTGCTTGAAGCGCTTGCCAAGCGACGCATTGTCGCGCTGGGTGGCGTGACCCCCGACCGTTTCGGCGAGCTAAAAGCCGCAGGATTTGCAGGAGCCGCCATGGCGGGATATTTCGGCCGTCCGCAACCGATGCTACAGTTTGTGACAAACGCTCCCCGTGCCGAGGCTGTCATTGAGCAGGCCCGCGGTGCCATCGCCGGAGGATGCCGATGGGTGCAGGTGCGCATGAAAGACACGCCCGCGCCGCGTGTGGCGGCAGTGCTGCAGGCGTTGATACCGCTGTGCCGCGAGAAAGGGGTGACGCTGATTGTGGATGACCATGTGGACCTCGCGCAAATGGACGGTGTTGCCGGCGTTCACCTTGGGCAGACGGATATGCCCGTTGCGGAGGCGCGTGGGATTCTTGGTCCCGACAAGATTATCGGCCTCACGGTGAATACTCTGGAGCAGGCAAAAGCGCTCGGTGATACGCCGTGCGACTATCTCGGAATAGGCCCGTGGCGATTCACGTCTACAAAAAAACGCCTTGCCGACATCCTCGGCGAAGCGGGAATGAAGGATATTATAGACACTCTGCGCGCCGGCGGCTGCAATTTGCCGATAGTCGTGATAGGCGGCGTCAATGCCGGTGATGTGGACCGTATTACAGCGCTTGACGCTGCCGGGAACACCGGAGTGGCGGTGAGCGGTGCGATAGCTGCGGCGCCAAACCGTATCAGCGCCACGCAGGAAATTATTAAGAAACTGAAAAACAATAACATAAAATGACAAAAGAAAAGGATGTACTAAAGATTGGTGGCCGCGAGTTTACATCGCGACTCTTCGTCGGCACGGGTAAATTCTCATCGCCCGATGTTATGCTCGAGGCCATAAAGGCTTCCGGCTCGCAAATGATTACCGTGGCAATGAAGCGCGTGAACATGATGAACGAGGCTACCGATGATATGCTTACACACATCAACCGGGAGCATGTGCAGCTGTTGCCCAACACCAGCGGCGTACGTGATGCCCGCGAGGCAGTCATGGCCGCGCAGATGAGCCGCGAGATTTTCGGCACAGAGTTTATTAAACTCGAAATTCATCCCGACCCCAAATATCTGCTCCCGGACCCGGTGGAGACACTTAAGGCCACCGAGGAACTCGCCAAGGACGGATTTGTGGTGCTGCCTTACATTCAGGCCGACCCGGTGCTGTGCAAACGCCTTGAAGAGGTGGGCGCCGCCGCCGTTATGCCTCTTGGCGCGCCGATCGGCACCAACAAGGGCCTGCTCACGCGCAGCCTCCTGGAGATTATCATAGAGCAGAGCCGCGTGCCGGTGGTTGTGGATGCCGGCCTGGGTCTGCCGTCACATGCCGCCGATGCTCTGGAGATGGGCGCCGATGCCGTGCTGGTAAACACGGCTATCGCGGTGGCATCAGACCCCGTAGGTATGGCGCGCGCTTTTGCAATGGCTGTAGAAGCCGGACGCATGGGGCGCCTCGCCGGACCCGGTGCAACTTACAGCCACGCACAGGCAACAAGCCCCCTCACTTCTTTTCTTTCGTAATATCTGAAAATAATGAACATAGAAAACATAGACGTTTCGTCATATCCCAATTCCGAGAAAATATATGTAGACGGAGTGTTGCACCCAATACGCGTGGGCATGCGCAGAATCCGCCAGTATCCCACAGTGACTATTGAGGACGGCAAGCGCATTGAGCGTCCTAACGCCCCTGTCACGGTTTATGATACGTCCGGCCCGTACACCGACCCGGATTTCAGCCACGATGTGAATGCCGGTCTGCCGCGTCTGCGCGAAGAATGGGTGGAGCAGCGCGACGATACCGAGAAACTCGCCGAGATAACCAGCGAGTACGGACGTAAGCGTCTTGCCGACAAGACCCTTGATGCAATTCGCTTCCCGCATCTGATAGCTCCGCGTGTGGCAAAGGCCGGAAAACGCGTCACACAGATGGCATACGCCCGCCGCGGCATGATAACGCCCGAGATGGAATATGTTGCCATACGCGAGAATCTGGACAATGCACAGCGAGGCATAGAAAGCTATGTCACCCCCGAATTCGTACGTCAGGAGATAGCATCCGGCCGCGCCATTATCCCCGCCAATATAAACCATCCCGAGGCCGAGCCCATGATTATCGGCCGCAACTTCAGCGTAAAAATAAATACCAATATCGGTAACTCGGCGCTGTCCTCGGGTATAGAGGAGGAAGTGGCCAAGGCTGTGTGGAGCTGCTACTGGGGCGGCGACACACTTATGGACCTCTCTACCGGCGATAATATTCACGAGACACGCGAGTGGATTGTGCGCAACTGCCCTGTTCCGGTGGGCACTGTGCCTATCTATCAGGCACTTGAGAAGGTTAACGGAAAGGTAAAGGACCTTACCTGGGAGATTTACCGCGATACTCTTATAGAGCAGGCCGAGCAGGGCGTGGACTACTTCACCATCCATGCCGGAGCGCTGAAGGCACACGCCGCGCTGATAAGCAAACGCCTTACCGGATGCGTGTCCCGCGGCGGATCGATAATGGTGGAATGGGCTGTTACGCACAACTGCGAGAGCTTCCTGTACACTCATTTCGATGAAATCTGCGAGATTCTCAATAAGTATGACGTTGCCATTTCGCTTGGCGACGGTATGCGTCCCGGCTCTACTTTTGATGCGAACGACGAGGCGCAGTTCCTGGAACTTGACGTCCTCGGCGAGCTGTGCAGCCGTGCATGGGAACATGACGTGCAGGTGATGATAGAAGGCCCCGGCCATGTGCCCATGAATAAAATCAAGGAGAACATGGACCGCCAGCTGGAGAAATGCCACGAGGCGCCGTTCTACACTCTCGGCCCGCTTACTACCGACATCGCACCCGGTTACGACCATATTACCTCGGCAATCGGTGGCGCACAGATTGCCATGTTCGGAACCGCGATGCTCTGCTATGTGACGCCTAAGGAGCACCTCTCGCTGCCGGACCTCAACGATGTGCGCGAGGGCGTTATCACCTACAAGCTGGCTGCCCATGCCGCAGACCTGGGCAAGCAGTATCCCGGTGCTGCGGTGCGTGACAATGAGTTGTCTAAGGCTCGCTTCGAGTTCCGTTGGAAGGACCAGTTCAATCTCTCGCTTGACCCCGAAAAAGCCCGCAGGTTTTATATGGAATCGCGTCGTAACGCAGGCGATGGCGATGACAGGTTCTGCACTATGTGCGGACCAAATTTCTGCGCGATGCGTATATCTCAAGATGTAAACGAAAAATGTCAGGGAAATTAAATCTTCATGCGGACCCCGACGACCGCAACGGATTTGCCGACATCATAGGACAGTACTCGTGGGAGGACACTACGGCACGGATTGCCGCGGTATCGGCCCGCGATGTGGAGCGTGTGCTGGCGCTCGCCGCACGCGACGACCGTCAGCTGTCTCCCGATGATCTTATGGTGTTGCTCTCGCCGGCGGCGGCGCCGTATCTGGAGGACATGGCTCAACTGAGCCATAGGTTCACTCTCGAAAAATTCGGACGTACGGTATCAATGTATATACCGATGTATGTCTCCAACGCGTGCTCCAACTGCTGCATTTATTGCGGCTTCAATCACCATAACAAGTATCAGCGGACCATTCTGACGATGGACCAGGTCAAAGCCGAGTGCGAGGCCATAAAGGCTCTCGGCCCGTTCGAGAACCTGCTGATTGTCAGCGGAGAATTCCCGTCGCTGTGCGGCACGGAGTATTTCGCGGATGTGTTGCGGACGGTGCGTCCGTATTTCCACAACCTCACCATCGAGGTGCAGCCTATGCGCACGGCGCAGTATAAACGGCTGGTGCAGGAGGGCCTGAACGGCGTGGTATGCTTTCAGGAAACTTATCATAAGGAGAACTACAAGACTTTCCATCCGCGTGGCATGAAGTCTATTTTCGACTGGCGTCTTAACGGCTACGACCGTATGGGGCGTGCCGGAGTTCATAAAATCGGAATGGGCGTACTCATTGGACTGGACAAGGACTGGCGTACCGACCTGACGATGATGGGCCGACATCTGCGTTATCTGCAAAAGAACTATTGGCGCACACGTTACAGCATCAATTTCCCGCGCATGTGCCCGTCCGAGAGCGGGTTTCAGCCGAATGTGGTGATTACTGACAGGGAGCTGGCTCAGACCACGTTCGCGTTCAGAATTTTCGACCATGAGGTGGATATTTCCTTCTCGACGCGCGAAAAACCGGAGTTCCGCGACAATATGCTGGGCCTCGGCGTAACGTCTATGAGCGCGGGCAGCGAGACGGAGCCGGGCGGTTATGCCACGTCGCCCGAGGCGCTGGAGCAGTTCGAGGTTACGGACTCCCGCCGCCCGTGCGATGTCACGGCAAGTATAAAGGCGCACGGATTCGACCCCGTCTGGAAGGACTGGGACGCTGTTTTCGACAAATAATATGGACCGGTACGCGCGTAACAAGGCTTTGCCGGAGATTGGCGACAGCGGCCAGAATGCTATTTCGGACGGTCGGGTGCTCGTTGTAGGTGCCGGTGCCCTCGGCTCGGTATGTGCCATGTATCTGGCCGGCGCCGGGGTGGGGGAGATAGGTGTTGCCGACTTTGACACGGTGGACATCAGCAACTTGCAGCGGCAGGTCGCGTACACCGAGGACGACGCCGGACTCCCCAAGGCCGAGGTGCTGTGCCGACGTCTGCAACAGCTGAATTCGCAGATTCACGTGTCGGCACACAGATGCCTGGTGTCGTCGCGTAATCTCGCTGAACTGCTTGAAAACTATGATGTTGTGGCCGACTGTACGGATAATCCCGCCTCAAAGCACTTTTTGGCAACGGCGGTGCCCGCTTTAGGTAAGATGTGTGTCACGGCAGGTATAGACGGATTTGTGGTGCAGGTGGCCACTACGGCTCCCGGAGCAACCACTTTTGCGGACATCTTTGGCGTAGAGCCGCCCTCTGAGTCGTGCGGCACAATGATGCCGTGCGCTCAGGCGGGGGTATTCGGCCCGGCGGCGGGAATGGCTGCCACGGCTCAGGCCGCAGAAGCTCTCAAGATTCTTTCCGGGGCCGGAAAACCTCTGATAAATAAGTTGTTGCGGATAAATACGCTGGACATGTCGGCGGTAACGCTGGACCTGTCTTAGACCGGGTTCTTAGACTCCCCAGTGCGTGAAATGCCAGTTGTCGCTGCTTGATTGCGGCCCGGATTTGCGGTAGGCATCAATGGCGGTGTCAAGGCGGTCAAGGGCGCGGTATATGCGTTCGCTGTCGGTTTTACCCACTTGGCGGCTCGCGGTCTTTATGGCGCTCTGCAGTGCGCGACGCGCTCCCGATGTGTAGCCCTTGATGTTTTTGGTGCTGTCAAGGAGGCGTCTGGCCTCGGAGATGCGGTTTACAAGCGGCGAATCGGCCTTGTCGGGAGTATATATCCGCGTATAGTCTATTATGAAATCGGTGGGGAAGGTCTTTACCGGAGTGTCGTAATAGAATGCGAGATTTAGCTTGTAGTTCATCTTGTTCTCCGGATTCTGGAATGGCGAGAATCCGCGTTCGGCGACGTATGTCTTGTCCAATGGCAGCTCGTATATCTGAACATCGTCCAGGTAAACGCGTATGTAATGTTGGTTCCACTCGGCGCGCCAGGTGTGGAAGCGGTCAAAGAAGTCGGCAGGAAGCGATTCCTTGTCAAGCCGCATGGTGCGGTTGGTGATATTGCGCCAGTCTTTGCCCCAGTGCACGGTGGTATGGTCGTTGCCTGTAATCCACTCCATTATATCTATCTCGCTGTAGCCGTAATGCCAGTCGCCGGAGGTCCAGATGGCGGGAGCGAAGCCCTCGAGCGCGGGAATTTTTGCACGCGTCTCTATTATGCCGCCGTGGAAGCGGTATTTGTCTTTGGTGTAAATGGACCCGGAGGTCGAGATGCGGCGCTTGTTGTACCGCACATCATCGCTGGCGGGATTGTATTCGGGGTTCAGCGTGGTGTCCGCAATGGCGCGTATGTAAAGCATTCCGTCCTTCAGGAACACGTTCTGCGGCTTGTCGGTGTAATATTGCCGCTGTGTGCCGCGCACATATCCTTTTTCATATTCCCAGGCGCTGCTGTCGGGCTGCATCACACCGTTTTGGCCCGGCGTGCCGCTGTCAAACTCATCGTGGAACGACAGGCTATATCCGGGATATTTGTTTATTTCGGCTGAGGTCTGTGCCTGCATTAAAGCCGATGCCGCAATGCCGGCAAACAATAATAGTGTCTTTTTCATTTGGTGTTGTTATGTAATTTTATAACAAGCGAGATGGCATAACCGGATATGCCGGGCAGCTGATTTTTCAAGTCATCAAAATTGACAGTGTCGCCATTCGGCGGCAGCACGTCAAGGATTTTACGCCTGATGACCGGGCTGATAATATCGTCCACGTTGAGTTTACCCTCTGTAATCAGCTTCGCAAAGTGCCCGTTTATGGTGCTTGGCGTAAGGTTTCTCTCTTTCGCAATCTGCATTAAATCAAGCCCTTGGCGGTAGAGGGTAAGGGTTTTCTCGTATGTTTCGCCCTTGGGTTTCCGTTCCTTGGCTTTGGTGGCTTTCAGGTCCTTTTTTTTCGCACGCTCGGCCTTTGCTTTCTGCTTGGCGAGGGCAGTCGGGTCGGCTGTGACCTGCAGGTAAGCCTGCTGGCGGGTCTTGAGATAATTGCCCGTGCTGAAGCCCTCGGCGTGGATTTTCTGCAGGCAGATTATGCTGATGGAGGCGCTACGGCGCAAATCCTCGGCGATTTCAGCACCGTGCGCCGCCGCTTTTTTATTCTCGGTGCGCACGGTTTTAAGTTTGTTGAACAACACCGGGTATATGCGGCAAAGCGCATCGCCGAAATACTCGGCACTGCGTTGCACGCGCGTGCGGAATGCCGCATCGTTCAGCGCGTCGGCGGGCATCATCAGGATACGGTCGCGCCATTTGTCCGAGACATCTACTATCTCGGCCTGTGTCTTTTCGGCGGCGCGTTCCACGTCGCGGTATACCTCGGCGTTATTGTTACGGAAATTGGTGTAGAAAAGCCGTTTCAGAGACTCTATGCCGTTAGCAATCGGCCTGAAGTCAAACAGACCGGCAAGCAGCCGCCGGTGGTACTCCAGCTTCATCTGCGTCAGCCGGCCTGTTATTTTGCTCTCGGATCCGGAAACGGACTCCATATAGCCGTTCACTACGGAGTCGTTGAACAGCACTGCCGGGGTTATGGGCGTGGCAAGGACAATTCCCTCAAGGGTTCGGCAGCGGCTCAGCGCCACGTAAACCTGCCCCGGAGCAAACGATGCCCCCGCGTCAATGATTACGTTGTCGAAGGTGAGTCCCTGGCTTTTGTGGATGGTGATGGCCCAGGCCGGGCGTAGCGGCATCTGCTCGAAAACACCCTGAACCTCTGTCTCGATGGTCCCGCTGACTTCGTTTACGGTATACCGCACGTTCTCCCAGATCTGCGGCGAGACCACTATTTCGCTGTCGCTGCCGGTGGTGCGTACGGTAACATAATCGGGGGTTATATCTGTAACCAGACCGATTAGTCCGTTGTAATACTCGCGCTCGCCCGAGGGGTCGTTTTTTATGAACATCACCTGTGCGCCTACCTTCAGAGTCAGCTCCCGGGCGGTAGGGTAGGAGGCCTCGGGGAAGGTACCTTTTATCCGCGCCGTGTATGTGCCGGACCGCGTGTTCAGCATGCTCATACGCTGCTCATTATATCTGTCCGCAGTGGCGTTGTGGGTGGTGAGGCGTATGTAGCCTTTCCGGTCGTCGGGGATAAAACGTGGATTCAGACGGCTGTTCAGGACAGCCTGGTCGGCGGCCGTAAGCCGGTTGTCGCGGACGTGGTTCAGCAGATTTATGAACCCCGCGTCCTGCTGTCTGAAGACATGCTCAAGGCTGAATGTGACGTAGTCTATCGCCGCTAATGCCTTGGAGCTGAAGAAGTACGGAGAGTCGTAATGTGTACGCAGGATATTCTCGTCGGACTGTGTTACCACCGGCGACAGCTGGTGCAGGTCGCCGATCATCAGCAACTGCACGCCCCCGAACGGCCGCGGGTCGCGGCGGTATTTGCGCAGTGAGTCGTCCACGGCGTCAAGCAGGTCGGCGCGTACCATGGATATTTCGTCAATAATCAGCAGGTCAAGAGCGCGGATGACACGTAATTTGCTCTTGGTCATATTGAATTTCCCCTTTGTGGAGGTGCCGGGGACGTACGGCGCGGGAGAAATCTGGAAAAAAGAATGGATGGTCACACCGCCGGCATTTATGGCGGCGACGCCCGTAGGCGCCACCACAACACAGGTCTTGGCAGTGGTCTCCACCACATTCCGCAGAAAGGTGGTCTTTCCCGTTCCGGCTTTACCCGTCAGAAAGATGCTGGTGCCGGTATTCTCCACCAGGTCACGGGCGCGCTCCAACGCAGCCGCGGCCTCGTAAGCAGTCTGTTGCATGGCGTGAGAGGGCCTTTATTGGCGGCTGTTCAGTGCGTCAAGCATACCCGAGAGCTCGTTGCGGATGTTCTGCAGTCGCTCTATAACCTCGTAACGGCGGCTGACACCGCTGTGGTTGCGCGAGATCTGCTGCTCGGCAGCCTCAAGTTTCAGGCCCTTGTCCTTGACAAGATAGTTTATCATACGGATTTTCTCTATGTCACGTGGCGTGTAAAGGCGCGTACCGTTGGCATTGCGCTTGGGCTTGATTATGGTAAAACGGCTCTCCCAGAAGCGAAGTGTGGAGGCGGGAATGCTTAATATTTCCGCCACTTCGCGTATCTTGTAAAATTTTTTGTCTAATTCGTCCATTGCGTCCCATTTTAAGAGGGTTACATTTGCAAAGGTAAACAAAAAATCGTAATTTTGCACCTTGAAAACCGAAAAATAATATAGACAAATATACACAAGCTTATGCTAACTGCAAAACAGGTCAGAGAGTCTTTTAAAGATTTCTTCAAATCCAAGGGGCACACCATTGTGCCTTCAGCTCCGATGGTGGTGAAGGACGACCCCACTCTTATGTTTACAAACGCCGGAATGAACCAGTTCAAGGACATCATTCTCGGCAACAAGGAACCTAAATCGCGTCGTGTTTCCGACTCGCAGAAGTGCCTGCGCGTCAGCGGAAAACACAATGACCTTGAGGAGGTGGGCCTGGATACATACCACCACACCATGTTCGAGATGCTGGGCAACTGGTCTTTCGGTGATTATTTCAAGAAGGAAGCCATAGACTGGGCTTGGGAATATCTTGTGGATGTCCTGAAGCTTGACCCCAAACGCCTGTATGCCACCGTTTTCGAGGGCTCGCCCGAGGAGGATCTCTGCCGCGATGACGAAGCCGCCGGTTACTGGGAAAAACATCTCCCCGCCGACCATATTATCAACGGCAACAAACACGATAATTTCTGGGAAATGGGCGACACCGGTCCCTGCGGCCCGTGCTCCGAGATACACATTGACCTCCGTAGCGATGAGGAACGCGCCGCCGTTCCCGGCGCATCGCTGGTAAACAAGGATAATCCCCAGGTTATCGAAATCTGGAACCTGGTGTTCATGCAGTATCAGCGCATGGCCGACGGAAGCCTTGTCCCCCTGCCTAATCACGTGATAGACACCGGTATGGGCTTCGAGCGTCTGTGCATGGCCCTGCAGGGCAAGAAGAGTAACTACGACACGGATGTGTTTACTCCGCTGATTGCAAAAATCGCCGAGCTTTCCGGCAAGGAATACGGCAAGGACCACAAGGTGGACGTGGCTATGCGTGTAATCGCCGACCATGTGCGCACCATTGCCTTCTCTATCGCTGACTCACAGCTCCCCTCCAACGCTAAGGCCGGATATGTAATCCGCCGCATCCTGCGCCGCGCCGTCCGTTACGGCTACACTTTCCTCGGATTCAAGGAAGCCTTCATGTACCGCCTTGTGGATACTCTCATAGAGTCCATGGGCGAGGCTTACCCCGAGCTGCCCGCTCAGCGCGAGCTGATTATGCGCGTCATAAAGGAAGAGGAAGAGGCGTTCCTGCGCACTCTGGACAAGGGTATCGCTCTGCTGGACGAGGCCATGAAGCGCACTCGTGCCGCCGGCAAGACGGAGATTCCCGGCGTGGAGGCTTTTACGCTTTACGACACTTACGGCTTCCCTCTGGACCTTACCGAACTGATTCTCAAGGAGAACGGCATGACACTGGACCATGCCGGGTTCGACAAGGAGATGGCCGCTCAGAAACAGCGCGCACGCAATGCCGCTGCCATTGAGGCTACAGACTGGGTTATTCTTAACTCGGACGTAAAAGACACTGTTTTCGTAGGTTATGATGAGGACAGCGCAGAAGCGTCAATCACCCGCTACCGCCACGTTAAACAGAAAGCCAAGGAGTACTATCAGATAATCCTGGACCGCACTCCGTTCTATGCCGAGATGGGTGGTGAGATAGGCGACAAGGGAACACTCACAGATGCCGTAACAGGCGAAGTAGTAGAGGTTTACGACACCAAGCGCGAGAACGGTATCGCAGTACACATCGTTAGCAAAATGCCGTCGAACCCCGAGCATACCTTCATAGCACGCATAGACGTTGCCGCGCGAAAGGCTGTGGCCGCCAACCACACTGCCACACACCTTCTGCACCATGCTCTGCGCGAGGTTCTCGGTAGCCACGTGGAGCAGAAAGGCTCGCTGGTGACAGCCGACTCTTTGCGCTTCGACTTCTCGCACTTCCAGAAAGTGACTCCCGAGGAGTTGCGCAAGGTAGAGCATCTGGCAAACAAATATGTACGCAGCGCAACAGCGCGTTGCGAGTTCCGCGAAATGCCCATAGAGGAGGCTCGCGAACTTGGCGCGATGGCTCTATTCGGCGAAAAATACGGCGACAAGGTGCGCGTAATCAAGTATGATGACTCCGTGGAACTTTGCGGTGGATGCCATGTGGCAAATACCGGTGAAATCGGTATGATTAAGATTATTTCCGAAAGCTCTATTGCTGCCGGAATTCGTCGTATCGAAGCAATCACCGGCGAGCGCGTCGAGGAATTCCTCGACAGAGCCGTTGACGAAATCGCCCACATCTCCAATATGTTCAATAATGTTCCTGACCTGCCCGCGGCAATACGCAAGGCCGTAGAGGAGAACAACGACCTCAAGAAACAGGTACAGGAAGCGATGGTAGAGCGTTGCAACGCCATGACTGCCGAACTTCTTGCCGACGCCAAGATTATAAACGGCATAAAAGTAGTGGCATTGCGTGGTATGCGCATCCCTGACGTGGTAAAGACCATAGCAATGGCCGTTCGTCGCGATTCGCCCGAAAACACAGCGTTTATCGCCGCAACCAAAGACCCCGCCGGCAAACCGCTACTGACTGTGGCACTCACCGACGATTTGGTTAAGAATGGCCTTAACGCGGCACAGATAGCCCGCAATGCCGCCAAAAACATCAAAGGTGGCGGCGGCGGCCAGCCCGGTTTCGCCCAGGCCGGTGGTAAAGACGCCGAGGGCCTCCCCCTCGCCTTCGACGCCCTCCTCTCCGCCTTCTGATCCACGTGCTAATCCCCTGACTAACAAAAGGCTGTGTCGTGAAATTTACGGCACAGCCTTTTGTAGATTGAATTGGTCAGTTGGTTTGTACCAATTTTTTCAAGTCGGACAATGCGTCGGAATGTGCGTCTGACCGTTTTCCATTTGGGAAGAATGCCGCCGGTCTGAGCGGTCCGTAACTGACAAGTATAATCATCAGCGAGAAAATGGCTACAATGAGCAGCCAGCCGTATATTTCCTTGTATTACTGTCCGCTAAACCATAAAACATCTTGTAATCAGCCCTAATTTTTATTCAACTCAAAATGTTTAGCGGACAGTAATAAATAATAATACCAGTGTGGCTATTGATGCCGCCACCAGGACTCCGACCAGCACCTTCTCTTTCCTTGTGAAAACACACTGTGCTGTGTCGGGGTCGCTTTTGCGGGCTTTTATGTAGAATCCGATTCCGGAGAGATAAAAGACCGACGTCATGAACATTTCGGTAAGTCCTCCCGCGTACGCCATCCACAAACAGAATGCCGTAGTGATTACCGCCACCAGTTTAATTTTCAGAGTGTCGGCTTTTTTAAGCAGGAAAAGCCCGGTAAATAGGTAGCAAGGGATTATCATCAGTCCGGTTATCTGTAGCGCTGCAAGATACACATTGTCGGCCATAACCACCATCAGCAGGAACAGTTCCATGACAATGCTTGAGGCTACAAGACCATAGGTAGGCATTCCTTTTCCGTTGGTCCTCTTGAACGCCGGCGGCAGTATGCCCACCGTCGCTGCCTCGTGCGGAACTTGCGCCACAACCAGTGTCCATGCCACCCATCCGCCTATCAGCGAGATGATTACGGCGCATATCACAAACCAGTATGCCCATTCGCCGCACGTCGCTTTAAGGATATATGCGATTGACGGGTCGGAGAGGTCCGCAAGTGCGGCACGGCTCAGCAGTCCAAAACACAACAGGGACACCGCCATGTAAAGCACCAGCGAGATTCCGAATCCGGCAAAACCGGCCTTGCCGACATCCGACGCTTTTTTGGCCCGCGCAGACATCATCACTGCCCCTTCTACGCCAAAAAAGCAGAACAGTGTTACCATCATAGTTGATTTTATCTGCTCTGCGAGCGTTGTGCCGGGTGCGGATTCTTCGCTTATGCCGGAAAGGAATAAGTCGCTGTTAAACAGCGTGATAAACGTAATAACAATAAACACAAGCATCGCAACTTTCACCACGGCCAACAGTGTGTTCACAATCTTTGCCGTCTGTATTCCGCACGCGACAATCCAGTACATTATCCATATAAGCACCGAGCCGAAGACAACCGTCTCCCAGCCGTGGTTCAGCAATGACGGGAACAATGCCCCGAACGAGTCGTTCAGCATCACGCCATAGGCGACATTGGAGAACGCCGTGCACAGCCAGTACCCCCATGCAATGTTGAACCCCACATAGTTGCCGAAACCCTTCTGCGCATACTGGTATATCCCGGCATTGTACTGCGGGTATCTCTCGCTCAGCCACTTGAAGGCCATTACAAGCGGCAATATGCCCATGGCGGTGATTATCCATGCCATAAAGACTGCCGTAGGTGAGGCGGTCGCGGCCATATTCTGCGGGAGGTTATAGATACCCACACCGACCATCAGGCCGAAAACAAGTGCCGTAAGCCCTGAAAACCCCAGCTTTCCGGATGATAACATAGC
>SFNC01000076.1 GCA_004554255.1 Bacteroidales bacterium
TCAGTCACATAGCCCGCTATGCTCCTTCACCTGCAAGACTAAATCTGACCGAAATCTGCGACCCCTGCGTTAACAAATATTGGGGAACGGGGTCTAAAAAAAGCATCTTAATGGCAAAAACCAAAATAAGCAAACTGGCAAAGGACCTTAACGTGGCACTTCCCACCGTAATAGAGTTCCTGCGCAAGAACAATATTGAGATCGACGAAAACCCCAACACCCGCGTTGAGGACAATATCGCCGAGATGCTCAACAACGAGTTCAATAAAGACCGCCTGCTCAAGTCCAAGAGCGAGCAGGAGGCCCAGGCGCGCATCAGCGTCCGCGAAAAAATCAAGCCCGCAAAGGTAGTGGAGCAGGTGAAACTCCCCAGCGAAATAGGCCCCAAACCCCGCATCCTCGGCAAAATAGAGCTGGATGACAAGGGCAACCCCATCGTGCGCAAGCCCGAACCACAGCCTCAGCCCAAACCCGAGGCAAAGCCTGAGCCCAAAGCCGCCGAGCCGGTAAAAGAGGAGCCCAAGCCACAGCCCGTGGTTAAAGAGGAAGTAAAAACTCCCGAGGCAGCAAAGCCCGTGGAGCCGAAAGAGCCTGTTAAGGAAGAGGCACCCAAGCCCGCCGCACCCAAGCCCGTGGCCAAAGAAGAGCCCAAGGCGGCTCCCAAGCCCGCTCCCGCGCCGAAAGCCGAGAAGCCCCAGCCCAAGCCCGCAGAGGCCCCCAAGGGCGAGGTAAAGGAGAAACCCGCCGAGGAACCCAAGCAGGAGGCCGAGGCCGCTAAAGCCGACGACAACTTCATCCCCACAAACACTCCCAAGGGTCCCTCTCTGAATATCGTGGGTAAAATTGACCTCTCGGCCATAAACCAGTCCACCCGCCCCAAGAAAAAGAGCAAAGAGGACCGTCGCCGCGAGCGTGCCGCCCAGGCCACCGCTACCGGCGACCGCAAAAAACGCAAGCGCATCAACTCCGGCCGCGTGGATATCGCTCAGGTCGGCGCCCAGGCCGCACAGAGCGCCCCGAACGGAGGCCGCCCCGACAAGAACCAGCGCCCCGAGAAAAAGAAAAACGACGCCCGCGGGCACAAACGTCCTGTTTACCAGGAGGTTAACGAGGAGGACGTTTCAAAGCAGGTTAAAGAGACTCTGGCCCGCCTCACCGCCAAGGACAAGAACCTCAAGAAGGGTGTCAAATGGCGTAAGGAAAAACGCGAGGCAAACGCCGAGGCTCGCGCAGAGGCCGCTGCAGAGGCACGCGCAGAAAGCCGCGTGCTGAAACTCACCGAATTCGTTACCGCTAACGACCTGGCGCTGATGATGGACATCCCCATCAACAATGTAATCGCCACCTGCATGAATCTGGGCGTTATGGTGTCTATAAACCAGCGCCTTGATGCTGAGACCATCAACATCGTGGCCGAAGAATTCGGATTCAAGACCGAATACGTCAGCGCCGAAGTCGCCGACGCCATTCACCAGGAGGAGGACAGCGAGGCCGACCTCGTTCCCCGCTCACCTATCGTTACCGTGATGGGCCACGTGGACCACGGTAAAACCTCTCTGCTGGACTACATCCGCAAGGCAAATGTCATCGCCGGCGAGGCCGGTGGTATCACACAGCACATCGGTGCTTACAGCGTGACCCTTGAGGACGGCCGACACATCACCTTCCTGGACACCCCCGGCCATGAGGCGTTCACCGCCATGCGTGCCCGCGGTGCCAAGGTTACCGACCTGTGTATCATCATCGTTGCCGCAGACGACAACGTGATGCCGCAGACCGTGGAGGCCATCAACCATGCCGCCGCTGCCGGCGTACCTATGGTATTCGCCATCAACAAGATAGACAAACCCCACGCAAACCCCGAGAAAATCAAGGAAGAACTGGCCGCGATGAACTACCTCGTGGAGGACTGGGGCGGAAAATACCAGAGCCAGGACATCTCCGCCAAGAAAGGCATCGGCGTTGCCGAGCTTATGGAGAAAGTGTTGCTTGAGGCCGAAATGCTGGACCTCAAGGCAAACCCCAACCGCAACGCTGTGGGCTCCATCATAGAATCGTCGCTGGACAAGGGCCGCGGATACGTGGCTACGGTGCTGGTTCAGAACGGCACTCTGCACCAGGGCGACATCGTGGTGGCCGGAAACAACTACGGCAAAATCCGCGCTATGTTCAACGAACGCAACCAGCGCATCAAGGAAGCCGGCCCCGCAACCCCAGCTCTTATTCTGGGTCTGAACGGTGCTCCCACCGCCGGAGACACTTTCAATGTCCTTGACTCCGAGCAGGAAGCGCGCGAAATCGCCACCAAGCGCGAACAGCTGCAGCGCGAACAGGGCCTGCGTACCACCAAGATTCTTACCCTGGACGACATTGCACGCCGCCGCGCTATCGGCAACTTCCAGGAGCTGAACATAATCGTGAAAGGCGACGTGGACGGCTCTATCGAGGCACTTTCAGACTCCCTCATCAAGCTGTCCACCGAGGAAATTCAGGTGAACGTGATACACAAGGCTGTCGGAGAAATCTCCGAGAGCGACGTCACACTCGCCGCAGCATCAGACGCCATCATCATCGGCTTCCAGGTGCGCCCGTCACTGGCAGCGCGCCGCGCCGCCGAGCGCGAAGGCGTGGAAATCCGCCTGTATTCCGTTATCTACCAGGCTATTGAGGAAGTCAAGGACGCTATGGCCGGTATGCTTGCCCCCGAAATCAAGGAGGAGGTGCTGGGTACCGCCGAGGTCATGGAGACTTACCACATCAGCAAAGTGGGTACCATCGCCGGAGCAATGGTTCGCGAAGGCAAGATGAAGCGCGGATGCAAGGTGCGCCTTATCCGCGACGGTATCGTACGATACACCGGAGAGCTGGGCTCGCTGAAGCGCTTCAAGGACGATGTCAAGGAGGTTACTTCGGGATACGACTGCGGTCTGTCCATCGCCGGCTACAACGACCTTAAGGTCGGCGACATGATAGAGGCTTTCGAGGAAGTAGAAGTTAACCGCAGCCTCTAAACACCACTCACGGTGCCTACTGCATATCTTAACATAGGCAGCAACCGCGGCGACCGACAGAGCTTCATAAATAAGGCGATATGCCTTATTCATGAGGCATGGCCGGCCGCCGTGTTACGTACCGCGCCGCCCGTCGAGAGCCCGTCATGGGGGTTCGACAGTCCGCTTACGTTCCTGAATGTAGGCGTGGCCCTGGACTTTGACGGCGAAATGCCCGAGCCGCTGACTCTGCTGCATTCCCTGCAGGATATAGAAAAGGCTGTGAGCGCCGACTCGCCTCACCGCAACCCCGACGGCACTTACCGCGACCGCGACATCGACATTGACATCATTGACATTGACGGCGTGCGCATGCAGACACCGGAGCTTACCGTTCCGCATCCTCGCGCCGATGCGCGCCGGTTTGTCACCGTCCCCATGCAGTATCTGTGTCCCGGATGGTCTGCCGCCGGCACAACGGTCCGGCTGAAAAAGAACATCGCCGACCTGGCCCGCGACAGCGTGGACTCATTCCGCGCAAAGCCCAAGACGCCTGTGGCGGTGGTGCTTGACAATATCCGCTCCCTCAACAACATAGGCTCCATTTTCCGCACTTCCGACGCTTTTGCCGTGGCCGAAGTGGTTCTGTGCGGAATCAGCGCCACCCCACCCTCGCCCGAAATCCACAAAACCGCATTGGGCGCCGAGGAATCTGTGGCATGGCGTTACTTCGACACCACCGCCGCCGCCGTGGACGCCCTCACCGACGAGGGCTGGACACCGGTATGCCTCGAGCAGGTACACGGGTCGGTGCCTTTGCAGGAATACTCCCCGGCGCCGGGCCAGCGTACCGCACTGATTGTCGGCAACGAAGTGGCCGGCGTGGACCCCGCCATTGTGGCCCGCTGTTCCGCCTTCCTGGAAATCCCGCAGGCCGGCACCAAACACTCGCTGAATGTCGCCGTCTCCACGGCCGTGGCTCTCTGGCACTTATTCTCCAAATATCTATAGTAAATGGTTGACCTTACCAAAATTCAAAATCATAAAACGCCGTTCTATTATTACGATTTAGAATTGCTGCGCGCCACTCTGCGGCACATCACCGAAGCTGCGGCAGGGCGCCCGGTGACAGTGCATTACGCCATAAAGGCGAATACAAACCCGGTAATACTCCGGGAAGTGGCGGCTTTCGGAATTGGCGCCGACTGTGTGAGCGGTGCCGAAATTGAGGCCGCTATCAGTGCCGGATTTGCCCCGGAAAGCATTTTTTTCGCCGGAGTGGGCAAGACCGACGACGAGATTATCTGTGGATTAAATGCCGGGATTGGCTGTTTTAACGTAGAATCCATTGAGGAACTTTCCGTGATTAACTCCCTGGCCGTTGCGGCGGGAAAGACCGCCACCATCGCTCTGCGCATAAACCCGGACATTGACGCGCACACGCACTACTATATAACAACCGGGCTGGAGGAGAACAAATTCGGTATAGACATGCGCATGCTGGACAAGGCCCTGGATACCGTTGCCGCCTCTCCCGCTCTTGTCCTTAAGGGGCTGCATTTCCACATCGGCTCGCAAATAACTACTGCCGAGCCTTTTACCATTCTGTGCCAACGCATAAACAGGATTGTGGAACACTGCCGCAACCGTGGCGTTGAAATTTCCATTATAAACGTTGGCGGCGGAATGGGTATAGACTACGATAACCCGGAGGCCAATCCCATCCCCGATTTCTCCGCGTTTTTCGACGTTGTGACAAACGGCATAAAACTGTCGCCCGGACAACGTATCCACTGCGAGCCGGGACGCGCCATTGTGGCGCAATGCGGGTCGCTGATTTCAAGGGTATTGTTTGTAAAAAACGGCATGGACAGAAAATTCATTATCCTTGATGCCGGAATGACTGAACTTATACGCCCGGCGCTGTACCAGGCACACCACGTGCTGAAAAACCTCACCGCCGCGCCCGGCACCGGGACCGAAAAATACGACGTTGTCGGACCCGTCTGCGAGACTTCGGACACCTTTGCCGTAGACGAGATTCTGCCCGTAACACACCGTGGCGATATCTTCGCCATTCTGTCCGCCGGGGCCTACGGCGAATCCATGGCATCGAATTACAACCTGAGGCACCTTGAACCGCCTGTGTTTGCATAATAAAACCCCACCGCACACGTTAATATTATAAAACAAAATAACGCCATATATAAACAGACTATGAAATATAAACTCATCCTCTCTGCAGCTGCATTGTCCTTCGCAATCGGGGCCTCCGCCCTGGATGTCAATGTCGCCAACCCCGGCACGCTTGCCGAAGCTCTCGGCGACAACGACATTGCCACGCTGACCTCTCTTACTGTTTCCGGACAGCTGGATGCCTCAGACCTTTATTACCTGGGCAACAATGCCAAAGCCCTTGTCTCCCTGGACCTCTCCGGGGCAAGAATCATGGCTTATAACGGCGAGAAAACCATAAACGGCATGCGCAATTATCCCGCAGACCTTATCCCCGCCGGAGCTTTTGCCGGTTCGCGCCTCACGTCTGTCGCCCTCCCCGCCGGCGTTACGGAAATCGGCAGCATGGCCTTCGCCACAGCGCCGCTTGCCGCATTGCCCGACCTTTCCGGCGTCAAAAAAATTGACGACGGCGCTTTCGCGGCAATAGCAGCCACCGAAATAACATATCCCGCCGCCGAGATGGGCGCTAATGTCTTCGCCGGCTCGGAGGTGCGTACCGTTACCGTTGCCCCCGGCACAAGCATTGCCGCCGGTGCCTTTGACGGTTGCGCGAACCTTTCCGAGGTTTCCGGCGCCGAGGGCGTCGTCGCCATCGGAGACCGCGCCTTCAGCAACACCGCCGCGCTGTCCGAGTTCAATTTCGGCAACGGCCTCAAGGCTATCGGCTCGGGGGCTTTCCGTGCTTCCGGACTGGTTAACGCAGACCTCAGCGCCGCCACGTCCCTGGACACCATCGGCGAGTTCGCTTTCGCACAGATGCCGGCCTTGGAGCAGGCGTCAATAGCATCACCGTCGGTGAAGTGCGCCCCCGGCGTTTTCTTCGACGACAAGCAGCTTGCCACCCTCTACTACCCCGAAACCCTCAAAAATCTGGCCGATTATCTGCTGAAAGGCACCGAGTCGCTGGCGCTTTCCACATTCCCGGAATCGCTGCAGTCCATCGGCAACTATGCCATGACCGGAAATACCGCCACAACCACGCTGCATCTGCCCGCCACGCTGGCATACATCGGCGACGGCGCCATGGAGGGCATGACAGGCCTCACCGAGATTGACGCCGCAGCCCTCTCCGCACGCCCCAAAATCGGCGCGGACGTATGGGCCGGGGTGGACCAGCCGTCGGTAAAGCTTAAGGTCAACGAGGATCTTTACAGCGACTTCAAGAGCGCCGAACAGTGGCAGAACTTCGATATTTCTTACACCAGCGGCATCGACGATATTGTCAGCGACAAGGCCCCCGCGGCCTCACTGTCGGCAAGATTCGCGGGCACTCTCCTGCAGATTGCCGCCACCGGCGTGGACATCGCCCGCGTAGAACTGTTCGACATCTCCGGCGCAACCCTTGTCTCTCTGCAGGCAAACGGCACCACCGCCGAGGTGGAGACCGCCACTTTCGCAAACCCGTACTTCATTGTGACTGTTACTCTTGCGGACGGAACCCGCTCGTCTCTGAAGCTTAAACGCTAATTCCCAATGGCAAAAAACAAACTGGCCAAATTCGCCGACATGGAGACGATAGACTTCGTGCTCCAGTACCCCTTTGCTGTCCTGCAACGCGACGGATTCCCCTACAAGGGCAAATGGCACAGCGAGTTCTTCCATAACAACAACCCCATTGTCGTGGAACTTGGCTGCGGCAAAGGCGAGTACACGGTGGAACTGGCCCGCGAATTCCCGGAATGCAACTTCATAGGAATCGACATCAAAGGCGCCCGCATGTGGTCCGGTGCCAGCCAGGCTCGGGCCGAAGGACTGAAAAACGTGGCCTTCCTGCGCACCTCAATCGAGCTGCTGGACCAATTCTTTGCCCCCGGCGAGGTGAGCCGCCTGTGGATTACCTTCCCCGACCCGCAGATGAAGAAACAGCGCAAGCGCCTCACTTCTACGCGTTTTCTGCGCCTCTACGACAACATTCTGGAGCGCGGCGGCGTTATAAATCTAAAGACCGACTCGCCATTCCTGTACGCCTATACCTTAGGGCTCTGCCAAGCCAACCCCGAGGCCGTGGACATCATACACAATGTGGTGGACGTACACAACCGTCCTGCCGGCACGCTGCCCTTCCTGGACATCAAGACCCACTACGAAAAACAGTGGATAGCGCGCGGCCTCACCATCAAGTACCTGGCCTTCGCGCTGACCGCTCCGGCCGATTCTATCACCGAAATTGACGATACCGCCTTCGACAGGGACACTTACCGCTCATACTCGCGCGGAACCCTTGAATCCGAAGGCTTAAGAACATAAAATACAATGACTCTATATCCAGCACTGATTCTTGACGCTCTGCGCACGGTCCGCTACCCCGGCACCGGTAAAAACATCGTGGAAAGCAATATGGTGGAGGACGATATCCGCATTGACGGCAACAAGGTGTCCTTCTCCCTGATTTTCGACAAGGCCACCGACCCGTTCATGAAGTCGGTGGTAAAGGCCGCCGAACAGGCAATCCTGACTTTTGCATCGCCCGACGCAGAAATCCGCGGCAATATCGCCGTAAAGACACGCCCGGCAACGGTACGCGAGCACGTTAATCCGCTCCCCGGCGTTAAAAACATCATCGGCGTGGCATCCGGAAAAGGCGGCGTGGGCAAAAGCACCGTCGCCGCAAACCTTGCCGTGGCTCTTGCCGCCGAGGGATATAGCGTGGGACTGCTTGACGCCGATATTTTCGGCCCCTCGGTGCCCAAGATTTTCGGCGTGGAGGACGCTCAGCTGTACATGCACAACGTGGACGGCAAGGACCTTATCATCCCCGTTGAGAAATATGGCGTGAAGCTGCTGTCCATCGGATTCCTCGTAGACCGCGACAGCGCCGTGCTTTGGCGCGGCGGCATGGCCTCGAACGCTCTGAAACAGCTTATAGAGCAGGCCGACTGGGGCACGCTCGACTACTTTATCATAGACATGCCGCCGGGAACATCGGACATACACCTTACCCTTGTCCAGACCCTCGGCATTACCGGCGTGGTTATCGTAAGCACACCCCAGGAAATCGCCCTGGCCGACGCTCGCAAGGGTATCGCCATGTTCGTGGGCGACAAGGTGAATGTGCCGGTTCTCGGAATAGTGGAGAACATGGCATGGTTCACCCCCGAGGAGCATCCCGACGAGCGATATTACATCTTCGGCAACGGCGGCGCGGCGCGCCTCGCCAAGGACTCCGGCCTGGAACTGCTGGCGCAGATTCCCCTGGTTGCCGCCGTGGGCGAGCACAACGACGCCGGACGGCCCATCGCCACCGAAAACAGCATCTCGGCACAGGCCTTCATACATCTGGCACACACCGTCACCGACGCCGTAGACCGGCGCAACGCCACCCTGCCGCCAACTCAGAATGTCATGGTTAAATAAATTGTCCCATGAAAATACTGATAATAGACGGCCCCAACCTTAACCTGCTGGGCAAACGCGAGCCGGAAATCTACGGCTCGCAGACCACCGCGGACATGCTCGCGGAAGTGCGCGCCGCCGTCGGCGGCCGCGCCGAAGTAGAATACTTCCAGTCCAACCACGAGGGCGAGATAATAGACCGCCTGCACGCCGCCGGATATGCCGACGCCGACATCGCCGGCATCGTCCTCAACGCCGGCGCATACACCCACACCTCCCTCGCCATCGCCGACGCCATCGCCGCAATACCCCTCCCCGTGGTGGAAGTCCACATCACAAACGTCCACGCACGCCCCGAAACCATCCGACACACCTCCCTGATCAGCCCCGTCTGCCGCGGCGTAATCGCCGGCTTCGGCCTCCGCTCCTACACCCTCGCCGCCCTCTCCCTCCTCTGACCGGTAACCCAAACCACATATTGACTTATCCAACACGGCTAAGGTCAATATGTCTGCCCCCAAAATGTTCCATATAACCATTTAGACCCCGTTCCCCAATATTTGTTAACGCAGGGGCGGTGTATTTTCGAGGAAATTTCGCAAGTTGAAGAGGGAATGTAGCGGGCTACATGACCGATGAG
>SFNC01000077.1 GCA_004554255.1 Bacteroidales bacterium
TCAGTCACATAGCCCGCTATGCTCCTTCACCTGCAAGACTAAATCTGACCGAAATCTGCGACCCCTGCGTTAACAAATATTGGGGAACGGGGTCTAACAGCCGGAAACGGGCTCTTAACCAGACAGATATATGTCCAAGGCACAGCTGAAAAAAGAACTGGCAACAATGGATGCCGACCAGTTGCGTGAGCTGATTCTTGACGTCTATTCGGCTAAGAAGGAGGCAAAAGAGTATTTTGAATTCTTCCTGAATCCGGATGTCAAGAAGCTCACGGAAAAGGTCGCACTGGCCATCTACAAGGAGATAAACCGTAGCAAGCACGGTACGCTTGTGGCGCGTTTTTCGGTGATTCTGAATATGATAAAGGAATACGAATCCTTCGGCGTGGATGCCGAACAGGTATTGCGTATGATGCTTACCACGCTCTCCCTGGCCGTGGAGCTGGAGCGGATTTACTATTCGCGCCCCACTTTCGCCAACGGCACGGTAAAGCTTATGTTCAAGACTCTGGAATTCGCTGACAGACACGGTTATTTCGACAAAGCGATTGTGCATGTGGACAAAGCCATACAGGTAGCTTCGTCCAATCTGTCCCTGCAGATGCGGGAGGTGTTGGCGAACTATAAGGTAAAACTCAAGTAAACAGCCTATTAATGTTTAGAAAACTAATCGTAACAGCCACGATATTATTTGCCGGTGCCGCCGTGACGTTTGCGCAGAGCAACGACATCAACGGCGAGGGGCAGGAGCCCTCCGGCCCCAAATCGTTGCGTCATAATCATCCCAAGATGCCCAAGGTGGCACCGTCCGAGGCTTGGACGGTGTTACCGCCGCTGGGCCTGCATGAGCCGTCTACTATAGACACACTGTTCCAGAATTACTCGCGGCAGGCAATCCCCTCCGAGGTCTCGGACGCTTACTGTACCACCGGCAATCTCGGAGGCGCCGGAGAAAACATGATATGGCTGGAGCGCAAGCCCCGCAGCGAATTCTTTTTCCGTGACGCCCTGAGGGCCTGGATGCCGGCGCTTGAGGATATGCGTTTCTACAACACGCGTATCCCCATGACCTTGCTCAGCTACAATACCGGCGGCGGCAAGGAAAACAGCCAGGACCGCCTCAAGGGCATTTTCTCCGGGAATATCAACCGCAAGGCGCAGGTGGGAGCGATTTTCGACTATCTGTATTCCAAGGGTTCATATCAGAACCAGAATACAAATCACCTGACGTGGGGGCTTAACGGCTCGTATATGGGCGACAGGTTTGAGTTCCAGGGCTTTTACAATCACTACAACATGCTGAACAAGGAGAACGGCGGTATCACCAACGACGATTATATCCTTGACCCTGAGAAGGTTCAGGCCGGCATGACGTCAATTGACGCAAAGTCCATCCCCGTAAACCTCAACAACGCGCACTCGCGCCTTGTGGGCGGAGAGCTGTACCTGAACAGCCGTTACAAGGTGGGATACTGGCATGAGGAGCAGGTGAACGATACTACTGTGAAACGCACGTATATACCTGTGTCTTCGTTCATATGGACGCTTAACTATCGCCATTCCAGGCATGTATTCTCGGATAAAACTCCTACGGAAACTGCGAAATTCTTCGAGAACACATATCTGAATCCTAACAACACATACGACAAGACCACATACCGGACATTGCAGAACACGTTCGGAATCTCCATGCTTGAGGGCTTCCACAAGTATGCGAAATTCGGACTTGCCGCCTATGTGACCCACGAAATCCGCAAATATGGGCAGACGGCCGATACGCTGGACCTCAGCCAGTATGAGATGTCGCCGCTGCCTGATAATTATGGCCGCATAGAGCCGCGCCTCACGCAGAATCTGCTTTACGTGGGCGGTCAGTTCACCAAACAGAAGGGACGCCTGCTCACTTACGAGGCCAATGCCCGTTTCGGACTTGTGGGCCCGGCCGCCGGAGATGTCCTGCTGGAGGGTAACATCGGAACACGTTTCCCGTTGCTCGGAGACACCGTGTCGCTGCGTGCATACGGACGCTTCAACAATGAGCATCCGTCGCCATTGCTGAACCAGTATGTGTCAAATCATTTTATATGGTATAACGATTTCGGCAAGGAGCGCACCTACAAGGTCGGCGGAGTTCTGCACCTGGACCGCGTGGGCACTACAGTGAATGTGGGCGTGGAAAACGTTCAGAATCACATTTACTTCGGCGAACAGTTCCTGCCCGTACAGCATAGCGGAAGCGTGCAGATTTTCTCGGCACGCCTGCATCAGCACCTGGGCTATCGCGCCCTGAACTGGGATAACTCGCTCACTTACCAGGCCTCAAGTAATGCCTCGGTTATAGATATTCCCAAGTTCGCGGTGTATTCCAATCTGTACCTGCTGTTCCGTCTTGCCACACTGCATGTGCAGTTCGGCATAGACTGCGACTATTACACCGAGTATTATTCGCCTCTGTACCAGCCGGCTACCATGACATTCGCAAACCAGCGCAGGACAAAGGTCGGCAATTATCCGTTTATGAACCTGTATGCCAACATGAAGCTCAGTAAGGTACGTTTCTATGTGCAGATGGCACATATAAACCAGGGCATGACCGGCAAGAACTATTTTGCCATGCCGGGCTATCCCTTGAACCCCAGGCGCTTCCTGATTGGTCTGTCGGTAGATTTTGCCAACTGATAAATCCACCGCACGCATGGTCAAGGAGTATATCAAGCAGAAGAAACCCCGGTTATGGGCGATGGTCACGGCTCTTGTCGTAGCCACGGCGGCCATGTTCATGCTCGGGAAATGCTCTCATGCAGGAGGCTCGCCATTCTCGGGAGACTTACCCCCGAAATCGGGCGGAGATACCCTGGATGTGGCCATAGAAATCTCGCCGCTGTCCTACTCCCTGGCCGCCGACACGGTCAGCGGGCTGGATTATGATATGTTGCGCGAGATGGCTGCGGCACACGGCCGTGCGGTAAAGTTCCATCCCTTCGCACCTATGGAATATGCGCTGCGCGGCGTGGATGAGGGCGTTTTTGACATTGTAGTGTCCTCGCTGCCGTCCACATCCTCGTTAAAGGAGAAACTGTTGCTGACACAGCGCGTGTACCTGGACCGCGAGGTGCTGGTGCAGCGTAAGGACGCCCCCGGGTTTGTTGCCGAGGCACACGGGCTGGCCGGAGACTCGGTGTGGATAGCCGCCGGGTCGCCTTTTGTGGCACGCATCCGCAATCTCTCGGCTGAAATTGGCGATACTATTTATATCGTGACAGACCATCCGTACACATCCGAGCATCTGGCGATGCTCGTTGTCGCCGGCGAGATTCCGCGCGCGGTTGTAAATGCCGGGCTGGCGAGGAGAATGGCTGCGGCCGACTCGGTTCTGGATGCCTCGACGGCGGTCAGCTTCACCCAGTTCCAGTCGTGGGGACTGCGCCGGGAAAATCAGGCCCTATGCGATACTCTGAATGCCTGGCTGAGGGATTTCAGGGCAACGCCGCGATACAATGTCCTCCTGCACAAATATAATCTGGACGAGTGACACTGCCGATTATCCCCGATTATGTGCATTTCTATTGTTTATTTATCATTTTTTGTGCTTAAATTTGGGTTCGTTGGCGGAAATTTACTACATTTGCACATTGAAGTTCACTGAACTTTCCCGTATGGATGCCGAAACAACGCGGTGCCCCGTACTAACACGAAACAGCCGGAACTGAGGCCATGAACGAAATATTGTACATACTGACGCGCGGAATCGCTATCGGTGTCCTCATATCGGCCCCCATGGGCCCGATAGGGATGCTGATTATCCAGCGTACCCTCAGCAAGGGGCGGTGGCCGGCCTTCTTCACCGGTATCGGTGCGGCGCTCAGCGATTTGTTCTATTGCCTGCTCACCGGTTTCGGTATCAGTTTTATCACTGATTTCATTGAGAGCAACCAGCAGCTGCTGAAGATAGTATCCGGCGTGGTCCTCGCAGCTTTCGGCGTCTTCCTGTTCCGCAAGAACCCTACGCGCGCCTTGCAGCCAAACAACCCCGAGGCGTCAAAAAACTACTTTACCGACGTGGTTAGTGGATTTTTCCTCACGGTTTCCAACCCACTGATACTCTTCTTTATAATCGGCCTTTTTGCCCGCTTTGAGTTCATTATGCCCGACTGCTATTCCATCTGGCACTATGCGCTGGCATACCTGTCGATACTGGGCGGTGCGCTGATATGGTGGTATCTGGTTACTATGCTGGTGAACCGCTTGCGGCGCAGGTTCAATGTGCGCTCGCTGTGGCTGATTAACCGCGTGATAGGTGCCTTGCTGATTATCATGGCCATTGTAGGTACGGTTATGGCTTTTACCAACTGATTATGAAAACTGTTAATGTACCCTATATTCCGGAGCTGTCAACGCTGACAAGTGCCGATGATTTTCTGACAATGATGGACCGTTGCGGAACGCGATGCCCCATTGACTCGCTGAACTGGCCGCAACTGTACCCGTACGAGCCGCTTACCACTTTCACTGTCGCTCATTCGGGAAAATATCTGTACATAGACTTTTTCGTGCGATGCAATTACCTGCGTGCCGAAAATTATGTAAATCAGTCGCCGGTAAGCCAGGACTCATGTGTGGAGTTTTTTGTAAGTCCGGACCCGGAAGACTCCCTGTACTGGAATTTCGAGTTCAACTGCATAGGCGCGATAAATGCCAGTTTCCGCCGAGAGCGTAAGAATCCTACGCGCCTGACGGATGATCAGCTGGCGCAGGTGCTGCGCTATGCCTCGTGCGGCCAACGGCCTTTCCGCGAGATGGAAGGCATGTTTGCATGGAATCTGCTGGTGGCCATTCCGTTGGAACTGATAGGTGTGAAATACGAGGGCAAGCCGGTGCAGATGCGCGGTAATTTCTACAAGTGCGCGTCGGCAACAGCCGCTCCGCACTATCTCAGCTGGAATCCCGTAGGCGGCGACAAGCCGGATTTCCATCGGCCCCAGGACTTTGGCACAATCATGTTGCTCTGACATTATAGGTTAAGGTAAAAAATAAGGATTTATGGCACAATTCAAATCTAAGGCGGGGGTTATTGCAGCTACCGTCGGCTCCGCTGTAGGCGTAGGTACGGTATGGCGGTTTCCCGCCGAGGCACAGGCCGGTGGCGGCGCTGCTTTCCTGCTCATCTACACAGCATTCGTATTTATCCTTGGTGTCCCGCTGATGCTCGGAGAGTTGGCCGTGGGCCGTGCCGGGCGCAGCGACGCTATCGGTGCGTTCCGCGCCTTGTCGCCGCGTACCGGATGGTGGGGAGTAGGGCTGGCATCCATAATTGTCACTTTCCTGATCATGATTTTTTACATGGTTGTGGGCGGATGGATGCTGGAATACTTTATCGAGAGCATAGACGGCGGCCTGTATGGCGGCATCCCGGAGGGAAATCACGATAATTTCTTCAACGGAAGAATGGAGGAATACGTCATCAGCGGCTACTCCACCCTGATTTATGCTGTGCTGTTCATCCTTATAAACATCATAGTGCTCCTGCGCGGAGTGCAAAAGGGTATAGAACGCATGTCAAACATAATGATGCCCATGCTGTTTGTGCTACTTGTCCTGTTCTGTGTGGTTTCGCTGAGTCTGCCGAATGCCGGCGAGGGTGTCGCTTATTTCCTGAATCCGGACTTCTCCAAGATTACCGCCGAAACTTGCCTCAGCGCGTTGGGACAGGCGCTGTTCTCGCTGTCGCTGGGAATGGGTGTGCTCATCACTTACGCCGGATATTACCCTGCCGACGCGCACCTTACGCGCACCTCGGTGACGGTGGTGTCCATGACTCTTGTGGTGGCGATTCTGATGGGCCTGATTATTTTCCCGGCAGTGACGTCGTTCGGACTTACGGACCACAGCCTTGGCGGCACGGCACTGATTTTTGTAACGCTTCCGGAGATTTTCGCCTCAATGCCCGGATGCCATGTATGGTCGGCATTATTCTTCCTGTTGCTGTTTATGGCCGCGCTCACATCCACAATCTCGCTTGGCGAGGTGATGGTGCGCTTTGTGCAGGACCGCTTCCACAAGTCGCGCAACGCCGCGGTATGGATAGTTCTCGGGCCGATGTGCATACTGTCGGCAGTATGCTCGCTGTCCTTCGGCGAGCTGGAATGGGTTAAGGTCTTCGGGCACTCTATGTTCGATTACCTCGACATGATATCCAACGAGTATATGTTGCCTCTGATAGCCTTCGGCACCTGCCTGTACGTGGGTTGGTTTGCGCCCAAGGGCCTCATGCGCAACCAGCTGTCCAACAACAATGCGCTGCGCACCCCCGCAGCAACGGCCATTATCTTCATCCTCCGCTACCTCGCCCCCCTCGCCATTATCGCCATCATGATTTAGACCCCGTTCCCCAGCGTTAACAAATATTCTTTCTCCGAAAGCGCTAAGGCGATGAGGGGAACGGGGTCTAAACGCTTGATTTAATATTCATTTGGTTTGGTGGGAATGGATGATTCTCATGTGCGGTTGTAATTTTGCGTTATCAAACAGATGTTTAACGCAAAATACCCGTAATTATGAGCACAATCTCTCCTTCCGATATTCTTTTTGCAACGGTTTCGCAGCGCGGCAACATGATTCTTAATATCCGCCTCAGCGGTATGGAATGTGCGTCGGATATTTACCGCGCGATACGGTCAAGTCTGCCCGGAATCTCGGGTATCACACGCCTTAGCATCCGCAACGCCTCGCAGGGATGGGCGTCGGCGTCAGCTCATCTGTTTCGCTAATTTACCGACGTTGGTAAAAAAAGTTTTACCAACTGCATAAATGGAAAAACTTTCGTGGTGTCTGGAATGTTAGGTAAGAGTGGATGGGCTCCATCCCATAGCAGGATGGCTGAGCCCTTTCGCACTAATAACTTATTGAGATGAGACAACTTAAGATAAATGCATCCATAACGCGGCGCGACGGCGAGATTCTGGACAAGTATCTTCAGGATATCGGGCGCGAGCCTATGCTCTCGCCCGATGAGGAGGTGGAACTGGCCCGGCGAATCCGCAAAGGCGACCGGAATGCTTTGGACCGTCTGGTGCGCGCAAATCTGCGATTCGTGGTCTCGGTGGCAAAGCAGTATCAGAATCAGGGTCTGGCGTTGTCCGACCTTATCAACGAGGGCAACCTCGGGCTGATAAAAGCCGCCGAGAAATTTGACGAGACCCGCGGTTTCAAATTTATTTCTTACGCCGTATGGTGGATTCGCCAGAGCATCCTCCAGGCGTTGGCCGAACAGAGCCGAATAGTGCGTCTGCCGCTGAATCAGGTGGGCTCGCTCAACAAGATTCAGCGCGCGATAGCCGACTTTGAGCAGGAAAATCAGCGCCGGCCATCCCCGCAGGAGATAGCCGACCAGCTGGATATTCCGATTGAAAAGGTAAAGGAGAGCTACAGGATGTCGGGACGCAGTGTGTCTATGGACACTCCGCTTGGCGACGGCGAGGATAATACGTTGCTGGATGTGATGTCCGACACGGATTCCGCTCCTACCGACGCGTTGCTGAATCACGAGTCGCTGGCCCTGGAGCTGAAGCGGGCATTGCAGAATCTCCCGGACAGGGAGCGTGACATTGTGGAATCCTGTTACGGAATAGGGCGTGAGGAGCTGTCGCTGGAGGAAATAGGCCTACGATTCGGGCTGACGCGTGAGCGCGTCCGCCAGATAAAGGAGAATGCCCTACGCCACATGAAGAACATTAACGGTGGCAATCTCCGCGCCTTCCTTGGCTAAGCCAAGCGGGCCTCCTGACACGAAGCGGCACAAAAATTTCCCCTATTCGCTGAAGGTTGTGACGAAAACGGAGCATGTCGCCCTGCATTAACAAATATTGGGGAACAGGGTCTTACTTTCATTATTATATTTGTTTTGTATTATTTTATCAAGATTTTAGCTGTTTGGCAAGAATTATTGCCGTATGCTGTGACAAAATATATTCCTAAAGGAAGACATTTTGCGTCTATTACCGTAGAGTTCTCGCCACTGGTTTTGGCAGATGCGACAGCAATTCCGGCAGAGTTAAAGATGGTGATGCTTTTTACAGATTCACAGTGATTTACGACAATCTGCTCGCCGAGAACCTTAGCATCAAGCTTATTCGGAGCAAGCGAGTCGGAAACAATATGGTCAACACCAGCAAAATCGGGGTAAATGGCGGTCAGGTCTCCGATGGCGAGGTTGCATCCATTAGCGGCAGCACCGGTGAGGTATAGAGTCATGGTCTGCAGAGTAATGGGGTAGCGATATACGGCGAAAGCCTCTTCATTATTCTTAAAGTCGACGCGATAGACATTGTCTCCGGCTTCCATGTCTTCAGCAGTGAGGCTAAAACGCTTCCCCATTGCATCAATAAACTGGAATGTGATGGTAGTCATGATATCAGGGCTGTCAAAAACCTTAAGAGTCAATGCGTCGGGGAGCGAGTATAAAGTTCGTTTAGGAGAGAATTTGACGTTTGAGCCACGCCCAGTAGCTAGGTCAAAGCTGATGTTTACGCCACTTGTCCAGCCAGTTGGGAGAGAAGTATAATCAATTACTTTGTTTTTTACTGCAGAGGAGAAAGTGGCCTTGAAATCGCCGCTTTCAATATTGCTAAATTGCTCGACGACAGCGAAATGCTGAGGAACTATTTGTACAGTGACCGGGAAGCTGAAACTTACGTTTCCAATGCTTCCGGTGACAGTGGTTTCGCCTTCCTTTAAACCTGTGATAACACCGTCTGATGTAATGTCAACAAAACCTTCAGGCGATGAAGTCCAGGCAATAGCACCGACATCAATGCCAACTCTGCCTGTTTCCATCACGCCGTAAATCCCGCTGATTTGTCTTGGTGTGTCGTCGACGAGGAGCGCAGAGAAATCAGGCTTCACTTCAGTGACTCCGATGGTGTTTACAGCAAGTTCAGCGGAGAAGTCGGCGTAGTGTGCAATAATCTTTCCGCTACCAGCGACTTCGGCTGCGTGAAAAATGGCATCGTCATCGACGTATCCAATTGATTCCGGCTCAACGGTAAATGTGCATCCCTTCAGGTCGCTGTCTAAGACTTCGTCGTATTGGTTGAAAGACATGACGCGGAGAGGAGTTCGGGAGATGACCATTGGCGAAATTGACGGGAGACTGAAAGT
>SFNC01000078.1 GCA_004554255.1 Bacteroidales bacterium
TGAGAATCGAATATCCGCACAAATCTTGAAAAATCGCCGATTCTGCCAAAATATCCAATTCTCGGGGCTTTAACCAAGGGCGGTTCTGCAACACCCTCCTCCGCGAGCTCGGCGTTCTCCGCGCGAGATAAAAATCCCTTTGCGTGAGTTGAGCGGCTATTGGGGGAGGGCGGTGAGGCGGATGGTCTGGACGGGGGTGATGGGGTCGTTGGTGATGACGGTGATGCGGGCGTTGACGAGCTCGGCATCCGGTGCCGGGGTCACAGAGACCATAACATCGGCTTTTTTGCCGGATTTTATGGTTGTGGCCTTGGTGGCGATGGCGATGCCCGGGTCGGGTGAGTAAATACGGCGGATTTTCAGCGGGGATTTGCCGTCATTTTTTATTGAGAATGTTGTTTCCGTGGTATTTGCTGCAGGGATGTTTTCCAGGTTTATTCGCTCGGAGGAGAGTATTGCCGCCGGGGCGTCGCGTAACTCCTTGTCGGAGAGCTTTGAAAAGTCCTCGTTGATGCTTACAACTACCGGCAGGCGGTATGTTTTCTCGGGTTTCAGCGGGTCGGGGACAATTGTAATCGTGTCCGACACCACGCCGTAGAGCGGCGTTTTGTCCGGTCTTACCAGAAAGGATATCGAGAGCTGTTCACCGGGCCCGATTGCCGGCGGCGCCATGGTGATGTCAAGCCATTTGGGGACATCGCGGACGGCGGGACGCACAGAATCGTTAGTGGCGTTGTAGGCATTCAGGTACACACTCTTGATGTGCCCTTTTGTCACTATTCCGAGTAATGCGGCAGAGCGTGCAAGGCGGATATCGCCCATGTCAACAGGATATCTCTGCGCCACGGACGCTTCGTCGCCAATCACCACGCCGCGGACGGTGAGCGTGCTCCTTGCCGGCTCCGTGTTGGTGTCTATATACACTTTTTTGTTGAAACGTCCGGGGCGGCCTCCCGAGTCAAAATCCACTGAAATCTGCGCAGAATCGCCGGGGGCGATGGCCTCTACAGGATATTTGGGCGTGGTGCACCCGCAATTGGCGCGGGCACCGGTGATTACCAGAGGCTCGTCGCCATCGTTGACAAACCGGAATACGGCGGTGACCTTGCCCACGCTTTCGTTGAAGGCGCCGAAGTTATGGTCGGTTGACAGCCATTTGATTTTTGGGCCGGCGACGGCGAGCGGCGCGCAGACTGCTATGGCAGCGATTAATAGTGATGAACGTCTCATGTGTCATTGTTATTTCAATGCAAAGATATGGTTTATTGCCGAAAGGGTCAAGAAACCGGTTGATTTTCTTTCGGCAGTGTCTCCGTGGCCTCTTCGCGAGCCTTCTGCTCGCGCTTGAAAAAGCGTATCACCAGCGATACAAGGTAGACCGTGAACAGCGGGAACATTGCCATGCCCAGAATGGACAGAACCGAGGAGATCAGCCGCCCGGAGCCCGTGACCGGGAAGATGTCGCATCCGAGAGTCGTCATCTGCGAGGCGCAGAAGTACATGGAGTCGCGAAACGTCAGCACGCCCGGATTCACGGCATGTTCGCGCCAGAAGAACATCAGTGCGCCAAAGTAAAGCGTTAGGCCCATAAGTGCAATGTATGTCCGGAAAATGTTGACAATGCGGATATTGGACATATATCCCACCGACTGCAGCAACACATACGCACCGCGCAGCAACGGCATGAATCGCAGATAGTAGAAAACGTCGTGCGATACCGGTATGTTCATGGCATACAGGATGTTGATGTATGGGATGGATACTAACAAGAACAGCAGATTGTTAACTAAGAACTTGCCGCGGTCCCGCGAAATCCACAGCTCCACGAAAAAATCCAGGATGAAAACCGTGCATACAAACAGCTGGAACGACAGGTACTCCATGTCCGAGGAAATCCTCCATCCGCGGAACGTGTCAATCGAGATATAAGCCACCAGAATCACGGACAGAACCAGGACAATTCCGTGACACCAGGCGGCAATGTGCAGCCGTGTGATATTTTTAGTTACATCTTTCATTTATTTGATAACAAATGTGCGATGTTAAGGTTGCGGAACGGGCGAAAAAATGTTAACTTTGCGGTAAAATGTGACAATACCCCCAAAAGCATGGAAATAACATACGAGGAATTCCTGCGCCGGACACTTGATGCCCTCAGCTATGTGCCTAACGAGCAGCAGAGTGCTGTGTTGGGCGCACTTGCCAAATTCTGCCTGCGCCCGTACTATGAGGCGGAGCTGTACAGCAGCGACCGCGTGTTTGTGCTTAACGGCTATGCCGGAACCGGTAAGACAAGCCTCATCGGCGCGATTGTCGCCTCTATGCGCAGTCTGGGAATCCATGTTATGCTGATGGCGCCGACGGGCCGTGCCGCCAAGGTTTTCGGTGCCTATGCCAAGACTCGTGCCAACACCATACACCGTAAGATTTACCGTCACGCCCTGGGTGCCGGTGTGCCGGGGATGCAGGAAAACTGCGAGAAAAATGCCGTGTTTATTGTCGATGAGGCATCCATGATAAACACGGAGGCGGACGGCTGGGGCCGCAGTTTGCTCACCGACCTGATACACTACGTCTATTCCGGCGAGGGCTGCTCGCTGATACTTGTGGGCGACACTGCCCAGCTGCCGCCCGTGGGACAGGACATATCGCCGGCGATGGATGTAGAGGTGCTCAAGGGCTATGGCCTTAAGGTGACACGTGCCACGTTGACGGCGGTGGCGCGCCAGGGCCGTATGTCCGGAATCCTTGCCAATGCCACGTGGCAGCGCCGCGCCATGCGGCAGGAGCCAATGCCTCAGCCTCAGATATTTACGGCCGGATACGACGATGTGCGGATAACCGTTCCGGAGGATTTGCTGGAGGTGCTGTCCACTGCCTACGGGTCGGAGGAGGGCGTGGAAAGCACGATACTGGTGACGCGGTCCAATCGCCGTGCCACCGACTTTAACCGCGCTATCCGTGGAGAGGTCCTGTATTACGAGGAGGAAATAGTACCGTCCGACCTGCTGATGGTGGCGAAGAACAACTATTTCTGGCAGAAAGGGGTGAAAGGCCTTGATTTTGTGGCCAATGGCGATATTGTGCGCGTGGAGCATGTCTACGGCACCGAGACAAAATACGGGTGCCGCTTCGCCGACGTACAGGTGTGTCTGTGCGACAGCACCGGCCCCGACGGCGAGCCGATAGTTTTTGACACAAAGATAATCCTGGATGCCCTCGGCACTGATTCTCCGGCACTGGGCGCACCGCGCATGCAGGCTCTGTATGAGGCGATTATGACCGAGGAGGCCGCCGGAGGCGAGATAAGCAAGCGGCTGATGAACGAGATTCTGCGCAGTAGCCGCTACTGGAACGCCCTGCAGGTGAAGTATGCCTACGCCGTGACATGCCATAAGGCGCAGGGCGGACAGTGGAAGAACGTGATTGTGGACATGCTGTCCATCCCGCCTGACGCGATAGGGCTGGAGTTTTACCGCTGGCTGTACACGGCCACTACCCGCGCCACTTCGCGCCTGTATTTCCTTACAGGTCAGGACGAATAGGCGTCAGCTGAACAGGTTTATCAGTGTGTCTTTTTCGAGTGCCGTGAGGTCAAGTCCGGGTCTTGCGTCGGGATTGTCGGCGTCGGCGACAAACTCGGTGAATCCGGCATCCATCAGCAGCGGCTTAAGAGCCTGATAGCTACGCAGTCGCGCCGCGATGGCGGTGATGCTGTTTACGGCGAGATTCTGTGACGGAACACGGGTTTCGCCGCCGGAGAAGGCCGAAAAGTACACCTTTCCGTCGCAGATAAGCGCCACTTTCATCTGACGCGTGGTGCTGACAAGGTCCTCCGCAAACTCAATGGAATCCGGGTTAACCATGTAGTTCTGAGGGAGTTCCTTTATTTCGTCGCGGCCAAAGAACAGCCTGAAGCGCGAGTTTTCCTGCCCGAAGTAACGGGACACGGTGACTGTGCTGTCGGGCCACGACTTGCGGCCGTAAAAAATCTCGGTAGCCTCCGGGTCGGCATTGGTCATGTCGCCTGAGAAAAGGATATCCTCGTTTTTGTGCGCTGCGCTCCAGCCGATACTTGTGCCGTCAATCTGATGAATCCACAGGTCAAAGTCATGTGTGCCCCATTCGTTGCGCCAGTAAATGCCTATGTAGTTGTTGGTTGACAGCGTGTAGGAGGAGCCGTAAGGAACGGAGCCAATCATCTGTCGCTCCGATACCGGCGCGGCAAGTTCAATGTTGGGGAATTTTACCGACAAATATTTGCCATCGGCGTCTACGGCTTTGGACTTCAAGTGATTAATTATGCGTTCGCGGATTATAGCGTATGCTTCGTCCATGAATTTTTCGGGGACAGCTGTCCGGCGGGCTTCCTTGAAGAATGCCTTTCCGTTACGTATAATGTAGAAATTCATGGGGTGGGGGGTGCGCTCATAGTCTATGTATGCGAGCAGTTTTACCAGTTTGAATATGGATGGCTCGGCCGCGACGGCGTCGCGTATCTCGTCAATCGAATGGCCCTTGAACAGCGACTCAAGCACCCCAATGCGCATGGGGCTGTGTAGCCTTACGGCCATCTTGCGAATACGGTTTATCTTGCTGATACATACGGCAATATCATCCGCTATGGGCGTGCCGGGGACGCATGAGTCCTTGAGGTATCGCTTGAAGCCCTGTCTGATGGCAAGGAATATGGGCTTGTAGCGGTAGAAAATGGATGCCAGACCGCGCATCCGGTCGTCGGACAGGCTGCTGAACTCGTTCCTAAGCTTGGCGGCGTTGGCACAAAGGGCGTTGAAAGTGTCCGTGTTCTTGATTATCTGCGTGTCTTCTATGGCATTGTAAACCATTAGGCGCAGAATAGCTATGGGGCTGTCCGGCAGAGTGTTATATATTTTGCAGAGACGTGCCTGTGCCTCGCGGTTGCGCACGTCGTTTATGTTGATTGTCCACTGATATCGGTTGTAATACTCTGATACTTGTTCCATTAGCGGCGCCATGGTGTCTTTGGAGATAGGAACGCCGGAGGACAGCATGGCGACGATTCGGTCGAAGAGTTCACGTTCCGTGCAGGCGCGAATCACCTTCAGGCGCGTATAGTCCGGCGATGCCGGTACCTGATTCAGAGTAAATGTCGGCGCCGTGAAATCCGTACCGTAGGTCGAGAAGTAGTGCAGCAGCTGCGTCAGGCACAGTTCTACCTCCGAGAGGTTGCGTACATCGTCCCAGCTCTTGAGGAAAGTGGCGTTGAAATTGGTCTGTTGGTCCGAGAGGAAATCCACGACGTCCATGGTGCAAGCCTCGGGCATCACAAAATAGCCGCATTTTACGGCTCCGGCATTCAGGCTTTTATAATCCAGGAGCTGTTCGCCGGGTTTAACGGCCACAACATTAAAGAGTTTAATCAGAGCGGGAATCATATCATGGTATGAACAAATAAATAAAAAACCGGCCGGCGGGAAGTAAAAAATTATCCAAAATGAAAAGAATAGGAACTTCGTATGCCGGTCGGAGAAGCAAATGTATAAATAAAAGCGCGACACTGCAAGCGCCGCGCTTTTATTTTAACGTTAATTATGAGTTAAGTTATTTCTTAACAGACCACTCGAAACCCTGTTTGGTGTCCTTGACGTCGAAACCGATGGCGGCGAGGCGGTCGCGGATAAGGTCGCTGGTAGCCCAGTCTTTTTTGGCTTTGGCTTCCGAGCGAATCTCCAGCAGCAGATCCACAGCGTCCTCAAACGGTTTCATGGCGGCTTCGCCCTGCTCTCCGGCGGCATTTTCGGTGCTTACACCGAGGATGTCGCCCAGGAAAGTCTGCATAATGGACTTGAGGGCGTCTATCTGCGCGGCCGAAGCGGCTGCGTTGCCGTCGTTTATCATGTTTATCATGCGGCAGGCGTCAAAGAGATTGGCGATGACCACGGGGGTGTTGAAGTCGTCGTCCATGGCCTGGTAGCAGGCCTTCTCTATGGCGGCGATGTCCTCGTCCTTAATAGTGGGGTTGTCCGAGGGCTTCAGGTCCGCGAGGCGACGCACGCCGTCCATCATTCTGCCCAGTGCCTTTTCGGCGCTCTGCAGGGCCTCGTTGCTGAAGTCCACGGTGCCGCGGTAGTGGGCCTGGAGGATGAAGAAACGGATTGTCATGGGTGAATAGGCCTGGGTGAGCAGGGGGTGCGTTCCGGTAAAGAACTCCTGCAGGGTGATGAAGTTGCCCAGGCTCTTGCCCATCTTCTTGCCGTTGATGGTAATCATGTTGTTGTGCATCCACACCTTTACAGACGGGTGGCCGTTGTGTGCCACGGACTGGGCGATTTCGCACTCGTGGTGCGGGAATTTCAGGTCCATGCCGCCGCCGTGGATGTCGAAAGTCTCGCCGAGATATTTCTCGGACATGGTGGAGCACTCCAGGTGCCATCCGGGGAAACCTTCGGACCAGGGTGAGGGCCAGTGCATTATGTGCTCGGGCGCAGCTTTTTTCCAAAGGGCGAAGTCAGCGGGATTGTGCTTCTGTTCCTGGCCGTCAAGGGCGCGGGTGGTGGCGAGGAGCTCGTTTATGTCGCGGCCGGACAGGCGTCCGTAGCCGAAATCCTTGTTGAATTTGGGGACATCGAAGTAAACGGAGCCGTCGCTTACGTATGCGTATCCGGCGTCAAGAATCTTCTTGATGTACTCGATCTGTTCTATGATGTGTCCGGATGCGTGCGGTTCTATTGACGGCGGCAGCACGCCGAGCTGGCGCATCGCGTCGTGGTATCTGGTAAGATAGAACTGCACGACTTCCATGGGCTCGAGCTGCTCGAGGCGTGCCTTCTTGGCAATCTTGTCCTCGCCGTCATCGGCATCGTGCTCCAGGTGGCCTACATCGGTGATATTGCGCACATAGCGGACTTTGTATCCGAGGTGGCGCAGGTAGCGTGCGACAACGTCGAAGGTTATGGCGGGGCGGGCGTGGCCCAGATGGCCGTCGCCGTACACCGTCGGGCCGCAGACGTATAAACCCACCATGCCGGGATTAAGAGGCGTGAAAACCTCTTTGGTTCGCGACATGGAGTTGTAAATGCAAAGGTTGTTCTCTCTCATTGTCAGGAGATTAGGCCTGGAAGTTGTTGCCGTCCTGGTTTTTGGGCATTTTGCGCTCAATTTCGCCGAAAGTAGCCTCGTATTTGGTGAGGTTGTCGCGCAGGGCAAACAGGAGGTTCTTGGCGTTTTCGGGGGTCATGATCACGCGGGTCTGTACGCGGGCCTGCTGTACGTTGGGAGATACGGCGATGAAATCCAGGAAGAATTCGCCGGCGGAGTGTGCGATAACGGCCAGGTTTGCGTAGTGTCCGGCAGCGATTTCGGGTGTGAGTTCTATTTTAATTTCGTTCTGATTCTTGTTGTCCATTTTCTTATTATTTTTATGTTATTTTTATGGTTTATATTTACGTTGATTTTTAGCTGTTTGGATTATTGCAGGGGCTCTACCGGAGCCATGCCGTAGCGGTTGAAAGTCCATTCGCGCTGGCCGTTGAGGACGGAGGTCTTGAGCTTGAAGCCTTTGTAATTGGCGGGGTTGTCCCAGAATTCGGTGAGGTTGAAGGATGAAACCACAGTCTTGAGGACGCCGTTGGTCTCGTCGTCCGATTCAAAGAGCAGGTAAACGGAGGGGTATTCCTCGCCGGCTGTTTTCTCGTCCAGGACAAGCTGGAATTTCTTGGGTTCCTTGCGTAAAACGCAGCCGACCTGTATGTTTATGTACGGTCCGGCCATCCAGCAGTATGCGCTTTCCAGGGGCGCCGAGGTCATGGACTCGCCGGTCTCCGAAGTCTTCAGCACACCGTTTATAACGGGAGAGATGGCGTAAAGCTTGATTTCGCCGGAGCCGAGGTTGGTGCCCGACTGGTTTCCGTTCTCGTATAGGAACGCAATCATGGCGCGGTCGCCTTCCTTAAAAGCCTTCTTATTGAGAGCCTGTGTTGAGGTAAGAGTGATTACAGAGCTTGTGACGCCGCCGTTCTGATAGGTGAAGGAGGTTCCGCTGTCGGTCATGGAAGCGATGGTGACAATCATGGTCTGAAAGTCTGTGCCGCCGCCACCGTTGCCGCCACTGTCACTGTTGCATGCCGAAATGGCTGTCATGGCTATAACGGAAGAGAGGACTGCCAGGCAAAGAGATTTGATTTTCTTGATCATGTCTTGTTATTAATTAATATGGTTAGAGTTATTGCGCCGGGCCACATGTGTTATGGCACCATCGGCGATATGAATTACGGTGTCGGCATTGTCTGCCAGACTCTCGTCATGAGTAACAATTACAAAAGTCGTGCCAAGACTGTCGCGGAGGTCAAAAAACAGCTTGTGCAGCTCCTGGCGGTTGTGAGAGTCCAGGCTACCGGAGGGCTCGTCGGCGAGCACGACGGTGGGATTGTTGATAAGTGCGCGTGCCACGGCACCGCGCTGCGCCTCGCCACCCGACAGCTGGTCGGGGCGGTGCGCCATCCGGTCGGCCAGGCCGAGTTTCTGCAGGATATCCGCGGCCTTCTGCATGGCCACGCGTCGCGAATCACCGGCAATCATCGCCGGCAGCGCCACGTTCTCCTGCAGGGTAAATTCGGGGAGCAGACGGTGCATCTGGAACACAAAACCGATGTGCGAGTTGCGGAACTGCGACAGGCGCCTGTCGTTGAGGCGCGACACATCGGTGTCATTGTACAGGATGCTCCCGCTGTCCGGGCGCTCGAGGGTGCCAAGGACCTGTAACAGAGTTGTTTTGCCGGCTCCGCTGGGGCCCACGATGCACGTTACCAGCCCCGGCTCTATGTCAAGGCTGATGCCGCGCAACACCTCCAGTGCGCCAAAACTTTTATGTATGTCCTTTAGTACAATCATTTCAAAGATGCGAATTTACAATAAATTTTCCAAATCACCGCCGCCACAGGATTATTTTACGACTTTTTCACACTAAGACCCCGTTCCCCAATATTTGTTAATGCAGGGGCGGTGTAATAATAAATAAAACATGCACCCGCGAACAATATAATATTAGCGTATTCTCGCAGCTTCCGGCCATCTTTAGTCTTTTGGTTCAGTCACATAGCCCGCTAT
>SFNC01000079.1 GCA_004554255.1 Bacteroidales bacterium
GATAGTCAGCTCCTCGTCCTCGTTTTCAACCTTAGCACCGTAGAGCATAAGAGGCATACGGATAGAGATGCCGCGAAGAATTGAGATTGCGTCCTCCTTGACTTTCTTCTTCTTTTTCAGTTCTTCAAGACGCTTCTTTTCTTCCTCGGTCAACTCTTTCTTTTTCTTCTTTTCGAGTTTTTCCTTTTCCTCGTATTCCTCGTTTGTCAGACCTTGATTGTTGACATCAATCTGCCCGGTATTACCCATCGCCTTGGTCTGACCGATGATACCTTTGAGGTCTTCAAACTCTTTGATTTCTATATCAGAGAGTTTCATCAGCTCGTCGTTGTAGAGGCATCCGTCTTCGAATCCATTGCGGACAACGCGCTCAACGTAGGCACGTTTGAGCTGCTGAAGCATACGGGTTACATTGAGGGTTTCCATCTTGGAGCCTTCAATGGCGATAACAGGGCAAAAATTCAGGAACTCGCCCATTGCGCTTTTTTGATTTTCAGTTGTCTTACCGGCTTTGGTAGAAAGACGTGGCACGGTGGCGAGAACCTGCAATGTGCGGTCAGGAGCAAAGTCGAAAACGTAGCAGTTTTCCTTGACTCGGCCATTGATGGTTGCCGGAGTCTGCACACGGAAGATGGTCTGCATATAAGCCGAGGCAGCAGTGTTGAAGCTACCCGACAGCATCAGCACACCCATCCACGGCTTGACACTAACCCCCGTAGTAAGACGACCACACGACAGTGTAATAGTTCGGGTTGTGTCGGGGTCTTTACCGATGGCGGCTTCAACCATTTTGAGTGCTTCGCCGTTTTCCTCGTCCTCGTCGCCGTCACCGGCTACGTTGACAATCTCGAAGTGTTGGAAAACGGGGTGGGCTTTAAGCAGTGCGCTCAGCGCCTTTGCCGCTTTCACACCTGGGAGCATCCACAGCGTGTGACGGAAGATGTCGCGGTATTCATCGTTGGCGAAAGGATATGCGCTTTCGGGGTCGGTCTTCGTTAGAAGATTGAGGAAGTTTTTAATATCCTTTTCGTGAATGAAAGTGCCGTCCTCTTTGGTGCGGAAGAACTCACGGAAGTTGAACGCTACATCTTCATCGGCAAATTCGTTCATCAATCTGCCGAGATCGTAAGTGAAAATGTTGAGCGTAGGCAGACCGGCATAGGGGTTCGGGTCGCCGGGGTGGGTTTCCTCCCACTCTTGTTTTGCCCGCTGTTCCATGACGTAGTCCCAGGTGTAGATTTCATCTTCCTTGAAATCGTCAAGGAGATTGAACGGTGTGCCGCTCAATCGGAGAACTTTGGTGTTATCCTTGGTCAGCTCCTCCATTACGGCTTTGCCGAGAGCGGTTTGAGTGCCTTCGTGGGCTTCATCTACAATGATGAGATCCCACGGAGCTGAGAAAAGTTCATCATTCTTGTCGAATTTGCCGCCAACGGTTTCCGAGCCTCGCAAGTCTTGCATAGAGGCGAAGTAAACATAGTGGATGCCATGCTGCTTGAATTGCTTGTCGAGCGAGGTAAAGGATTCTCCTTTATGTTTCGAACCATACTGATAGTTGGGCGAGTCATAGAAAATATTGCCGAAGTCCTCGAACCACCCTGCATCGACCACGGGGCGGTGAGTGAGGATAAGTGTACGCCCGAACTGCATCAGTTTTACCACCTGAAGGGCGGTCAGAGTCTTGCCGAAACGCATCTTGGCGTTCCAAAGCATCTGATTGCCCTTTTTGAATTGCTTGAGGGTTTTCTTGATGGCTTCCTCCTGCTCGGGTCGGAAGATAATCGGAGAGCGGTCTTCGGTTATCTCGCCGGGACGCAGCGACTTGCGCCCTTGTTTGAGGGCGGCGATAGCGGCTTTGGCGGTTTCGAGGTCGCAGTAGAACCATTCGTTGGCGTTGTTCTCGATGTCGAAAACTTTGCGCTTGATACCGGACCGGAGCAGAAGGTCGTGAACGTCCTTGTCGTTGAATGAGCAGACACCGCCATCTCGGAAATGGGCGGTAACTTCAGTATGAAGCAACTCGTATTTTATACCGGCTGTCTGCGTCTGATGATTGATGCGCTCACGGGCGGCTGCATTCAGCTCCTTGCAGTTGGGCTGAAGTGCAAGATAATTGTCAGAGGAATTGCAAGAAGCCTCGCCAATTTTCAGGATGCCTCGGTGCGCCTCATCGTTGATACGATAGACGTATATCAGCTTCGGTTTTAGTTGAATGAAATGCTGCATGGCATTAATTCTTTATAAGGTCGATGAATCGAATTTTCTTCTTATCTTCGGTTTTGGCGCCCCAGTCTCGGATAAGGCAATAAGTGCCGTTGTGCTGACGGATGTCGCCGGACTTGCAACCGGCACACGGAATAAGTTCGGGTTCGCCAAAATCGAATAATGATGGCTGAGTGGAAGGCTTGTCGCCGCAGCTGTCGGGCACAACGCCTTTAAGTCCGTCCATCTGCCAAAAGTTCCAAGAGATAATGTAGGCGATATAAAGCAGTGATTTCATCTGCGGTATTTTGTCCGCTCCGAATTTCGCTTTATAATAGTCTAAAAAAGTCATTAGCAGGTTTTCACGGGCGAGAAGCAAGTTATCGCCTTGCCATTCGTAGCCGTAGACATTCATGTAAGCGGTCTGCGCCCATTTGAGCCAGTCGCCTGTGGTTTCGGTATTCTCACTTACCACGCGGAGTTTGCGGTCGAGCAAACCGATGCGCTGTTCTACCGGGATAGGCTCGCCGGTCACGGTGTCGTAACGGCTGACGATATAGGGAGCTTCGCCGCAGGTGATTTCAAGGCGAGTGTCGCGCACATAGTCGCGCCACGTCTTACCCTCCGGGAATGTAATTGGGTCTGTGTTTACCATCCAAGTATGGTCGGGATTTTCAGTATTGAAAACTCCCTCGCGTCCGAACCACGCATCATCAACAAGATTATTCTGCGCGTTGCATATCCATGATGGGGTGAAAACCTCAGCCATTTCACGGCTGCGCTGCTGTTGCTGCTGGCGCGACTTGACCGAACGCGGCACAATTACGGTGCCGTTATCGCCGGTGATGCAAGGAATGGTGATTTGGTCGTGATAATGGTAGCCGTCGCCAAGATGCTCATAGTTGTCTGTCGCCCAAAATATATTGACTTGCTCCCCCTCTTTCGGACTCAAAGTGTGGTCTTTGAGCAGGGTCGTAAGTAATTCGGGCGACAGCGCGAATATGTCATTTTCTTTTATGTCGATAGATTGGTCTACCATACAATTTTGAAGTCGTCAGATTTTGAGGTCTTTTAATATGCAAAGTTACCACAAATTTTCGAGATTTGCGGTATTTGCAATGCCCTAATTGATAGAGCCTGACGATTATTTTATCTTGGCGCCGTCTTTGAGTGCCGAGGGTAGCCACATAATGACTAAAATCAATACGAGAAGTCCCATAGTCGAATCTGTTTTGAAGTTAAACTTGAACACTTTCTGTGTTCGACTGCAAAGTTAATCGGCAGGAGTGCCTAATTCTTGCACTCCAATGTTAAACTTTGTTTATTCAATTTGAATAAGGAGATAAAAATGCTTGTCTACGTAAAATTCAAAACGGGGGAAATGCTTGTCTACGTAAAATTTAAAACGGCAAAAAAGCTTGTATCCGTAAAATTCAAAATGGAGAATGGGTGTGGATTTACAGGGTTTTGCGAAGGAAGCGGAACATTGTAGCATAGACGGCGCGGCGGATGCGCGGGCGCGAAAGCACGAGGTCGTGCAGGCCGCTGTCGACAGTGGCCTCGGTAAGTCCGGCATGGCCGAGGCGACGTCCGCGCGAAGAGATGGAATCAACATTCAGCACCAGGTCGCCGCTGAACGCTTTGTCGTCCCACTTCTCAAGCTGCACCGAGCGGCGCGAGTGCATCAGCAGAATGGGTACAGCTATCTTCCGGCCATCCTTCATCAGCAGTTTCTGCCCTTGATTGATGGCGCGCACCCAGCCCAGCGTCACCGGCGCCGGATGCAGGAGTTTCAATGTGGTGTCGAACTGCCATTCGCCGTGCTTGCCCTTCAGCAGCGACTCGCCATAGATGCTGTTGTCGCCCTGCGAAATCTCAACATTCGGCAGCCATCTGCCCAGCCACGCTGCAGCAGGGATAAGCACCTTGCGGTAAAAGCCAGTAAAATTCCAGTCGAGAAACGGACTATTGAGTATCAGCGCCCTAATGTAGGGCGACGGCGCCTCCGCCATATAAAGAGCCGTAATGAGGCCGCCGGTGGAGTGTCCCATCAGCGCAATTTCTTCTACGCCGTCGCGGTGCATCTGCATTATTGCGGAATCAATGTCGGGGAAGTATTCGTTGAGATTCCGCACATCGTAGCGCCGTTGGCCGGGGCGCAATGAACGTCCATATCTCCGCAGGTCCACTGCATAAAAAGCATAACCGGAATCGCAGAACTCCATTCCCATCGAATCCTGAAAAAAGTAATCATTGTAGCCGTGAACATACAGCACACCCCTACGGGGCACCGCAACCGCAGAGTCCCCGCGGAATGTACCACGACTCTGCTTACAGGCTACCGAATCGTCGGAGGGCAACAGCCGCACAACTGTGCTGACCACCGGCCCCTGATAGTCGGTGCCCTGATTCACAGTGCGCTCTTCAAAGCCCTCTCTGCCAAGCAGCGGGTCGGCCACCCACGATCCCAGCAACATAGCCAGCATCACCGCGGGCAGCAATATCATATAATTACCTCTATTTCTTTTCATTACGCTATCAATAAATCTATTACATCGTTAACTCCTATCCAATTGCAAAGTTAACTATTAATTTAACAAAACAAAAGCGCCACAAGTTGCCCCACCCTCAACATTCGCCCCCTCCTCCAATAAAAATGTGAGAAAATGGAGGTTTTTCCAAAAATAAAAAGTGAGCATTTGGAGGTTTCCGCCAAAATAAAAAGTGAGAAAATGGAGGTTTTCGCAAAAATAAATTTTGAGGAAATGGAGGTACAGCCTATAATAAAATTGCTAATATGCTAATTTTAAGCATTTTACACAACACAATAAAGTTTACATAGGGTATGTGCGAAAATTTGTGTAATTTTGAGGTCTGAAAAGCTATGAAAAAAAATTCTCTGCGATATATAGAGCTGCTGGCACCGGCGCGCGATGCCGCGACCGCGATGGCCGCCATCGACCACGGCGCCGATGCAGTGTATATGGGCAGTCCGGCGTTCGGTGCCCGTGCACAGGCCGGCAACTCCCTGGCCGATGTAGAGGCCGTGGCCCGGTATGCCCACCGCTTCGGCGCACGCCTCTACGTCACTGTCAATACAATTCTCTACAACGACGAGCTCAAGCGGGCACAGGAGCTCGTTTGGGATTTGTGGCGCGCCGGGGTAGACGCCATCATCGTGCAGGACCTGGCGCTGACACGCCTCTCCCTACCTCCTATCGCCCTCCACGCTTCCACGCAGTGCGATATCCGTACACCGCAGAAGGCTCGCTTTCTCGAGCAATGCGGCTTCACCCGCCTTGTGCTCGCCCGCGAGCTCACCGTTGATGAAATCCGCGCCATCCGCCAGACCGTGAGCGCCGACCTTGAAGTGTTTGTTCACGGGGCTCTCTGCGTGAGCTACAGCGGTGATTGCCAGGCAAGTTACGCAATCACAGGCCGAAGCGCCAACCGCGGCGAATGCTGCCAGGTGTGCCGCTTCAAATTCGACCTCGAAGATGCCGACGGCAACAAACTCGTGCGCGGCAAGCATCTGCTCTCGCTCCGCGATATGAACCGCCTCGGCCACCTCGAAGAGCTACTCGATGCCGGAGTCTGCTCGCTCAAAATCGAGGGACGCCTCAAGGATGCCGCCTACGTGAAGAATGTCACCGGAGCCTACCGCCGGGAGCTTGACCGGATTATCGCCGCGCATCCCGATCGCTACCGCCGGGCATCCTCCGGCTTTTCGTCGCTCACATTCGACCCTGACCCGGCGCAAGGATTCAACCGCGGCTTCACCGACTATTTCTTCCGCCAGCCGCAACCTGCAGCCGGCACGCTGGCCACATTCAAGTCGCCCAAATGGATTGGCACGCCCGTGGCCACGGTGCTTCGCAAAGCGGGCAACGCCCTCATTGTCAGGGCCGACGCACCACTGAGCAACGGCGACGGCCTGGGCTACTACTCCCCTTCCGGAGAATTTGTGGGCTTCCGCCTAAACCGCGTCGAGGGCAACCGCATCTACCCGCTTGGCGATGCCAACCCGCTGCCCGGCACGCGCCTCTACCGCAACTCCGACAAGCTCCGCAACGACCTGCTGGCAGGTCGCACGGCTCAGCGCAAAATCCCTGTCGACGTTGTCCTGGAAAAACGCAACGACCAGCTTTGCCTCACCCTCACCGATGCCGACGGTCACTTTGCCACCGCCGCCGAGCAGACTGAATGGCCGCAGGCCCGTACCCCTCAGCTGGAGCGACGCCGCAAAGAGCTGGAAAAGCTTGGCGACACCATTTTCTCGGCGGCCGACATCGACGACCGCTGCGGCGACTCATTCATCCCGGCCTCCACGCTGTCGCGCCTGCGTCGCGAGGCCGTGACGCTGTTAGAAATGGCCCGCGAAGCTGCCCGACAGACCGAAAAACCGGGCAAACCGTCCGCTGAAATCGCGCTCCCTGAGGGGCACGTTCTCTCGCGCCACGACAATATCGCCAACGATATCGCCGCCGGATTTTATGCCTCTCTTACCGGCACAACAGCCGACCGGATTCCCCGCGCCATAGAACTGACCGGCGAAGATTCCGCCGCCGAAACAGAGAGAAAAGAGTATGGAGCGAAAGGGATACATAGCAAAGAGCAGGGCACGCGCGTAATGCAGACACGCTACTGCCTGCGCCGCGAAATGGGCTGCTGTCTGAAAACGGCCGCCGGCAAATCACTCCCCTCCCCGCTCTACCTGCAGTCCGACGCGCACCGTTTCCGCCTCGACTTCGACTGCGCCAGGTGCAGTATGCTCCTCATCCACCTTCCCCACAAAAGCTAACGCTATCAGAACGACACCACTACTTCGGCACAGATTTTGTCGCCGAGGCCGCGGGGTGCGCTTACGCCGTGACGGTAGAAATATTTCTCAAAATCAAGGATAAACTCCGCCTTCACCTTCTTCACATTGCAGCGCACCGACGCGCCGAAGGTCATACGCTGCCGTTCGGGGTCGTCTGTCAGCAGCACGCCATTGTCGTCGGGTTTGCCGGTGGAGTGGTTGCCCATATAATCCCAGCGGCCGTGGAAATTCAGCACATTGAAGGGATACCAGCGCACCGGCACATCGTAGGAGGCGAATGCCACCGCGGCATTCACATCGCGGTATGCATTCGTGCAATAGTGAAGATGCTGATATTCAGCCTCTAACAGCAAGCGGTCGCGGCGCCACGCCACCGACCCGTCGGCCACATTGAGGCGCACGCCATAGGGATACATCGACAGGAAGCTGCCCGACAGGGTGAACTCGCCCAGCCGGTAGCTGGCCTTCCCGGCAAAGTCGAATTCCTTCTGCCATACATCCTGGTTGGTTCCGGTGGCGGAATTGAACATACCCACATCCACCGTGAGCGGTATTATTTTGCCTACATACGAGAACTGCACACCCACTGCGCGCAGGTTGGCCATATTCTTGGCCAGGAACGACCTGTTTGCAAAAATATATGTGCCGGGGCCGCGGAAAATATCCACACCGAACGGCACCCTGAACCGGCCGAATTTCACCGCCCACTCAGGCTTGAAATACCAGCGTGCCCAGGCGTCGAGAAAAGTGAAACTCCCCTTGTTGCTCAGGTCGACACGCACATAATAGTCGATTTCCGGCACAATGTAGCCCTTCAGGAGCACACGCATATTGCGCACCTGAAAGCGCGATTCATAGCCATCTTCCCACTCCCCTTCGTAACGGCCGCGAAACACGCCGTGAATCTGCGGCACACGATTGCAGGGCGCATTCAGCCGCTGCTCGAATTTCGCCCAGGCCGAAAGCGAATCCGCCTCTGCTACCTTGGCATCCTCGGCCGATTCGGCAGCAGCCGCGCTGCAAGCAATCATTGCGGCACCCAGCAATGCAAGTATCTTATTCTTCAGCATCAAATAATCTTTTCGTTAACGCCTGCCCTGACTTCATTCATATCTGGACGTCTGCAACCGCTGACGCACCACCTCATAAATCATTACGCCGGCAGCCACCGACACATTCAGTGAACCGATATTGCCCAGCTGCGGGATGGCAGCCAACGTATCGCTCAGACGGAGGATTTCCGGCGAAATGCCCACATCCTCGGCGCCCATAACCACGGCCACCGGCCCGGTATAGTCGCCCTCGGCGTAGTTGCGGGCACCCTTTTCGGTGGCGCTCACTATGCTGTAGCCATTATCCTTGAGAAACTTAACAGCGCCAAGAATCGACTTCTCGCGACACACAGGCAGATAATTCAGCGCCCCGGCCGAAGTCTTCATTGCGTCGGCATTCACGCCCACTCCGCCACGCTCGGGAATCACAATGGCATCCACCCCGGCGCACTCGCAGGTACGGGCAATAGCACCGAAATTCCGCACGTCGGTCACCCCATCGAGCAGAACCACAAACGGAAGCTTTCCCTCCTCGTAAAGCTGCGGCACAAGCACGTCGAGCGAACTGTAGCTCACCGCCGAGAAGATGGCAAGCACACCCTGATGATTCCTGCGCGTAATGCGGTCGATGCGTTCGGCCGGCACACGCTGAAGCACAACGCCATAACGATGCGCTACATCGAAAAAATCCCTGGCCAAGTCGCCCGACAAATCCTTGCGCACAAGCACCTTGTCGATGTCCCGGCCCGATTCAATCGCCTCAATTACAGCTCTGAGGCCATAAATATATTCATTCTTATCCAGCATACGATATCGTTTTCACCTGCAAAGTTACCACTTATCTTTGTAATTTCCGCCCTCTCCCCCTCATTATTCCACCTCCCCCCCCTCCTCAAATTTATTTTGTCTTG
>SFNC01000080.1 GCA_004554255.1 Bacteroidales bacterium
GGTGTTTATGGCATATTTTATACCGCCGGTATTGTATGGACTTATTATCCGATACAAACGGGTTAAAACTGATAACAAACAAATTAGCAACTGATATGGCACATGTTCAATGGAAACCGGGGACAATGGTCTACCCCGCGCCTGCTGTACTGATAAGCTGCGGCTCTACCCGCGCCGATGCAAATATGTTCACTGTAGCCTGGACCGGCACAATATGCACTAATCCCGCCATGCTGTCTATAAGCGTGCGCCCTGAGCGACACTCGTACGACATTATCCGCCGCGAAATGCAGTTCACAGTGAATCTTACCACTGTGGCGATGGCACATGCCACGGACTGGTGCGGCGTACGCTCCGGAAGGGATTACGACAAGTGGAAGGAAACTGGCCTTACACCCGTTCCCGGTGTTGCAAACTCGTGCTTTTATATCAAGGAGAGTCCGTTGGCGATAGAATGCCGCGTCAAGGAGATTCTGCATTTGGGCAGTCACGACATGTTTATCGCCGAGGTATTGGGCGTTTTGGCTGATGATAAGTTCATTAATCCGGATACGGGAGCGTTTAACATGGAGGCCGCAGGCCTTATGGCGTACGCTCACGGAGGATATTTCGCTTTGGGTCAGAAACTTGGTCACTTCGGGTTTTCGGTACGTAAGAAAAATTGACAAAAGAGATGCAATTGCTTGAATTACTGGCACCCGCAAGAGACCGCGAAGTCGCATTTGCCGCAATAGATTGTGGTGCCGATGCTGTATATATCGGTGGCCCGGACCACGGAGCGCGTGCTTCGGCGTCGAACTCGGTGGAGGACATTCGTGCCGTCTGCGAGTATGCGCACAGGTTCAGAGCAAAGGTGTATGTCACATTTAACACTCTCATATACGAGGATGAGCTGGATCGTGCGGCAGAAACGGTAAAGGCACTGTATTCGGCCGGCGTGGACGCCCTTATTGTTCAGGATATGGCAGTGATGCGCATGGATGTTCCGCCCATAGCCTTGCATGCCTCCACGCAGTGCGATGCCCGCACTGCCGATAAGGTGGCGTTCCTGGCCGATTGCGGCATGAGTTGTGTGGTGCTCCCGCGCGAAATGTCGATTGCTGAAATACGCGACGTTCACCGGGCAGTCCCCGGCGTGCGCCTCGAGGCTTTTGTTCACGGTGCGTTGTGCGTAAGCTACAGCGGTGACTGCAGGGCGTCGCTGGTTAACGGCGGACGTAGTGCCAACCGTGGCGAATGTGCGCAGATTTGCCGCCTGCCGTATGATCTTTGCGATGCCGACGGCAACGTCATCTCAGACGGTCAGCATTTTCTGTCGCTGCGCGACATGAACAGGATAGCCCATGTAGCAGAGCTTGCGGATGCCGGCGTATCGTCATTCAAAATTGAGGGCCGACTTAAGGACAAGAACTATGTCATGAATGTGGTATCGGCTTATTCTCAGGCGCTTGACGCTGTTGTTGCTGCCAACTCCGGCCGGTATCGCCGGGCGTCATACGGTATCTCCACTCCCGGATTCGTGCCGGATGTAAACAAGACTTTCAACCGCGGCTACTGCGACTATTTCGCCACAAGAGAACCGGGCTCGCGTGGTGGTCGTCCGCTGGGAATCGCCGGTATGCGCACTCCCAAATTCGTGGGGCCGAAGGTGGCTACGGTCATCGGTGTAAAGGGCCGTCAGATAAGGGTCCGCACTGTTCGTCCCATCGCCAACGGTGATGGCCTTACGTTCTTTGACAAGGATGGCATTTTTGCCGGATTCCGTGTTAATAAGGTGGAGGGAAATATAATACACACCACCGCGCCGGTGGCTGTTGAAACAGGGACGCAGCTATATCGCAACAGCGACAAGAAATTCGAGGATGCCATCGGAGCCTCGCGCCCCGCAAGGCAGATAAAAGTTGACATGTCGCTGACGAGAACAGCCGACGGAATCGCTCTTGAGCTCTCGGATTCGCGTGGTTGCAAGGCCGTGGCGGCAACAGTATGTCAAGTCTCGACGGCCGAAAAGCCGCAGTCCGCCAAACGCGTCGCCACTCTGTCTAAATTAGGCGACACAATTTACTGCATCGGAGAGATTTCGGACCTCCCGGCAGACGTGTTTGTCCCGGTTTCGGTGCTCACGGCTTTGCGCCGCGACGCCATAGCCGCGCTTGACGCCGCCGCGGCGTCAGCCTATCCGTTTGAATATCGTAAACCGGAGAATAAGGATGCACGGGTATGGGCGGATTCGCTTACTTTCCATGACAATGTCGCCAACAGTGTGGCAAGGGAGTTTTACAAGGTCCATGGCGTAAGATCCATGGCTCCGGCAATGGAATGCGAGGACATACCGTCCGATAGGCCGGTGCATGTTATGACATGCAGGTATTGTCTGCGCCGAGAACTCGGCGCATGTCTGCGTACGCCCGATGCCAGTAAGCTTCCGGACTCCCTGGTACTCAGGCCGCTGAATCCTAATGTGCGGTCACTGAAACTCTCGTTTGACTGCGACCGCTGTCTGATGCTCGTCCACGCCCTGCCGGATTTATAGGTCGGCAATGGTGATGCCGGCGCCGCCGAAGCGCACATCCTCATCGCGGAATGTCCTTACGGCCGATAATGTGCCGAGATACTGACGGATAGCCTGCCGGAGTGCGCCGGTTCCCGTCCCGTGCAGGATGCGCACGCGCCCGGCATTGAACTGTATGGCGTCGTCCATAAAGTAGGTCACCGCCTGCAGAGCCTCATCGGCACGCATGCCGCGCACATCAATTTCGGGTTTGAATGACAGCTGCCGCTGACGGATATCATCGGAGGTGGAGCTGCTGACGAATGACGCCGCTTTGGCGCCGGACTGAGCTTTGCGGATGGTAGGAACCAAGCGGTCGGTGGCTACTGTCATTTTCATGGCGCCAAATGTCACTGTGGCTTTTTTACCCTGAATATCAGTGATTGTGCCTACCTGTCCCGCGCCATCCAACAGCACATTCATGCCGGCAGCAAGCTCTTTTTTCTGCTGTGGTTCAGGCTGTTGTGCCGGCTTGGACTTTTTGCGTTTCGGTGCCTTCTTCAGCAACGGATTATCGTCGGATACGGTGTTGTTGGCAAGGGCCTCGCGCTCGGCGGCAAGGCGTCGGCGAGCCTCCTGGGTGGCCTCACGGTCGGCCTGAGCGCGACGGATGTCATGGATTGTGCGCTCTATGGTGGCGTTGCTGCCGGCAATTATCTCCTCGGCCTGCTTGCGCGCGTCCTCTATAAGGGCACGCCGCGACGACCGCAGTGTGTCGGCGTCGTTCTCGTATCGCTCTATTACCTGCTCCAGATGCTTCTCGCGCAGTTTTATTTGGTGGCGTTTGTTCTCCCAGTATCGTTTGTCGCGGGCAATATCAAGCAGATATTTGTCCAGATTCACATAATCGCTGCCCACAATAGCCTCGGCATCGGAGATAACCTCGGACGGCAATCCGGTTTTACGCGCGATTTCTATCGCGAAAGAGCTGCCGGGATGCCCCATGGACAGCGTGAACAGCGGCTGCATCTTGTTTCTGTCGTAAAGCATGGAGCCGTTTACCAGTCCGGGAGTATTCTCTGCCATGGTTTTCAGATTCTGGTAATGGGTGGTGATAACGCCCCACATGCCAAGGCTGTTGAATCGCGTGAGCAACGCCTGGGCAATTGCGCCGCCGATCTGCGGTTCCGTTCCGGACCCGAACTCGTCAATAAGCATAAGCGTTCGGCGTCCGCCGTTGAACAGGAAGTGCTTCATGTTGCGCAGGTGCGAGCTGTACGTGGACAGGTCGTCCTCTATGGACTGGTCATCGCCGATGTCGGCGAAAATACCGTCCATCACACACATCACCGAGTTGTCGTTAAGGGTAGGGAGTATGCCGCATTGCAGCATATACTGTACTATGCCCACAGTCTTGAGAGCCACTGATTTACCTCCGGCATTGGGACCAGAGATAACCAGGATGCGCCTGTCCGGGCCATGCAGGTCTATGTTCAGCGGGACAATAGGGCGTCCTTGCCGCTCCAGCGACAGTTGCAGAACCGGATGGCGGGCGCTGTACCAGTCAAATCCGGCTTTGCGCGACAGCGTAGGCTTTGCGCCGCGCACATTCACGGCAAACTTTGCCTTGGCATTTATAAAATCAAAGACACCGAGGCAGCGGTAAGTGTCCATAAGTGTCGCGATGTGCGGACGTATGATGTCGGTGAGGGCGGTGAGTATGCGCACAATCTCGCGCCGTTCCTCTATTTCCAGCTCGCGCTGACGGTTATTCAGCTCTACGACCTCTGCCGGTTCTATATAGTAAGTCTTTCCCGACGCGCTCTCGTCGTGGACAATACCGGTGAGGCGGCGTTTGTTCATGGGCGCCACGGGGATAACCAGGCGGCCGTCGCGCACGGACGGCGTAGTGTCCGGATCCAGGTAGCCTTCCCGGATTCCGGTGGCTACCACGCGGCGTATCGCCGAGGAGATACGCCCCGACAGCTGGCTCAGCTGGCTGCGGATGTCGCGAAGCTCCGGCGAGGCGTTGTCCTTGACCTCGCAGTTGCGGTCTATGACTGCGTTTATGGCGCGGGTGACCTCCGGAACGGAGTCTATGCCGGCGGCCACATTAAAAAGGTATGGATATGGCGATGCCTGCCCTTCGTCCACCTCGAAAAAGCGGGCGATTTCGGCCGCGGTGGCCATGGACCGCCGCAGCTGTCCAAGGTCGTGAGGCTCTATGAATGACCCCGGCACACGTGCCGGAGTGAGCCATGGCGACGGGTCGACTATGTCGCTGAGCTGTAACGGGCTGTCGGAACTGATTATCTTTACCATCTCGTCGGTCTCGCCGAGCAGGCGTCCGATAACATCGTAGTCCGTCTGCCAGGCAATGGCCTCCACGTGCGCGGCGCCCAGGGGCGACACACACTGCTCGGCAATCATGCGCCGTACAATATTGAATCCTATTTTCCGCTCTATTCCTGCGGGATAAACGTTGTTTTTATCCATAATCACTGCAAATTTACGCATTATTCCGCAATTCCTGTGAATAATTATTAAATAATAAACGTTTTGGAGCCCCCTGTTGTTATGTCAGTAAACACGCTCTTAATACTATTTACTATGGGAATTACAACATTACAGGACAGGCTTGTGTCCATACAGGATAACCTATTGAACTTCGCATATATGTTGACGTCCAACCGCGATGATGCCTACGACCTGTTGCAGGATACCACCCTTAAAGTGCTTGACAATCAGGATAAATATGCCGACCATGATAACTTCAAGGGGTGGGCGTTCACAATAATGCGTAATATATTTATCAATAATTACCGCCGCAAAGTACGTGTAAACACAATAGTGGACAACTCGGAGGACCTTTACTTGCTGAATCTTCCGCAGGCCTCAAGCGTGGAGACCCCTGAGGGAGCCCTTGGCGCCAGCGAGATAAACTCCATCATCAACTCGTTCAGCGAAGGCTATCGTGTCCCGTTCAAGCTGCACCTCGCCGGCTACAAGTACATTGAGATTTCGGCTAAAACCGGTTTGCCGCTCGGAACGGTGAAGAGCAGAATCTTTTTCGCACGCCAGCGATTGCAAAAAGCTCTCGCCGACTATCGAACCAAATAATCCCGCCCGGTGTTTAAGAATGAAAAGGATTAAGACCCCGATTCATCCCTATTATGCAAAATACCGCACAGATAGTAAAAATAATCCCCGACTGGAGGCATAGACTGTTGCTCGCGCTGCACCTGATGACATTATGCGGCGCGGGCATCCTGATTTTTTTAATATCCTACGACGCGATAAGGAAAATCTCGTTTCTCTCCGACCCCCGGTATATAAATGTGCAGCTGTGGATTTGCCTGCTGTTCATAGTGGATATACTGGTGGAGGTGGCCATGTCGTCGCGGCCGTTGCGCAGTCTGTTTATAAATCTGCCGTTCCTGGTGGTTTGTATACCATATATAAGTATACTGGAAATGTTTCATACAGACATAAGCGGCCCGCAGATGTTCATGTTCAGATTTCTTCCGCTTATCAGGGCGGCGGCTGTATTTGCCATAATCACCGGATGTTTTACCCGAAACAAAGTGAGCGGCGTGTTACGCGCGTTGATAGGCATGCTGATTACGATTGTTTATTTTGCCAGTCTTATGTTCTTTGTACTTGAACACGACATAAATACGGGCGTGTCTACTTACGGACGGGCGTTGTGGTGGGCGATCATGAACATGACATCCACCGGCAGCAACATTCCCGAATTCACGGAGCTTGGCAGAATAATGGCGATAAGCCTTTCCGGCGTAGGGTTTATCCTAATGCCTCTGCTGACGGTTTACATTATTCTGACGGTTTACATTACCAATGCGACAAGCAATAAAAAATCGGAATAAATTCTTAACTTTGTATCGCCTAACAGGGCAAATATACACGCATGGACGAAAAATTTTGGCAATTTATAGAAAAGAACCGGGATAAGAACCCGTCGGAATTACGGCTCAAGTATTCCGGAAAGACAGACGACGGCATAGACTATGAACAGGCGATAACGCAGATAGAATGTCGGCGTAAATACGGAAAAAAACTGTCGCAGACCCTTGCGGCGTCCGGCGACAGATTTATATTTCCCGGAACATTGGCCGGTGAGCAGTCCACCTCCGACGCCCTTGCGCAGTGGCATGCCGGCCTTGTGAGCGTCGGTGCGACCGTCACGGATATGACGGCCGGCCTCGGCATAGATTGTCTGCACATTGCCCGTAAGGCCCGTGAGGTGCGGGCCATAGAGCGCGATTCGCGTCTGTGCGATGCACTGCGCGATAATGCCAAAACCCTTGACATCAACAATTTGTCGGTGACTTGTGATGATTCCGTGTCTCTCCTTAAAGCCGGAGAGCTTGGCGGCGACATTGTGTTCATTGACCCGGCACGGCGCTCAGCAACCGGCGGACGCGTATTCGCGATACAGGATTGTGAGCCGGATCTCACATCGCTCCTGCCGGATATGCGCAAATGCTTCAGCACCCTGATAGCCAAGCTGTCGCCGATGCTTGATATAACCGAGGTGACCCGCTCTCTGCCCGGAATCACGGATATTTATGCCGTAGGCACGGGGCAGGAATGTAAGGAGGTTGTCGCGGTTGTAAATCTTAAGGAAACAGATACCGCCGCGGTGAACATACATGCTGTGAGTGTCAGTACGGACGGTGTCGCGATGGATTTCTCCTTTACGGCGGCCGAGGAAGCCGGATGCAAAACACCTTTTGCTGTTCCGGCTGCCGGCGATTATCTTTACGAACCGCTGCCGGCGGTGATGAAATCCGGCGGATTCAATGTGCTTGGAGACAGATTCGGCCTTGGGAAACTGTCCGGCAATACACATATTTATATTAGTAAAGAGCTGAAATCCGAAGTCCCGGCCGACATATTCAGGATAGAAGAAGTAATCCCTTGGCAGTCAAAGAATCTCAAGCGTCTGAGCAAGAAATATCCGGTAGGAGAGGTTGCGGTGCGCAACTTGGGGATGAGTGCCGAGGCGTTACGCAAAAAGATTGGCGTGCGCAATGGCTCCGGCGTCCGAATCTTGGGTGTCACCGGTGCCGATGGCGAGCGGAATCTGCTGGTGCTGAGGCGATGAGGGGAACGGGGTCTAAGCAGCAGGATGCCGCTGCTTGTCCGGTGGGTTAGCGTTTCTGGAAGAGGCGCGCCATGGTGCGCTTGTCCTCGCGCTCCTTTATGGTCTGGCGCTTGTCGTACTCCTTTTTACCGCGGCCGATGCCTATGACGAGTTTGGCGTATCCGCGCTGGCTGATAAACAGTCTGAGCGGGACAATGGTGCATCCGGGCTCCTTGTTGGCCTTCTCCAGCTCGCGTATTTCCTTCTTGTTCAATAGCAGTTTACGCTCGCGGCGCTCGGCATGGTTGTTGTAAGTGCCGTAGAAAAACTCGGCGATATACATGTTCTTCACCCATACTTCGCCGTTATGGACATAGCAGTATGTGTCCACGAGGCTTGCCTTGCCGAGGCGGATTGATTTTATCTCCGTGCCTGTGAGAACAATTCCTGCGGTAAAAGTATCGCCGATGGCATAGTCGAATGTTGCCCGGCGGTTCTTTATGTTTACTTCTTTGAATGTCATTTTACTCATAACACAAGACTAAGGATAAAGTTGAACAGTATGGGGAGAATAATGAGAACGCTGATGGCCAGAATTATAAACTGCGCATATCTGTCCTCGCGGATGCTGAGATATTCCGCGGCGTGCCACAGCACCACAATCAGGAATGCCGGCAGGAACCAGAAAATGGCGAGGTCTATGGGGCAAAGATTTGCGATGATGTTAATAATCGCCAGTATGCCTGTGGAGAACGAGGTTACATTAGCGATACGGGCCATGGGAACCTTCTCGGTCTGCATGGGGGGCATAAGCGACTCAAAGGCTCCGCGGGCAATCATCACTGTAAGGAACAGCGACAGGAACTGACCCAGGGCACTTTCAAGCGCGCGACCGATTTGGAACGGTTCCGCGCCATAAAAGCCATGGCAGAAAGCCGTAAGAGCCATAATCGCCATAAGCGGATACAGGCCGCGTTCCAGAACCCGGGCGGGATTGGGATCGTCCTCGGCCACGTCGCTCCATGCCTTGCGTGGAGCCAGAATGAGTTGCAGTATAGTCTTCAGATATTGTCCGAACATAGATTTCGAGTTTTTTTTGAGATGCAAAGATAATGAATAAAATCCAAAGAGAACGTTATAAACAATAGTAAATTTCATTCAGTACCTTATTTATGTATTTCGCGCAATAGATGCCGTATAGCCATGACCGGATGTCTGAAAAGCATGCGCGGCCCGGAAAAACGCATCACTTGTTTCATTTTTATGCGCATATCCGTGCTGTAGCAATGTATGGTACACTTAGAGCACGTGGGCTTGTTTAAGCGTTGCGGGCATTTCTCAAGTCGCCGGTACGCATAATTAAGCAAAGCGAGGCAGTCGGGGCACA
>SFNC01000011.1 GCA_004554255.1 Bacteroidales bacterium
GATGAAGATTATGATGATTATGACGATGAGGATGACGACGAATATGACGAGAGCACGTTAGTGTATGCCGTGGAAGAGGGTACGCCACTTGAAAACGACGGCTATTATGAAACCGTTTATGTGCTTCGACTTTCCGAGTCGGGCGACGTAATCAATGTTTATGACACATGCTTGAGATACAACAGTGTAGAGATGGAAATCGAGAGCTGACATCTCGCACAGTGGCACAGAGCAATGGATATTGAGAGCGCACTGTCGCAGCGGATCCACCTGCCGCAAATAAAGAGAGTGGCGGCATAGGCCTCGCGGCACAGTGACAATCTGAGCCTGCGGTGGAAAAACAGCGACGTTACCATGTTACCATGGCCCGGCCATGGTAACGTGGTAACATGGTGACGACATCCCGCCACAGAAACTCCCGTTCCCGGACCACTGCAAAAAGCCGGACCGGTTGATAATACTTTTAGACCCCGTTCCCCTTGGGGGAACTTAGCCTATTTTACTTTGAAGTCATACATTTTTCCATAGTCTCTCAGGATAGCCAGACGAAGTGACTTTTCACTGAGGTTGTAGAGGCATGACCATTGGGTCTGAGATGTGATATTTATCAAGTCGGCCGGCTGTGAAACGTCAGACAGCAGCGACATGGCATCATCGGAACTCAGCTGGTAGTTGTTCTCGGCGAGCTTGTCTCTTATCTTCCAATAGCGCTCCTTGCCATGGTTGGAACCCCAGCCGTCATTGGTGCCTACCATCGTAGGTGAGACATAGAAGTTGGTGACGCAACGCAGCGTGTCATTGCCTGTCAGCTTTTCCATAACAGTAGGAATTTTTTCGCCCCTTTTGAGAGTATATTCCACAATGGCATAGTCGCCTGTGGCATCAGCCATGAAATAATGGTAGTTGCTGTTTCCGGCGCCTTTCATATCCATATCGTAATTTTTAAGCATGGCCAAGGCTTCCTTGACGGTGGACGCACGGTCGAGCAACATACGTATGGCTGTCGTTGTGCCTATGCGTGGTTTACCTGTGTTCTGCTGTGTCTGATTCTCTTTCAGCGCAAGGACGCCTATGGCAAAGCCGTCTTCGTTGATACCGTCGAGGGCAGCGTAGGGCAATCCCATCAGCAGGGAGAGGTCGGTGTCGCCATCAGTATAAAATCCCTGACCGTAACCTAATTGCATGCCATCCACCATGGAGATGGATTTCTTTCCACCCGGAGGAGCGGTGTGAACAAGAATAGCCGCTATCGACTTGTAGCTTTTTTTGTCTTCAGTGGCATGACAAAAGTCGTAGTTGCGACCCATCAGGAATTTGCCGCTCTGGGGATCGGGCACTGCAAAGGCACTGCATCCCGCGTCGAGCGAAACCTTCGCCTTGCTTTGGGGAAGACTGTCGTAAAGCAGATAGGCAACGTAGTTGAATAGTTGTTCGGTTTCTGTGTAACCGGACTTCAATACATCATCGAGTTTATAGTCGACAGTGTAATCGATTTCGTACAAGCGTCCGCTGCCATCCACATCTTTCATAGAGCGCAACATGGCCAGTTTGCCCTCATCTTTGATAAAGGTGGCAGGGTTATCTTCGGGCTCTTTCGGTGGTGCATTGCCATCATCGCTGCACGAAGCAAGCAAAAGGATGAAAAGCACAGTAGCCACAGACACGAACAGGCGGGTTAACAGTGTACCGGGCTGTGCGGTGATAAGTTCTTGATTCGTTGTCATAGGTATAAAAAGTTAAAAGTTAGATGAATAGTCATGGCAAAGATATGAAAAAAAATATGATTTGATGATGATGACATGATTTTCTTCTGTTAATTTTGGTTAAAAAGCAAATAATTGACGTTAGGACAAAGATGAGGCTTGCGAAATGCGCATAAAACGTCTTTTTTTCGGTCCTTAATCGAAAGGCATAGACAAAAGAAAACCCCGGAACTACTTGATAGTCCGAGGTTTCTTTGCGGAGCAAAGCGCCCATAGGGCGATTAGTCTCGTTAAGTTCGATTTAGTTCGGTAGTACATAGTGGAGCTGGAGGGGATTGAACCCTCGTCCAAACGCGGAATTAATGCGCTTTCTACGTGCGTAGTCGCCGATTGGTTGTCGGGGTCAGACAGGCCGGTGACTGCCAATCTGAGCCTTAGCTCCTAAGGTTTCGCCGCCGCCACGGAGCCGGGCTGCGGCTATCTCCGATATTTCTGCACCGCCTTGTCGATTAGTCTCGGAAACAGGACAATCGGGCGATGTCTCGTCCCTGCAACTGTTGCGGGGATAAAGCTGATTTACTGTGCTTCAATCAGGCAGCGAGAGCGTAGTTGTTTTCGCCATTTAAAAGAAGTTGATGAGGCAGTTTAGAGAGTTGCTATCATCGTAGCTCTGCACGCTTACACACCACTTCTACGCGCTGTCAAAACCGGTCAGCCCCGTGTGGTGTAACTGCAAAGATACTGCTTTTGTGTTGGAGAAGCAATACATTTAACGATATTTAACAAATATGAAAGTCTGGAAGTCCGGCGGCAGGATGCCGCTGAATCAAGGGCAGGAGCCGCAGCAATCATGCTGCGGCTCCATGTGTGGGTTAGCCGCACTTGGAGGTGCCGCAGGTGGTGCAGATGAGGCAGCCTTCCTGGTAGACGAGGGTCTCGGCGCCGCAGTTGGGGCAGCGTTGGCCGGAGGCTTGGGTGCCGTTGGGCAGGTATTTTTTGAGGGCTCGTTCTACGCCCATTTTCCATGTGTTGATGGACTGGCTGTTGAGTTCGAGGCCTCCGACGAGTTTGAGGACTTGGTCTATGGGCATGCCGTAGCGGAGTACGCCGGAGATGAGTTTCGCGTAGTTCCAGTATTCGGGGTTGAATTTGTCGCTGAGGCCGGGTATTACGGTGCGGTAGCCGCGTTTGTTGATAAACTCGAAGTCGTAACGTTTGTTGCCGTCGGCGTCTACTGTTTTTACTATTTTGCCTTTTGTGACTGATTTGGGGCAGAATATGCCGTCTTCGTCGTCTGCGAGGCCGGTGAAGATTTCGTAGGGGCGTCCGTCTACGAGTCCTACGAATGCTATCCATTTTTCTTTGTTGTTCTGGAAGCGCACTACGTCGGCGTCGAGTTCGGCGGGACGTTTGCTGGGGTGGGGAGCGGGTATTGCGTCAGCGGGAGCGGTGTCTTTTTTCTTGTCTTTCTTTTCCATTGCCACGAGGACTCCGGTGCGTGAGCCGTCGCGGTATACGGTGCATCCTTTGCATCCGCAACGCCATGCTTCTACGTAGAGTTTGTTCACGAGGTCTTCGGTGACTGTTGCGGGGAGGTTTATGGTTACTGAGATTGAGTGGTCCACCCACTTCTGCACGCGTCCCTGCATGCGCACTTTTTCGAGCCAGTCAATGTCGTTTGAGGTGGCTTTGTAGTATGGCGAGCGTGCCACGAGTTCTTCGAGTTCCTCGGTGGTGTAGTCCTGTCGGACTTCGATGTTGTTTATTTTCATCCACTCCACGAATTTGGGGTGGTATACGATGTATTCCTCGAATGAGTCTCCGTTTTCGTCCACGAGGTCAACGCGCACGTTAACTTCGTTGGGGTTTACTTTGCGGCGGCGTTTGTATACGGGAAGGAATACGGGCTCTATACCTGAGGTTGTCTGCGTCATGAGGGATGTTGTGCCTGTGGGGGCGATGGTGAGGCAGGCTATGTTTCGGCGGCCGTACTTGAGCATGTCTTCGTATACTTGTGGCGCTGCTTCGCGGATGCGGTTGATGTAGGGGTTGTCTTTCTCGCGCTGAGCGTCGAATACCTCGAAAGCGCCGCGTTCCTTAGCCATCTGCACGGACGATCCGTAGGCTGCTATTGCGAGGGCTTTGTGTACTTTCTCGGAGAAGTCTGTTGCGGCTTCGGTACCGTAGCGCAGGCCGAGAGCAGCGAGCATGTCGCCTTCGGCTGTGGTTCCTACGCCGGTGCGTCGGCCCAGGCCTGTCTTGCGCTGTATTTTGAGCCAAAGGTTGCGTTCGGTTGACTTGACCTCCTCGGGTTCGGGGTCTGAGTCTATTTTGGCGAGGATCATGTCTATTTTCTCGCTCTCGAGGTCGATGATGTCGTCCATTATTCTCTGCGCCTTGGCTACGTGCTCGGCGAAGAGGTCGAAGTCGAAGTATGCCTTGTCTGTGAAGGGGTTAACTACGTACGAGTACAGGTTTATGGCCACGAGGCGGCAGCTGTCGTAGGGGCACAGAGGAATCTCTCCGCAGGGGTTTGTGGAGATTGTCTGGAATCCGAGGTCGGCGTAGCAGTCGGGCACGCTTTCACGTGTTATTGTATCCCAGAAGAGGACTCCGGGCTCTGCGGATTTCCAGGCGTTGTGGATTATCTTGCCCCAGAGTGCGGCGGCGTTGACATCCTTGCGCACGAGCACGTCCTCGTCTGCGGCGTCAATGGGGAATTTCTGAGTGTATGTCTCGCCGTTTACTGCAGCGCGCATGAAGTCGTCGTCAATTCGCACGGACACGTTTGCACCCGTTACCTTTCCGGACTCCATCTTTGCGTCAATGAATCCCTCGCTGTCCGGGTGTTTTATGGATACGGTTATCATGAGAGCTCCGCGGCGTCCGTCCTGAGCAACTTCGCGTGTGGAGTTTGAATATCGCTCCATGAAAGGTACGAGGCCTGTTGAGGTGATTGCGGAGTTCTTTACGGGCATGCCTTTGGGGCGGATGTGGCTGAGGTCGTGTCCTACGCCACCGCGGCGTTTCATGAGCTGTACCTGCTCCTCGTCAATGCGGATTACGCCGCCGTAGGAGTCGGGTTTGCCGTCCAGTCCAATCACGAAGCAGTTGGATAGCGAGGCTACCTGGAGGTTGTTGCCGATGCCGGTCATGGGGCTGCCTTGCGGAACGATGTATCGGAAGTTCTTGAGGAGGTCGAAGACTTCCTGGTGCGACATGGGGTTGGGGTATCTGGCCTCTATGCGGCTGATTTCGGCGGCGAGGCGATGGTGCATGTCGTCGGGCGTCAGTTCGAAGATGTTGGTCTGAGAGTCTTTCAGGGCATATTTGCTAACCCATACGCGTGCTGCGAGTTCGTCGCCGCCGAAGTATTTGAGGGTGGCCTGATATGCCTGGTCGTATGTGTAGGTTTTGCGTTCCACAGTTGAGGGGGTGTTATAAGGTGATTGACTGGTGTTTGTTCTAAGGTATTCAGCAGGAGAGAGCGGCGCGGATGCTGTTGACGTCTTCCTGCAGGCCGTGCTCCACGGCAAGGCGCTGTTCTATGTTGTTTATGGCGTAGATTACGGTTGCGTGTGAGCGCGATACGTGGTGCCCGATGGAGGTTAGCGGCATGTTGATTAGCTTCTTGGCCAGGTACATTGCCATCTGGCGTGCGTCGCTGACCTCGCGTTTGCGCGACTTGGTGAAGATTGCATCGGCATCCAGGTTGTAGTATGCGCTGACCTCCTGTGCTATCATCTCGAAGTTGAGCTTGCGCTGGCTGATTTTCACGGCGTTGCCCACCACTTTCTGCGCCAGTTGCAGGGAAATGGGTACGTTCATCACTGTTGCGTGCATGAGCATGGATGCCATTACGCCTTCCAGTTCGCGTATGCTGTCTGTGACGTTGCTGATGATGTAGTCTATTACCTCCTGAGGCAGTGATACACCGGCCTGTGCGGCATTCTGCGTGAGCACGTCGCGGCGCAGTTCCAGGTCGGGCTTCTCCATAGCCACGGTGGTGCCCCACTTGAAACGTCCGAGAAGGCGGTCCTCGAAACCGTTCATCTCGGCGGGCGAGCGGTCGCTGGAGAGGATTATCTGCTTGTTGTTGAGGTGCAGGTGGTTGAAGATGTTGAAGAAGGTGTTCTGCGTCTTTTCCTTGTTCTGCAGGTCCTGGATGTCGTCAATGATGAGGGTGTCTATACTCTGATAGAAGTTGAAGAACTGGTTTATGCCGGTGCCGTTGCGGTCTTTTTCGCGGAGGGCAGTGGTGAACTGTCGCTCGAACTCGCGCGAGGATACGTATAGTACGCGCGCGTTACTGTTGAGTTCCTTGATGCGTATGCCTATCGCCTGTATGAGATGCGTCTTGCCTACGCCGGTGGGCCCGAAGATGAAGAACGGGTTGAAAGTCTTTATGTCCGGGTTATTGGCGATGGACTCGGCAATGTTGTAGGCGATTTTGTTGGATTCCGAGCAGCAGTAGTTCTCGAAGGTGTATCGTGGGTTCAGGTACGTCTTGAACTCGTTGCTCTCGGGCTTGGGGGCCTGAGTGCCGGTGTCCACGGCCTTGCTGCGGTTTGCGCTGGCAATGTCCACCATAGTGGCGGGGTCGTCTACCTTTACATTGTATGCGTATCGGAGGCTGACGTTGTTTCCGAACTCGCGGAAGATGGCTGTACCAAGCACGCCGAGGTACTTGTCCTCAATGTACTCCACGAACATGTCGGAGGGCACAAACAGATGCAGCACTCCGTTCTCGAAGCGCAGGCATGAGATGTCGCGGAACCAGGTGTTGAACTGGTCCTCGCCTATGGCGTCCTTGATGAATTGCAGGCATGCGGCCCACTTCTGTTCGTGCGTCTGAGTCATGTGTCCGTAAATTTCAGTTACAAAATTGCGAATAAAAAACGATAAAAACAAAGCGAAAAATATTTGGAAAATTGGTGGAAGACGTAATACTGCTGATAAACAATAGATTATGACGTTGTGTAAGATAAAGTTTTAAGCACCGGTTTAATGCGTGGTAGCTAACTAACAGAATTATAAATGTTAGCATATTGTTGTCGCCATGTTGAAAAGGTACTGAGGCAAGGAGGTAGAACCGTTAATATATAGCTTAAAACATATAGATTCGGGGTAAAGTAAAGTTTTCAACAATTTAGAATATGACTAAATAAGTAACTATTGAAAAAAATTGAGTACCTTTGCGGCTATGATTACCTATTTTACAGATAACGACACCGTGTATTGCGTGACCGGCAAGTGCAAGTTTACTGCTGCTGAGATTGCGCGTCTGAGCGATATTCTGCGCGCCGAGCATGTTGAGGGCATTCCTGCCGGAGAGTATGCCGGTCCCCGTCCCGGGATGGTTACGCCGTGGTCCACAAATGCCACGGAGATACTGCAGAATGCCGGTTTGAGCAATGTGCAGAGGGTGGAGCGTTTCAGAGAAGTCAGGGAAGTCAGAGAGTTTAGAGGGTTGAGGGAAATCAGGGATCTAAGGGACCTTGGAGACCTGGAAGGCAACGTTGCCGTCTCGTCGGGAGAGAGCCCCTTGGTGGGCGACATCCGGGAGTACAGCCGTCGCTGCGGATTGTCGCTTAGCGAGGATGAGGTGCGCTACCTGGAGGGCCTGGGACGCCAGCTCACAGAGAGTGAGGTGTACGGGTTCGCGCAGATAAACAGCGAGCACTGCCGCCACAAGATTTTCAACGGTCGGTTCGTGGTGGACGGCGAAGCAAAGCCGCAGAGCCTCTTTGATCTTATCCGCGCAACTACTGCGGCATCGCCGGGGCAGGTTTTCTCGGCATACAGTGACAATGCCGCCGTGATGCACGGGTGCACGGTGGAGCAGTTTGCGCCCGAGAGTGGCGAGAGGCCGTCGGAGTATAGACTTGACGAGCGCGAGGTGATGTGGACGCTTAAGGCGGAGACGCACAACTTCCCGACGACCGTGGAGCCCTTCGCAGGGGCTGCGACAGGCAGCGGGGGCGAGATTCGCGACCGCCTGTGCACGGGCCGTGGCAGTATTCCCCTTGCCGGTACGGCCGTCTACATGACGTCCATGCACAAGCGCGAGGGTGCCCTGCATGGTCCGGAAGAGCTGCTGATACGGGCTTCGGACGGCGCCTCGGACTTCGGCAATAAATTCGGCCAGCCGCTGATTTGCGGATCAGTGCTGACGCTTGAGGAGCCGGCCGGTGATTTTATGCGCGGCTACGACAAGGTGGTGATGATGGCCGGTGGAGTGGGGTACGTGCCTGCGGACTGTGCCGTCAAGGCCGCGGTTGAGCCGGGGATGCGGATAGTGGTGCTTGGCGGCGACAGTTACCGCATAGGCATGGGCGGTGGCTCGGTATCGTCCATGGACGGAGGCAGTTACGGAGCCATGGCGTTGAATGCCGTTCAGCGTGCCAACCCGGAGATGCAGCGCCGTGTGGCGAATGTTATACGTGCTTTGGTGGATGCCGGCGCACCCGGAATTGCGGCGATACATGACCATGGTGCGGGCGGACATGTAAATGCGTTGTCCGAGCTGATGTCTCCCGTGGGCGGACATGTGGACATGGAACGCCTTGCCAAGGGAGATGCAACGCTGACGGATGCCGAGCTGCTGTGCAACGAGAGCCAGGAGCGTGTGGCATTGGCTGTTAGCGCGGAGTCGTTGCCGTTGGTGGAGGCCATAGCGCGCCGCGAGCGGGCTCCGCTGAGTGTTGTGGGAACTATAGAGGCTACGGGACGTATAGTATTCTCGCGCAAGGGTGCCACGCCGTTTGATATGGCTGTGAGCGAGCTGTTCGCCGAAGTGCCGCAGCGCGAGGTGACCGGGATGACAGAGGTGATGGATGAAATCGATGATGTGACTTATAAATCTTATATAACTTATAAGATATATAAACGCGCCGTTAAATCCTATTCCATAGCTGCGGGCTGCAAGGATTGGCTCACCGGCAAGGTGGACCGCAGTGTAGGCGGACTGGTGGCGCGTCAGCAGTGCGTAGGCGAGCTGCAGCTGCCGTTGTCCGACTGTGGTGTTACTGCACTGTCGTTTACAGGGAGCCGGGGCATTGCCACGTCTATCGGACATGCTCCGTTGGTGGCCCTTAGCAATGTGCGGAAGTCGGTGCGGGTGGCTGTAGCCCGCGCACTCACTAATATATCATGCGCGCGCGTACGCGATGGCCTGAGCGGGATTGTGCTAAGCGCCAACTGGATGTGGGCGACGGATACTCCGGAGGACTGTGCCGACCTGTACGCCGCCGTGGAGGAATTCTCGCTGTTCTGCCGCGACTTGGGCATCGCCGTCCCCACGGGCAAGGACTCGCTGTCCATGACTCAGCGCTATGCCGACGGCACAGTGGTGCGTGCTCCGGGAACGCTGGTAGTGTCTGCCGCGGGGCTTGTGGAGGATGTTTGCGCCACGCTTGACCCGGTGCTCAAGGGCACAGACACGTCTCTGTACTTTGTTCCGTTCTGCGTGGACAATGCCGGACAGATGCGCAGGGCGTTTGCCATGTTGCAGGGATGCGATGCACTGTCTATGCACGATATCGGCGCGGGCGGACTTAAGCTTACACTCGCGGAGATGGCGTTTGCCAACATGCGTGGCGGTATAGAGGTGACGGCGGACATAGACCTGCGGATTGAGAGTCCCGGCGTGGTTGTGGAGTCCGGGAAAGCACTTGACGCACAGCTGATAGGACACACTATACCTGAGCGTGTTCTACGCCTCCCCGACGGCAGCGAGCAGGACATTGACGCCCTGCGTCGCGACTGGTACGAGGTGTCGGTACGCATGGACGCCCTGCAGAGTAACCCGGTGACGGCGGCACAGCGTGCCCTAAGCCTGGGGCATCAGCCGGTGGTCTGGCGGAACTATGAGTTCTCTGAGAATTCAGCGGCAGGATGTCGCTCATCCAAAGCGCCCCGTGCAGCGGTGATTCGCGAGAAAGGCAGCAACGGTGAGCGCGAGATGGCGTATGCCCTGCACTGTGCGGGCTGGGAAGTCACAGATATTACCGTTACGGACCTCTGCGCCGGTAATGCGAAGTTACGCGATGTAACTTTAGTGGTGTTCTGCGGAGGGTTTACCAACAGCGATGTTCTGGGAGCCGGACGCGGATGGGCGGCGACGCTGCGCGGCAATGCCACGGCATCGGAAGAACTGAGGCAGTTCTTTGCGCGCCCGGATACACTGTCTCTTGGCGTCTGCAATGGTTGCCAGCTGATGGTGGAACTCGGGCTATTTGACACTGACACAACTACCGTACACATGGCGGAGAATGTCTCCGGGCGGTTTGAGTCGGAATTCGTGAGTGTGGACGTTGCCGACAGCCCCGGAGCGATGCTCTCAGGCTTGCGTGGCGCGACGTTGGGCGTATGGGTGGCACATGCCGAGGGCCGCTTTGTGATAGAGGGCCCGGATGTTCATGTAGCCATGCGCTATCATTATTCCGATTATCCCGGCAACCCCAATGGCTCGGCCGGAGACGTTGCGGGCATCGTCAGTGCCGACGGGCGTCACCTTGCGATTATGCCTCATCCTGAGCGTAGCATCCAGACACGGCAGTGCGGCTACTGGCCGGGTGAGCAGGGCTATACGCCCTGGCTGCGGATGTTTACTCCCGCTCGGATAACTCCAGCCAGCGGAGTTCGGCGGCGTCAAGACGGTCGGTGAGAGCGGCGTAGGCCTGGGAGAGGGCGGCGAAATCCTCGTTTCCGGCAGGAGCTTCGCCGTTGAAGATGGCTTCGAGGCGCGTTTTCTCGGCGTTCAGCGTGGCGAGTTCATCGTTGAGGGCTGCGAGCTCCTGTTTCTCCTTGTAGGAGAGTTTTGCGGGCCGTGAGGTGACGTCTTTGCGGGATGCCGCCTCGGTTTTCTTTACCGCAGGAGCTGCCGAACGCTGCTCGGCCTTGAGCATTTCGCGGTATTCGGTATAGGTGCCGGGGAAATCGCGGACAGTGCCGTCGCCGGTCATCACGAACAGGTGCTCAGCTATGCTGTCCAGGAAGAATCTGTCGTGGCTGATGACTATCACGCATCCCTTGAAGTCGGCGAGGTACTCCTCTAATATGCCGAGGGTTACGATGTCCAGGTCGTTGGTAGGCTCGTCCAGAATGAGGAAATTGGGGCGGCGCATCAGTACCGTTGCCAGGTGCAGTCGGCACAGCTCGCCACCGCTGAGGGTGCGTATGTACTTCTGCTGGTCGGGGACAGAGAATAGAAAATGCTGCAGGAACTGCATGGGAGAGAGGCGCACGCCGTCGCGGAGCTCTATGTCCTCGGCGAAGTCTGTGACGGCGTCTATCACCTTTTGGTCGGGGTTGAAGCTGATTCCGTCCTGGCTGTAGTAGCCGAAGCGGACGGTCTCGCCGACATCGAAGTGTCCGGTGTCCGGTGCAACGAGTCCCATGAGCATTTTTATGAATGTTGACTTGCCCACGCCGTTGTGGCCTACAATGCCCACCTTGTCGTAGCGCGCGAACACGTAGGAGAAGTCGCGGAGGATTACCTTGTCGCCGTAAGCCTTGCCGATGCCGTGGGCCTCAAAGATTTTGTTGCCTATGTAGGTGGATTCGGTGCCTATGGAGACATTGTTCTCGGCGAGATTCATACGCGAGCGCTCCTTCAGGTCGTAGAACTGATTTATGCGGTACCGTGCCTTTCCGGCACGTGCCTGGGGCTGTCGGCTCATCCAGTCCTGCTCCTTGCGGAGGGTGTTGCGTACCTTGCTGAGCTCGGCCGACATAGCCTCTATGCGCTCGCGTCGGCGGCGCAGATAGTAGTCGTAGTTGCCGTCGTAGCAATATACGCTTTCACGGTCAATCTCTATTATGCGGTTGCAGACGCGGTCCAGGAAATAGCGGTCGTGGGTAACCATGAGCAGAGTCATACGCGAGCGCGAGAGGTAGCTCTCCAGCCACTCCACGGTGCTGATGTCCAGGTGGTTGGTGGGCTCGTCCAGGATTAACAGCTGGGGCCCGAGAGCCACAACCTGTGCTATGGCAATACGCTTGCGCTGGCCGCCGGACATGGTGTCCACGGACGCTGACATATCGGTGATTCCCATCTGTGTGAGCAGCCGTACGAACTGCTGGCGGTGGTCATCGTCGGCGAAATCGTCGGCTAAGTACTGCGGCGTGGCACCCTCGGGGAATGCCGGTTGCTGAGGCAGGTACCCCACGGTGATGCCGCTGTTAAGGATTACGCTGCCCGAGTCCGGGGATTCCTCTCCGGCGATAATTCGGAGCATGGTTGACTTGCCGGTGCCGTTTTTAGCGACGATGCCTATCTTGTCGCCCTCGTTTACCGTGAATGAGATGTCGGCGAACAGCATGCGCACGCCGTAGCTCTTGGTGAGGCTGTCTATCTGCAGGTAGTTCATGGGTGCAAAGTTACATCATATTTGCGGATTGGGCAAGAGTCTCAGCGGCATCTTGCCGCTCATCCAATAGGCTTATTCGGCTGCGATGGAATGCAGGGTGGTGAGGTTGGTGACGTAGGCGTATTCGGCAGCGAGGAGCTCGGTCTGAGCCGACTCAAAGTAGCTCAGCTCCTGCAGGTATGTGATGACGTTGATTTGTCCGCCGTTGTAAGCCATGAGCAGCAGGTCGGGATAGGTATTGTCCAGAACGACTTTGGACATCTCCCGGAGTGTGCCGGCACGGCGTGTGGCATCGGCATACGCTGCTTTGACCTTTGACTTGGCGGCGGCAGCGGCCTCCGACGCTTCAAACCCGAGACTGCGGGCCTGTATGTCGGCGGCGTTTGCAGCGGCCTTGTTTGTGAACACGGGGATGGAGATGCCCACGGCCAGGCCGTTGAAGTGCGTATGCTCCTCGTAGGCATGCCGGTATCCGAGACTGAATCCCGGCAGGCGCTCGGCCGATGCTGTCCGCGATGCCAGACGTGCCGCTTCGGCATTCTGCATGGCGGCTTTAACGGACGGGTTGTTCTCAACGGCGAGGGAGAGGTACTGCTCCAGCGATAAAAGCGGGCGGGGCATGTATCCGGTGAGGTCCACGTCCAGGTCATTGCCGCCGTTCAGCGCCGCCAGCTGCTCCTTGAGTACGTCCATCTGCTGATTCAGGTCGGCGCGTTTTGCTGTCATGGTGTACAACTCAAAGTCCAGCTTCTTGACATCCAGCAGTGTGACCTGCCCGTGCTTGTATGCTTCCGAGACCTTGTCCTTGATTTTGGTAACACCGGCAATCAGACGCTCGTTCAGCTCAATCTGCTTGTGCACATAGATGGCATTGTCTATGGTCAGCGCGGCTTCAAGAGCCACCTCGCGGGCTTCGGCTTGATAAAGGTACTCGAACGCACCGATACGTGCCTTTGCCTCCTTGGCGCGGCGTCGGTACACACCGGGCCAGTCGAAAGATTGAGCGACGCCTACGTTCCATTTGCGGTTGCTGTCGGGGCCCCACAGGTGCTCGAATTCCACCTCGGGCTGCGAGCTGAAGCGTCCGGCCACACTGAGAGCCGTGGCCTCGGATTTGTGCTGTTCGGCAAGCGCCTTTAGCCGCAGGTTGTGCTCTTTAATCTGCTCTATCGCTTGCTCGCGGGAGAGCGACTGTGCCGACATGGGCATGGCAAGCAGTGCCAATGCCGCGGCGGTAAGGGTTATATATGACAATTTCATTTACGTGTTTGTTTTTTATGGTTCAGGACATAATATATGGCGGGGACCACGAACATATTCAGCAAAGTTGCCGAAAGCAGACCGCCGAGGATAACTATAGCCATGGGCGACTGAATCTCGTTGCCGGGGGCGTCGCCGTTCAGCGCGAGTGGAATCAGGGCGAGGGCAGAAGTCAGTGCGGTCATTATGATGGGCAGCAGACGGTCTGACGCGCCGTTCACCACACTGTCGCGCAGCTCCTCGCCTTCTTCCCGGAGGGCGTTGAAGCGGCTTATCAGCAGCATGCCGTTTCGGGTGGTGATGCCTAACAGCGATATGAATCCGATGATGGCCGGGATGTTGAGTTCGCCGCCGCTGATCACCAGGATAAGCACGCCGCCAATCATTGCCAGCGGCATATTCAGCAGGATTATGAGACAGTCGGTCCAGTTGCGGTATTCGTAATACAGCAGCATCAGGATAATGAGCAGGGCGCAAAGCGAAGCCCATGCAAGCGTGCGCGATGCCGACTCCTCGCTCTCGAACTGTCCGCCGTAGGTAACATAATAGTTCTCGGGAAGCGGCACATTCTTTTCAATCTTGTCGCGGATGTCCGAGACGGCACTGTGCAGGTCACGGTCCTCCACGTTGGCCGAGATGACAATGCGGCGCTTTACATTCTCGCGGTTTATGGTGTTGGGACCGGTGGCGGAGACAACGTCCGCAACGGCCGACAGGACCACCTTGCCGCGGTTGGAGTCTATGGGCAGCTCGGCAATGTCCTCCAGTGTGTTACGCGACTGCGGGCCTAAAACGACAGTAACATCGTAAGGGATACCCTCCTCGTATACCTGCGACACCTCGGCGCCGTTCAGCGACGTCTCTATGGCTTGGCGCAGAGCCGCGGGCGTGATGCCGTAGCGGGCCATCATCTCGCGACGGGGGCGTATGGCCAGCTCGGGGCGCTCCACCTGCTGTTCGATGTTCACGTCCACAACGCCCTCTATGCCGCCGATTTCGGACTTTATCTGCTTGCCGATAGCGTAGAGCCGGTTCAGGTCATCACCGAAAACCTTAATGGCAATCATGGCCTGAGTTCCGGAGAGCATGTGGTCCAGGCGGTGGCTGATGGGCTGACCTATCTCCACGTTGATGCCCGGGATTTCGGACAGCTTTTCGCGAATCTCGCGTGCAACCTCGCCACGTGTGCGGCCGTCTAACTTATAGGGAGCGTCTATCTCCGAGACATTGGAGCCTAACGTGTGCTCCTCCAGTTCGGCACGGCCTGTGCGGCGTGCCTCGGTCTTGATTTCGGGGACAGTGAGCAGCAGCTGTTCGGCCACGTGGCCTATGCGGTTGCTTTCCTCCAGTGACACGCCGGGTAGGGTGGACACATTAATAGTAAAGGAGCCTTCGTTGAATCCGGGCAGGAAGCTGCGTCCCAATGTGAAGAACATGGCAATGGCAGCTACAAAGAGTATGCCAACCGCGATAAACAGCGTCTTGGGACGGCGGAGCGCACTGCCCACGGACTTGTCGTAAGCCCGTCGCATCCAGCGTGTGACGCGGGGTTCGCGGCTGAGGCGCTCGTTCTGCTTCTTGCTGCCTAACAGGAAGGAGCACAGCACCGGAGTAAGGGTAAGTGCCGTAATGGTAGACGCAATCAGCGCGACGATAAACGAGATGCCAAGCGGCAGAAGCATGCGTCCCTCCATTCCGCTGAGGAAGAACAGCGGCAGGAAGCTTGCGATGATAATCAGGGACGAGTTGAGGATAGGCAGACGCACCTCCGCCGAGGCATGGAACACCACAGAGAGGGTCTTGCGGCGCTTGTCCTCGGGCAGCTCGCGGTTCTGCCGCAGGCGCTTGTAGACATTTTCCACATCCACAATCGCATCATCCACCAGCGAGCCTATAGCGATGGCAATACCGCCGAGACTCATGGTGTTTATGGTCAGGCCCATGAAGTGCAGCACTATTATGGTAATGATGATGGACATGGGCAGAGTGACAACGGAAATCACCGTAGTCCTCAGGTTCATGGTGAAGAAAAACAGGATGAGTATCACAAACAGCGCACCCTCCAGCAGCGCACGCTGCAGGTTGCTGATGGAGTTGTCTATAAACTCGCTCTGGCGGAAAATGTCCGTGGAGATTTTTATGTCCTTGGGGAGCGTCCTGGCAATGTCGGCGAGGGCATTGTCAATGTTCTCGGTAAGCTGTATAGTGCCCACGGCGGGCTGTTTGGTAACGGTTACAAGGACACCCTCCTTGCCGCGTACCGAGCCAATGCCGAGGCGGGGATGCTGTCCTGCCGGGCGCACATCCGCCACGTCAGCCAAGGTAATGATAGTGTCGCCGTCGCTGCGAACGACGGTCAGCGCAAGTTCCTCAGGCGACTGTGTGTTTATCTCGCCCTTGACTATATATTCGTTGCCGAAGTCGTAGATAACACCACCGGCGGCATTCTCGTTCATGCCCTGTGCGGCGCTGATAACCTCGTCGAGGGTCACGCCGTACTGCTGCATCTTTTCCGGCGACAGCTGTATCTGGTACTGTTTTACATCGCCGCCGACAACGGACACCTGGCTGACACCACCTAACGAGAGCAGTCGGGGTGCAATAGTCTTGTCCGCGATAGAGCGCAGGTCCATCAGCGAGGTGGAGTCGGCGGTGATGCCTATAATCATCATCTCGCCCAATACCGACGACTGCGGGCCCATGGTGGGAGTTTTCACGCCCGGGGGCAGTTTGTCGGCCACTCCGGCCAGGCGTTCGGCAACAATCTGTCGCGCCTTATATACATCTGTGTCCCAGTCGAATTCAACCCACACTATGGAGAAACCGGTGTTGGAGGCCGAGCGGACGCGCCTTACGCCGTTGGCACCGTTTACGGTTGTCTCTACAGGGAAACTGACTAACTTCTCAACCTCTTCGGGCGCCATTCCCGGAGCCTCGGTCATCACCACTACCGTCGGGGCGTTGAGGTCGGGGAAGATGTCTACTTCGGTGCGGAAAAGCAGAATGGTGCCCGAAATAAGCAGCAATGCGGCCAATATGCAGACGGTGAGGCGATTGTTGAGTGAAAATCGTATAATCTTGTTAAGCATAAGCGACAGTCCGGATCAATGATTATGGTTATGTCCTTCGGGAATCACACCTGCCGATTCGGCCAGACGCACGGTTGTGGCACCTACTGATACCACGGCATCGCCGCTGTGCACGCCGGAGGTGATTTCCACACGCTTGCCGTTGCTCTGTCCCAGGGTCACCGGGCTTTTCAGGTAGCCTTCCTCGTCCACGCGGATGTAAACATAATAGTTGCCCTGCTGTTCGGACAGTGCCGATACGGGAACGGTAATGACATCCTGTCGCGGCTGTCCCTCAAGGTAGACCTCCACCGCCGTTCCGGGAATCAGAGAGGCACCGGTGTTCTGAACAGAGAAATACACAGGAATATAACCGCCGTTTGCGCGGGGAGCGCCCGATGCGGCGATGCGCTTGCCGCCGAGGTCAGATATGTCTATGGTCTCTGTAGAGTAGGGAACCTTTATTTTTGCGCCGGTGAGCGATGCGATTGCTCCGTAATGGCGCTGAGGCAGGTCGGCGCGCAATGTCAGTGAGCCGCCGCCGGAGATGGAGGCCACTGATGCGCCTGCGTCAACAAACTGTCCCTGGCGTGCGTCCAGGTTGGTGATGACGCCGCTGACAGGTGCGGTGATGCGTCCCGATGACGCCCCGGGGCTGTAGGCTGCCTTGGCGGTGTTCAGCGCGGCAAGAGCAGCGTTGTATTCGGCGGTGGAGACTATACCGTGCTCGTGGAGAGGCTTCAGTCGGTCCACCTCTTTCTGTGCCGCCTGGACGGCCGCGCGTGCAACGGCATTGGGGTCGCCGCCGGTCATGCCCGTGGATTTGACAGTGGCGATAAGGGTTCCGGCAGACACCTGCTTGCCCGGAGCGATGCCGGGAGCGAAAGTCACCACACCCGAGGCCGGAGCGGATGCCACGGCGGCGCCCTGGGCGCTTTCCACGATTTCACCGCTGACCTTTATCACGCTGTTGAACTCTCCGGGCTTCACGGTCTCCACCTTCACGCCCATGAGCTTTGCCTGCTCGGGCTTGAGGATAATCTCGTCGCCGCTGCCATGATTGTGGCCTTCGTGGCCCTCATGGTGATGTCCCTCGTGGTCATGTCCTTCGTGGTGATGCCCTTCGTGGTCATGTCCCTCATGGCCTTCATGGTCGTGGTCGTTACCCTCGCCATGATGATGGTGATGATGTGCAAGTTCGTCATTACTGTTGCTGTTGCGGCAGCCGGTTCCACACGTCAGCGCCATCGCCGATACGGCAAAAAATAATGGTATATAGTGATGTCTCATACTGTGTAATTGGTTAATTTGTCCGCAAAGATAATAAATATATTGTGTTTGGAGGGATAAAACCGCCATTTTAGGGTGTTTTTGCAACTGATGTGCAAAACTGCGGGGTAAATATTGCTCTGCGATTTGGTCGTATGGCTATAATTCACTAATTTTGCCACAAAACAAATAGGCAATGGCACTGATAGACTATAAGAATGTTGAGGTAAGACGCAAGGAACACCTTGTGCTAAAGGATGTAACCTTCAGTATTGACTGCGGAGAGCTGGTGTATCTTGTGGGACGCGTAGGCAGCGGTAAAAGCTCGTTGCTGAAAACCATGTACGCCGAGGTCCCCGTGGTGTCGGGCGATGCGGATGTCCTGGGGTATAACCTGACTTCCATACGCCGCCGCGATATTCCCTACCTGCGCCGCCGGTTAGGCATTGTGTTCCAGGACTTTCAGCTGCTGACAGACCGTAATGTGTATGCCAACCTGGAATTTGTACTTGATGCCACAGGTATGAAAAACGCGTCGGAACGCAACGACCGCATCGACGACGTCCTGCACCAGGTGGGCATGAATCAGAAAAGTTATAAGATGCCGCACGAACTGTCCGGCGGCGAGCAGCAGCGCATAGTGATAGCACGCGCATTGCTGAACAACCCGGAAGTCATTCTCGCCGATGAGCCCACCGGAAACCTTGACCCGGAGACCGGCGAACAGATATTCTACCTTTTAAGTGAAATAGCGCGTCAGGGTACCTCCGTAATCATAGCCACGCATAATCACGCCATGATAGACCGCTACCCCGGGCGTGTGTTTATATGCGAGCAACAGCGGCTCTCCGAGCTCCCTTAAGCTGAGAAATCCGCAAGGGTGTCAACGGTAATGTCCGACATCTCCTCCACAACTTTGCGCGGGTTTGTGGTGGCGACACCTACAACCACGCCGCCGGCGGCACGCGCAGCCCTAAGCCCATTCAGAGAATCCTCAAAGATATAGCACTCCTCTGCAGGAATGCCAAGGCGCTCGGCGGCAAGCAGATAGCCCTCGGGGTCGGGCTTGGATCGGCTGATATCCTCGTCGGTGATAACTATATCCATCGCCTTCTCCAGCTCCGGTAACTGCGCAAAAAGATGCTTCATTTTCGCACGGTTGCTACTGGTAACTATAGCCATTCTGAAGCCGCGCTGACGCAAGGCGGCGAGCAACTCGGCAACCCCGTCAAACAGCCGGTAACGCATGTCGCGCTCATGTTGTTTGAGCATGTCCACGATGCGGTCCTGAACGGATTTGTCCGGGAAGTAAGCGTCAAGTATATTCGTCAGCGTAGAGCCCTTTATGACCTGTGCGAATCCCGCCACGCCCGTGGGGAAACGCCTGTCCATGTCCGACCAGAACTCTGTGTATATGCCTTCCGTGTCTACCAGGACACCGTCCAAATCAAATAATGCGCCTTGCATAAGCTAAATTGTTAATGTAATTTCCGGTGCAAAATTAAGGCTTTTTGCGCTTATGACCAAATAAGCCCCGCAAATGAGACCACGGTCGCAATGCGGTGTTTGCAAATCCCGAAAAATTTTCGTATCTTTGTTGGTTGATTTATCGAAGTCGTAACTTCATACTCTTTATTGTGAAAATACTCTCTCATATAATTGGAATTATAGGTATGTCCGTGCCGATGTCCGTGTCGGCGCAGAACCTTGTGGTTTCGGGTGTGGCACATCCCGCAGTGGAGGTACAACCCGAGATGTCAACCGGCCTCACGGCCCTGTATGTCCTGGACGATGCTTCGGCGGCGACGTTGAGCTATACCTCGTCGTCGGGCAACATCACCTGGCAGCGTTTTGACGCCCGCGGTGGCGGTTTTGCCTCGGATGTGGAGGGCTTGACACGCAACGGCAACACGTTCTCCATCCCCGCCGGCAGTGAGGACTCGGGATATATTATAGACGATGGCTCGCGTCGCTATTGCTTCTGGGTGGTAAACTACGCCAACCATCGCCTGGAACTTGACGCCCTCAGCGTTGACGAGGCCGGGAGCGAATGCGACCGCACCACGCTGACAGTGACCGGCAAGGCGTCCGCGATAACATATTATACCATCAACGGGCGGCCCATGGAGCTGTCGCGCGCCATGCACCTGCAGTATCGCACGCTGGAATTCAGCGAGGACGCCTGGCAGCAGGTGGAGCGCGATGTGGAGGTGTCGTCCACCGGCGGCCACATAAGCATACAGGCACCGCTGTGCAACACCGACTTCCGCCTTTCCGGGGACAGATTTCTCCAGGCATGGGGCGAGCAGGAGGACGTGGTGTCGCAGTCATACACCACAATTGCTGTAAGCGCCGAAACAACGGCAACACAGGTGGCACACGACGCCGACAACGAGGGCAGCACCGGCAACGAGGGCGACCTCGGTGGCTCGGCTCCGGCAGAGATAACGTTCACGGCATATCCCACCGATGCCGCAATTTTCAAAGAGTGGCAGTTCAGCCTCACCGAGGATTTCGAGGATGTCCGTGACCGTTACAACGAGGAATCGATAACACGCACGTTTACGGACGAGGGCACCATATATGCCAGGTTTGTATGCGCCGACGCCTCCGGCAAATGTACCTTTGAGGGCACCGTATATCCCATATCCATCGGATCGTCGCGCCTGGAGTGTCCCAACGCTTTCTCGCCTGAGAATCAGGACGGTGTAAACGACGAGTGGAAGGTGAGCTATACTTCAATAATCAGCTTTGAATGCGATATTTTCAACCGCTGGGGAATAAAGATGGCGCACCTCTCGCACCCGTCGCAGGGCTGGGATGGCCGCTATAAGGGTAAATTCGTCCCCTCGGGAGTTTATTTCTATGTTATAAAAGCCAAGGGCGCTGACGGCAAAGACTACAGCAAGAGTGGCGACATAAATATCATCAATTCCAGAAAAGGCGCCTCTGGCGCTGCAACCCCTACGGAATAAATGAACACTGTAAAAAAGATTTCAGCATATATATTGTTTTCGGCAGTAGCCATATCCGCATCTGCCTCTTCACGCAGTCACAAATCCGCGCAGCATGTAGCCTCTCCGGCTCCGGTCGCCAGCCCGGTTGTACCGATGTCCATGACTTTTTGCGGTCAGAAACTTGACCTGGACCGCGCCGACTTGTTCGAGCGTTTCGACCGTGAGCTCACCTCTGTGGCTTTCACACATGGCAACACTCTGCTCACCATAAAACGCGCCAACAAATACTTCCCGCGGATGGCGCCCATACTCACCAAGCATGGGGTGCCGCACGATCTGCTATACCTTGCCTGCGTGGAGAGCTACCTCAGCAACCGCGCATATTCGCCCGCAAAAGCCGCCGGAGTATGGCAGTTCCTGGCCTCTACCGCAAAGGATTACGGGCTGGAGGTGTCAGACGAGGTGGACGAGCGTTTCAACCTGGAAAAGGCCACTGATGCGGCGTGCCGCTATCTGAAAAGCGCTTACAACCAGTATGGAGACTGGGCTACGGCCATGGCATCCTATAACGGTGGACGCGGACGTATTTCCTCCGAACTCAACCGTCAGTTGGTGGACAATGCCTACGATCTGTACCTCACCGAGGAAACTCAGCGCTATGTATTTCGCATTATGGCCATGAAGGCCGTGATGGAAAATCCGCGGGTGTTCGGGTACGAGATTCATGATGCCGCACAGCTGTATCAGCCTGTGGACGTGGATATTGTGGAAGTCTCGGAGCCCGTTGACAGCTGGCCCAAGTGGGCTGCCGGCCATGGTATCACCTACTCGCAGCTGCGCGAGGAGAATCCATGGATAAGGGCGCAGAAACTCACTAATTCGGCCCGTAAGACCTATCAGGTGCGAGTCCCCAAGAAGAATGCTCTTCTGAGATCGCACCAGCACCCCAAGGCTTACAATAAAAGCTGGGTGGTGAAATAGCACACAAACGTAGATATGACCGATAATAAAGACATTAACGAACAGCAACAGGGCTTCGCTGCCGACGACGGCACCGGGGCTCTGGTAGTGGAGGGAGCACGTGTAAACAACCTCCGCGACATAGATGTCACCATCCCCCGCAACACGCTGACGGTAATAACCGGACTGTCAGGCAGCGGGAAATCATCACTGGCTTTCGACACCATCTTCGCCGAGGGCCAGCGTAGATATATAGAGACGTTTTCAAGCTATGCCCGAAACCTGCTTGGGTCGCTGGAGCGTCCCGACGTTGACATGATAACCGGCCTCAGCCCGGTAATCGCGATAGAACAGAAGACCATAAACCGCAACCCCAGGTCCACTATCGGCACCACAACAGAGATTTACGACTTTCTCAGGCTCCTGTATGCCCGCATCGGCCGTGCAAAATCGTACGTTACCGGGCAGCCCATGGTCAAGTATTCGCGGCAGAGAATCGTGGAACTTGTCTCAAAACAGTACGATGGACGCAAGGTATACATACTGGCGCCGCTGGTACGCAATCGCAAGGGACACTACAAGGAGCTGTTCGAGAATCTGCGCAAGAAAGGCTATCTGCGGGTGCGCGTGGACGGTGAGCTCCTCGAAATTGAATTCGGCATGAAGCTGGACCGCTATAAGATTCACAATGTGGAACTTGTAGTGGACCGGATGCGTGTGTCGGCCTCCGAGCCGGAGCGCCTTAGGGACACTGTGGAGACCGCCCTAAACCGTGGTGATAAACAGATGATGGTATACGATGTGGAAACCGGAGAAATCGCCCATTTCTCACAGTCGCTGATGGACCCCGTATCGGGTCTCTCATACCGTGAGCCGGCTCCGCATAATTTCTCGTTCAATTCGCCCCAGGGCGCATGTCCGTGCTGCAAAGGCCTCGGATATGTAAATATTGTTGACACCGAAAAGGTTATCCCAGACAAGACTCTGTCTATCCGTGCCGGGACGATAGCTCCCATGGGCAAATATAAGAACTCCATGATTTTCTGGCAGATAAACGCCATCTGCGAGAGGCACGGCGTAAGCCTGGACACGCCCTGGGAAGAGCTGCCGCCCGAGTGTGCCGACGAGATTCTCAACGGCACAAACGAGCGTCTGGTCATCAAAAACGAGACCATGTCGCTGAACAACTATTTCTCCACTTACGAGGGCGTGGTCAAGTACATAGAGCTGCAGCAGGACGAGGATGCCGACCGCTCGGCCCGTAAATGGTCCGGGCAGTTCTACACACGCACGGTATGCCCCGAATGCAACGGAGCGAGGCTGAATCGCGAGGCTCTGCACTTCTTTATCGCCGATAAGAACATTGCGGAGCTTTGCAGTATGGACATTGCAGAACTTTACGATTTCATGGGCACCATTGACGTTGGCATGGACGCAAAGGAGCGCGCTGTGGCTGCCGAGGTGGTGAAGGAAGTGCGGGGACGCCTGCATTTCCTCATGGACGTAGGCCTGGAGTATCTGCAGCTTAACCGAGCTTCGGCAACGTTGTCGGGCGGTGAGAGCCAGCGCATACGCCTTGCAACTCAGTTAGGCTCGCAGTTGGTCAATGTCCTATACATCCTGGACGAGCCCTCCATCGGTTTGCATCAGCGCGACAACAGGAGGCTGATAGACTCGCTGAAGCGCTTGCGTGATGCCAACAACTCCGTGATTGTTGTTGAACACGACAAGGATATAATGCTTGATGCCGACTACATTGTGGATATAGGCCCCAAGGCCGGACGCAAGGGTGGGGAGGTGGTTTTCCAGGGCACTCCCGCCGAAATGCTCAGGACGGAGACGCTGACAGCTTCGTACCTTAACGGCACACGCCGGATAAATCCTCCCGAAAAGGTGCGCGAAGGCAACGGCAAAAGCATAATTCTGCGTGGCGCAACGGGAAACAACCTGCAGAATGTGGACTTTGAACTGCCGCTGGGTACGCTTACCTGTGTGGCCGGTGTCTCCGGTAGCGGTAAATCGTCTTTGGTAAACGCGACTCTGCAGCCCATTCTGTCGCAGAAGTTTTACCATTCACTCACCGAACCGCTGCCGTATCAGGAGATTCTGGGAGTGGAGAACATTGACAAGGTTGTTACCGTGGACCAGTCGCCCCTCGGCAAATCGCCGCGCTCCAATCCGGCAACCTATACCGGCGTGTTTGCCGATATCCGCTCTCTGTTTGTAAATCTGCCGGAGTCTAAAATCCGCGGGTACAAGCCGGGACGCTTCAGTTTCAATGTCTCCGGAGGCAGATGCGAGGCTTGCTCCGGCAACGGATACCGCACCATCGAGATGAATTTCCTCCCCGACGTTCTGGTGCAGTGCGAGGTATGTCATGGTAAACGATACAACCGCGAGACTCTCGAGGTCAGGTTCAAAGGCAAGAGCATAGCCGATGTACTGGATATGACAATATCTCAGGCTGTGGAATTTTTCTCGGCAGTACCGAATATAGTCAAGAAGCTTAAGGTGCTGGACGAGATCGGACTTGGATATATAAAGCTGGGACAGCCGTCCTCCACATTGTCCGGTGGCGAGAATCAGCGTGTCAAGCTGGCTACCGAGCTTGCCAAGAAAGACACCGGAAAGACTCTGTTCATACTTGATGAGCCCACCACGGGCTTGCATTTCGAGGATATTCGCACGCTCTTGGCTCTGCTGAACCGTCTGGTGGACCGTGGCAACACTGTCCTTGTCATAGAACACAATGTGGATGTACTTAAATGTGCCGACCATATAATTGACATGGGCCCCGGCGGAGGTAAGAACGGAGGACGCATCATAGCTTCCGGAACACCGCGAGAGATTGCCAAGGCCGGGACGTCTCCCACAGCTCCGTTCCTTCGCGAGGAACTTTTTCCCGAGGGCTGATTGAGAAGGGCGGTGCCAATAAGATAGCGTCGGCGGTATAATTTAGTTAAAACTTGTTATAGGATGGCGGCAAGGGCTTGCTGTTTCGGATTTTCTTTGTACATTTGACACGATTATAATCCGATTAACCATGAAATCAGATATGGACAAGCAAATTTCTCTCAACAAAAACAGGCTCGTGCAATTTTTGCAGAAGCCTATGAGCGAGTTTACTCGCGAGGACATCATCCGCTTTATCGTGGAAAATGACATCGAAATGGTTAATTTCATGTACCCTGCTGCTGACGGGCGCCTGAAAACCCTGAATTTTGTCATTAACGACATTGCTTACCTGGAGACAATTCTCACTCTCGGCGAGCGTGTGGATGGCTCCTCGCTATTCCCCTTCATCTCGGCATCGTCGTCAGACCTTTACGTGCTGCCGCGTTTTGCCACCGCCTTCCTTGATCCGTTCGCATCTGTACCCACGGTAACGATGCTCTGTTCTTTCTTCGACAAGGACGGCAATCCCCTCCAGAGCTCGCCGAGACACACTCTCGCCAAGGCTTGCGAGGAGTTTACTCGCGTGACAGGCCTTACTTTCGAGTGCATGGGTGAGCTGGAATACTATGTAATACAGCCCGGCGACGATTCGTTCCCTGCCACAGACCAGCGCAACTATCACGAGAGCGCTCCCTTTGCCAAATTCAATGACCTGCGCACCCGATGCATGCAGTATATCGCCCAGACCGGCGGTCAGATAAAATATGGACACAGCGAGGTTGGTAACTTCACCCTCGGAGACACCGTTTACGAGCAGAACGAAATAGAATTCCTCCCTGTTCCCGCTTGTGATGCAGCCGACCAGCTCATGCTCGCGAAATGGATAATCCGCAACCTGGCATGGGAAGAGGGATACGATGTGACATTCGCACCCAAAATTACCGTCGGAAAGGCCGGCTCAGGCATGCACATACACATGCGCATGGTGGATGCCGATGGCCACAATATGATGCTGGACAAGGACCGCAAGCTCAGCGAGGTCGCCCGCCGCGCCATCGCCGGCCTCATGAAACTGGCTCCGGCAATCACCGCCTTTGGTAACACTAACCCCACTTCTTACTTCCGCCTCGTGCCGCATCAGGAGGCTCCCACCAATGTATGCTGGGGCGACCGCAACCGCTCGGTGCTTGTACGCGTCCCCTTAGGTTGGACAACAGACCGCGACATGTGCGGCGAACTCAACCCCGGCACGGCGGCTCTCAAGCTTGACACGACACAGAAACAGACTGTGGAGATACGCTCGGCCGACGGCTCTGCCGACATTTATCTGCTCATGGCTTCGCTCGCCGTTGCTCTCCGCTATGGCTACGAGCTGGAGGACGGCCTTAAGGTCGCTGCAGATACTTATGTGGACGTAAATATCCATAATGCCGAGAATGCGGCAATCCTCGACCGCCTGGCTTGTCTGCCCGTTAACTGTGCCGAGAGCGCCGACTGCCTGAATGCTGCCCGCGCGATTTTCGAGGCCCGCGGTGTCTTCGACCCCGATATGATTGACGGAACCATCGCCAAGCTCAAAAGTTACGACACCGAGGAGGCTGAGCGTGCCAAATCGGACACAGCCCTCATGCAGGAACTCGTTAACCGCTATTTCCATTGCGGATAACCTTTCAGGATAATCAACATAAAAAAACGGCTCTTGCGGGTCGTTTTTTTATTTATATTGGTGTAAGTTGCGAAAAAATGTATTAACTTTGCAAAAATTGCTTAATGTGCAAATTACCTTAACAGATCAATAACATAATCCTTGATATATGAATCTAAAGCTACTTAAGGTGGCAGTCGCTGCGGCTGCATTTTTCACAGGAACCTTTTCGGGTTCTGCTAAAGACTATTTCGTAGGACCTGAGGCTAATGGTCCCGCCGGGTCTATAGTTAAGTATCGCGACATAGAGTTTATTGTCGGCCAGAACGCTTTCACCGGAATCTGGAGCGCACTCGGCGTGCTTGAGGAAAATTCCCGTATCTACTTCAGCCCCAATACCGTAGGCAGTTTTACTATCAGCAAGAACAATGTGGAGCTCATCGGTGCCAATGCATGGTGCGACGCATGGTCGGGACATCGCAACAACGCCGAGACCTATATAACCGGCACGATTAAAGTCAATGCTTCCGGCGTGACTGTCAACGGTTTCTGCTTCAAGGATAACGGATGTGTGCGCAATGACCAGGCCGGTCGTGGCTCCACATGCGTGGAAAACTTCAAATATATATATAATAAATGTATATCCACCACACTTGCCGCAGGAAGCACCTCGGCACTTGTGTACCTTGGCGACGCATGGCGTCCGTCATCCTCAAACGCCGATAAGAAAGACCCCTCCAAATGGGCGGCCATTGAGCGTTATCATAATGTTTACATCGCACACAACTCCTTTGAGGGTGCTGCCGCCGAAGGTCAGCCCGGCTGCATACAGGTAGCCGGCTCCTCTGCAGGAACTGTCATCACTGACAACCGCTTCCATCAGGGCGGTACTTCCATCTCCCTCTTCAACACCCAGGGCGATTTCGAGGTGTCGCACAACCGCTTCACCAAAGTAGGTGTCGGCGTTGCCAACGGCGAATTCTGCCTGCGTCTGTACTATATCGGTGCTTCTTCCGCTTCAGGACAGTATGCAACCGGTAATGTGAAGAACAATACCTTTGACGGTTGCACCGGACAGACTTCTCTGTTCCCGCTCATACGTTTCTTCAGCGGTGACACCAATGAGACTGTTTACAGCCCCCAGAACACGAATCTGTACATTAACTACAACACTTTCAAGAACAAGACTTGCAAGCGTTCGGACGGTTATAACTACGTGTTCTATGCCAACAACAACCATACCACCACTGCAAATGTGGACATTCGCTGGAACAGCCACGACAACACCGAGCTTTGCTATGGCTGGGTAAAACCCAAATGGGAGACAGCCGGACAGCGCTACTTTGCCGGTAGCCAGAACCGTTTCAACTATGCAAGCAGCCATGGCACCACTCTCGGCTTCTACGGCCAGAAGGATGCCAACGGAAATGTTCTCTTCGGCCGTGCCACTCCCACCGGCGGTGCAGGCGGTCTCAAGGGTTGGACTGTAGGTAAGTCTTCTGTTGCTGGCAGCGTGGCCACTCAGGTAGTGCAGAGCTGCGACATTGACGATGCTACCGGTGATGTCTATCTGGCTATAGACCATAAGACCAGCAATACATTCGGCAAGGCAGTCAAGGCAAAAATCCCCGCCATCACCAGTGATTACTTCCTGTTCATGTCACGAGTGGCCATGGGCGGCGCCGAGACTCACATGTACTTCAGCTATTGCGGCCACGGCAGCAACATGGCTGTGACTCGCCATAATGGTAAGGTCTACATTGTCACCGGTGCGCCGGGCACATCGGCAAGTTCCACTACATCCACCGGCATCGGATTTATCCCTTGGGTGGCCGGTAAACACGTAAACCTCAGCACCGCAACGGACTATATGAAGCTCAACAAGGATTATGGCCATTCCAACCCGTATCCCTCCGTCGACAACGACAACCGCCTGCTTGTGGTTCGCTCACGCACTTCATCCGGTGACTATTTCAGCGTTTACGACCTTGACAAGGCTCTTGCAAACCCCTCCACGGTCAAATACATGAAGCAGGTTTTCGTTAAGAAAGGCGATAAGAAAATCACCAATTCATCCCGTACTTGCCTTAATAGCCAGGATGCAGGCTTTAAAACATGGTCAGACCAGGGCTTTACCATCTCCGGTGACTATATTTACACTCTGGAAGGTGATGGAAAAGAAGGCTATGGCAGCAATCCCGTTCCCTCGGACGGCAAGCCCGTATATATCATCAATCTCATTAACTGGCGTACCGGCGAATATGTATCGCGCTCGGCAATCCTGGCCGGTGCTATCATCACCGATATGTCCAAAGGCGTGGATTCCGGCGAGCCCGAGTCAATCAAGATTCACCGCGATTCCAAGGGCCGTCCCACCATGCAGGTAGGATGTGTCACCGGAGCTACAGGCGCCCGTAAGTTCAATCTGTTCTGCTATAAGCTGAAACAGGAAAATGGCCAGGGCGACGCCATCTCAATTGATCCTCACAGCTTCACCGCCAACCAGTCTTCAATGTCGTTCTCAACTTACGACGTGGCACAGTCTTCGACCGTAACAACCACTCTCGGCGGCCTTGCCACTGATGTTACCGGAACTATCGTCGGTGCCGACGGCGGAAACTTTGCTGTTAATAAGTCCGGCAACAGCTTTAAGGTAACATTCAACCCCGACCGCTGGAAACGCGAATACAACGCTTATCTGCGTCTGTCATCGCCGAACGCCGCCGACGTCATGATTCCTCTGTACGGAACATACAACGGTACCATACAGACCGGTGTGGAGGATATTACAAATGTCGACGCCGACGCAATCGAAGGCGATGTACGCTTCTTCGACCTTTCCGGCCGTCCTCTCTCCGAGCCCATGCCCGGCGTGAACATCATACTCTACCCCAACGGTAAAGCAGAAAAGATTATAATTAAGAAGTAATAAAGTTTTTGATGCCTGCCGCATTACAAGTACTTATCGCCACATGTCGCCCTGAAGGCATCAGCCGGGTGCGGGACATGAACCTCCCCGAGGTTGACGGCGTTGAGTATCTTGTGATGTGGCAGCTGCATGCTGATGCCCCGGTGCCGGAAGCCCTCGCCGCCCGCGTTGATGTCACCGTCATGCGCTCCGAACGTGTGGGGTTGTCGGCAAATCGTAATGACCTGTTTGATGCCGCGACATCTCCGGTGGTGCTTATTGCTGATGATGACCTGATTTATACACCTGAATCGCTTAAGGCTCTTTTGGAGACAGTCAAGGCCAACCCGGATGTGGATTATTTCTCGTTCAAGCATGATGAGCCGAGGTATAAATTCTTTCCGGAGGAGGAATGCTCGCTGAATAAGCCTGTCAAGTATTTCTATCAGACCAGTTTCGAGATTGCCTTGCGACGCAACGCACGTACAGCTGCTTTGCGGTTCCATGAGGACTTCGGAATAGGGGCCCCGTATTTTGGCGCCGGCGAGGAGGAACTTCTGCTGATGACCGCCAGACGCATGGGCCTGAACTGCAGATTCTTCCCGATATGTATAGTCACCCATCCGGGTCTCAGTACCGGAAACCGCAAGCCTACAGCCAAGACTTTACACGCCCGGGGAGCTATAGTGGCCTTGTCGCACAGATGGACATGGATTCTCCGGTTACCCGTCCATGCATGGCGGTTGAGGTCGGTTTCGGCCCTCGGTCCTCTTTTTGCAGGCGCGCTTCGTGTGGCCTTCAGGCGCAGTAAATATTTACCTTAAGACCCCGTTCCCCAATATTTGTTAACGCAGGGGCGGTGTATTTTCGAGGAAATTTCGCAAGTTGAAGAGGGAATGTAGCGAGCTACATGACCGATG
>SFNC01000012.1 GCA_004554255.1 Bacteroidales bacterium
CGTTAACAAATATGGGGAACGGGGTCTAAAAAATAAGCAGAATAAATGGCAGTAACATCAGGCCAAATCAACGATTTCATTAAGAGCCAGCTGCAGGAATGGCCTATGGCCGCCGGCAATTTCGAGGCACTTAAAGGCGTGAAGGTAAAGGAACTGGATGTGGACGGCATGACAATCAAAGTGCAGTTCAATCCGGCCCGCATAGTGTCGTCTTCCGCAAAAATAGACGCAAAGAGCCTCAAGGAGCGCAAATGCTTCCTCTGCGGCGCAAACCGTCCCGAGGTACAGCGCGGCATAGAGTGGGGACCCGATGAAAAGTACATCATACTGATTAACCCGTTCCCGATTTTCCCCCGCCATCTCACTATCCCCGACCAGAAGCATGTGGATCAGTTAGTGTTTGACCGCATCAAGGACATGATGGACCTTGCGGTCGAGCTGGACGAGTACACATTATTCTACAATGGCCCCAAATGCGGAGCCTCCGCTCCGGACCACATGCACTTTCAGGCCGGTAACTCGGACTTCCTGACTATCGCTCCCGCGCTTGAGAATGCAACGCTCAAGGAAGTGACCAAGGAAGGTGATGCCACTCTGTATCTGTGTGACACTCTGCCGCTTAACGTTTTCGTGATAGATGCCGAAAACCACGAAGAGGGTGCTGCGCTGTTCCGGAAGCTTTACAAGGCAATGCCGCTGAAGGAAGGCGAAACAGAACCCATGATGAACCTGCTGTGCTACACATCTCCGGCCGGTGAGCGCCTCGTTGTTATCCCGCGCAAGCAGCACCGTCCGTCGTTCTACGGCACGGAAGGCGAAGGCAAGATGTTGCTCAGCCCCGCTTCGGTAGATATGGGCGGAGTGTTCATCACACCCCTCGAAAAGGACTTCAATGCCCTTGACGCCGACCTTGTCCGCACTATCTTCGGCGAACTTTGCCTGAGCAATCAGGAGGTAGAGGATATTGCATCAAAACTTTCCTGATAACATTTATTCCGTATAATCAGTGATATGGAACCCACAATTTCTGTTGGCATTCTCTCAGCCGAGACCATTGATATAGACCTTTGCGGCGAGTTTAACGTCGCCGGTACAGCTGTCACCGGCCCACAGACCGTCTCAGTAACCCCTGACGGGCAGATTGCATGGCAGGGCAGCGTGTTCAGCGAGCCGCTGTTGTTCGAGCCTGTGCGCCCGAGCGAGGTGTTTGAGATAAAGGACGTGGTTATCGGTGTAAATTTCCACTGGGAACGCCGCGAAAACCAGCGCTTCAGCGGCTCGGCTAAATTTATTGTCGAGAACGGTAAACTCACCATTATCAACATATTGCCCGTAGAGGATTACCTCAAGAGCGTGATATCGTCCGAGATGAGCGCCAACGCGTCGCTGGAACTCCTTAAGGCCCATGCCGTTATCTCGCGCTCGTGGTTGCTCGCCCAGATAGAGAAAAACAAGAAAATCCTGGATTCGGGAGCGGCATACAGTGCCTGCACCGAAACCGAGGACGAACGCCTTAAATGGTACGACCGCGAAGATCATGTAAACTTTGATGTCTGCGCCGATGACCACTGTCAGCGCTATCAGGGTGTAACACGTCAGACCACCCCTAAAGTGGCCGAGGCGGTAAACGCAACCCGCGGACAGGTGCTGGCCTACGACGGAGAGTTATGTGACGCCCGTTTCAGCAAATGCTGCGGCGGTGTCTTTGAAGAGTTTGAAAACTGCTGGGAACCAAAGCATTATGTGTATCTGCGTGCCCGTATGGACAACGTTGATTCAGAGTCTTTCCCCGATTTGAAAGTAGAGGAGAATGCCTGCAAGTGGATTGAGGGACGCCCCGATGCCTTCTGCAACACCGCCGATGCCGAGATTCTCAGTCAGGTGCTGAATAACTATGACCAGGAGACCACCGATTTTTATCGCTGGACAGTGCGCTATACTCAGGCCGAAATTGCCGAACTGGTGCGTACACGCTCCGGCATTGACTTCGGTGATATCATTGACTTACAGCCTATTGAGCGTGGAACATCAGGCCGCCTTGTACGCTTGCGCTTTGTCGGCACAAAACGCACAATGGTCATAGGCAAGGAACTGGAGATACGCCGCACACTTTCGCAGAGCCACCTCTACAGCTCGGCTTTCACCATTGAGCGCCATGATATTGACCCGGAAACCGGTATCCCCGCCGCCTTTACTCTGCGTGGCGCCGGATGGGGCCACGGCGTGGGCCTGTGCCAGATCGGCGCTGCCGTCATGGGTGCCCGCGGATACGGCTACCAACAGATTCTCGGACACTACTTCCCGGATTCTATCCTAACAGACTATTACAAATAAATTTTATACTGTCCCTCGCCGCAAAACGCGCGCGAGGGCACTTTCCACACAACCAATCAATCATTTCACAAAATGAAAGCAAGAACGCGCAACCCGTGGGCATGGATTCCCACACTATACTTTGCACAGGGTATACCGTTTATCTTTATAAACATGGTTACCATGGTGCTGTTCACCGAGATGGGCATGAACAAAACGGACGCTACCCTCTATACCGGATGGCTGTACCTGCCCTGGGTTATCAAACCTTTCTGGGGCCCCATTGTAGATATTCTTAAGACCAAACGCTGGTGGACTGTTTCCATGCAGCTGTGCGTGGCTATCGGACTCGCGGCTATCGCATTTACTTTGCCTCAGCCCGATGCTACTGAAATAGCAAATGGTGTGCCTACCTCAATGTTCATGGTATGCCTGTTCTTCTACTTTATCACAGCATTCTGCTCTGCAACCCACGATATTGCCTCGGATGGTTTCTATATGATTGCGCTGAATACCAACCAGCAGTCGCTGTTTGTAGGTATCCGTTCCACATTCTACCGCTGTGCGTCTGTGTTCGGTCAGGGTGGTTTGGTTATGATTGCCGGCGCTCTTTCCACCGGCCTTGGCAGCGTTTCGCAGGCCTGGTACTGGACAATTATCGGTTGCTCGGCATTCTTTGCGCTGGTATTCCTTTACCATCTGTTCATCCTGCCTTATCCCGATAATGACAAGGCTGTAGGTACAGACACCGGCGAGAAGAAATCTATCGGTATGATTGGCCGTGAGTTTGCCGGCTCTTTCGTAACCTTCTTCAAGAAAAAATATGTATGGCTTGCAATCCTGTTCATGCTGCTGTATCGTCTGCCGGAGGCTCAGGTAGTAAAACTGTGTCAGGTATTCCTGCTCGCTCCCGTTGAGGACGGCGGTCTGGGTATGACGCAGACCGAGGTGGGTTTCGCTTATGGCGTGCTTGCTATTATCGGCCTTACTGTCGGCGGTATCATCGGTGGTATCTGCGCCGCCCAGGGTGGTCTCCGCAAATGGATATGGCCCATGGCTCTTGCCACTTCACTGAACTGCGTGGCATATATTATTCTCTCCAATATCCAGCCCGATTATGCCCTGATGTCCGGTAAAATCATCACCTGGTGCTGCATTATCCTGGAGCAGTTCGCATACGGATTCGGATTCACCGCCTTCATGCTCTTCATGATGTACTTTGCCGAGGGGCAGTATAAAACCTCGCACTATGCAATATGCACAGCCTTCATGGCATTGGGCATGATGCTCCCGGGTATGGCTGCCGGATGGATTCTCGAGTCGCTCTTCGACGGTTCATACAAAATGTTCTTCTATTGGGTTCTGGCTTGTAACGCCGCTACCTGGACTGTAACATTCCTGGTTCGTCCCCACATCAATCCTGAATATGGTGCAAAAGGCAAAGAAGTTAAAAAATAAGCAGAAATGAAGATTAAGAATATAATTACAGTCGCTGCCGCAGCTATTGTCAGCATGTCGCTTTCGGCTCATGTCAAGCCCGGCGTGGAGGTGCTCCGCGACAGCGGTTTCAAGGGACTGCAGGGCAAGCGCGTAGGTCTTATTACCAACCCTACCGGCGTTGACAATAACCTTAAAAGTACCGTTGACATCCTCAATGAGGCTCCCGGCGTAAAACTCGTAGGTCTGTATGCCCCCGAGCATGGCGTGCGCGGAGATGTGCATGCCGGCGATAAGGTTGACAATTTCGTTGACCCCGCAACCGGCGTTACCGTATACTCCATATACGGCAAAAACCGCAAGCCTACCCCCGAGATGCTTAAAGATGTCGATGTACTGATTTATGACATTCAGGACAACGGATGCCGCTCGTTCACATTCATTTCCACAATGGGACTCGCCATGGAGGCCTGCGCCGAACTCGGCAAGGAGTTTATGGTCCTTGACCGCCCGAATCCCGTCGGCGGAAACAAAGTGGAAGGTAACCTGGCCGAAAAAGACTGCATCTCTTTCGTAAGCCAGTTCCCCATACCTTATCTCTATGGCCTTACTCCCGGCGAGCTTGCCACTTACTTGAACGAAGAAGGCCTTATCGGTGACGGCAAAAAGGTGAATCTGACTGTCGTTCCCATGGACGGATACAAACGCGACATGGATTTCCGCGACACAGAGATGCCCTGGGTGCTGCCCTCGCCCCACATCCCCAACCCCGAAGCTGCTGTGTACTATCCCGTATCCGGCATCCTCGGCGAGCTTGGCTACATGTCTATCGGCGTGGGATACACCGAACCCTTCAAGCTGTTCTGTGCCGAATGGATCAATGCCGAATACCTGGCAAAACGCATGAACGCGCTTAACCTCCCCGGCATGATGTTCCGCCCCATCCACATCAAACCTTTCTATTCAGTGGGACAGGGCAAGAATCTGCAGGGCGTGGAAGTGTTTGTAACTGACAAGGAAAAAGCACCCCTGTCGCTGACTCAGTTCTACGTGATGCAGGAACTCGCCGACATGTATCCCGAAAAGGCTGTATTCAAGGAAGGCAACGCCGACCCCAAACGTTTCAGCATGTTCGATAAGGTTTCGGGCTCAAAACAGATTCGCGAGCGCTTCTCCAAGAACCACAAGGTGGCTGACATCATCGACTACTGGAACAAGGATAGCGAGGCCTTCAAGGCTTCGTCCGCAAAATATCATATATATAAGTAATAGACTCTTTTTAAGTGAACTATAACGAATTTCTCCGCAACATACGTCAGTATATTCCCAAAGACCGGATTTATACCGACGAACTACGATGCCTTGCATGGGGCACCGATGCCGGCTTCTACCGCCTGACACCCAAAATCGTAATACGCTCCAAGGACCGTCACGAGGTGTCCGAGGTCCTGAAAGCGGCAACGGCACACAACATCCCCGTAACTTTCCGTGCTGCCGGTACTTCTCTGTCCGGCCAGGCAATCAGCGACAGCGTGCTGGTTGTTGCCGGAAAGAACTGGGAGGATTATGAGATTAATGCCGATGGCTCGGAAATAACCATGCAGCCCGGTATTGTAGGTGCGCGTGTAAATCAGTTGCTGGCACCATATAACCGGTTCTTCGAGCCCGACCCGGCATCGAAGAACTCGGCTATGGTGGGCGGCATTGTCATCAACAATGCTTCCGGAATGAACTGCGGAACACACGCAAACTCCGACCATGTGCTGCAATCGGTGCGCATTGTGCTCGCCGACGGTACTTTTCTGGATACTGCCGATGCCAAATCGCGTGAGGAATTCGCTCAGTCGCACCCAGAGCTTATCTCGGAAATAGAGGCTATTCGCGAGGAGATTAGGAACGACGAGGAACTGTCGGCCCTTATCACCCGCAAGTACTCCATCAAGAATGTCACAGGTCTGAACCTCAATCCGTTTGTGGTGTTCGACAATCCTTTCGATATCATCGCGCACTGCATGGTAGGTTCGGAAGGTACGCTGGCATTCCTGGCTTCCGTTACCTGCCGGACGGCTCCCATCAAGCCGTTCATGGCGTCTGTGATGCTGTATTTTGCAGAAATGCAGGAGGCTTGCAACGTGGTGGTGGCGCTGAAAAAGAGCGGACTGGTGGACAGCTGCGAGATGCTTGATAAAAAGTCACTCGCGTCGGTTAACGACACCACAGGCGAGGGCCTTACCGCATTGCTCCTGGACACCAAGGCAGACTCTCAGGCGCAGCTGAACGAGCAGATTTCAGGAATCAAGGCCATCCTGGCCAATTACAACCTCTACCAGCGTAACGTAAACTTTACGTCCGACCCCGCCGTTTACGGCCCCTGGTGGGCGATTCGCTCCGGCATCTTCCCCGCCGTCGGCGGAACCCGCAAGCTGGGGACAACCGTGCTGATTGAGGATGTCGCTTTCCATATAGATGACCTGCCGAATGCCACTGCCGAATTGGAAAAACTCCTGGTAGACTGCGGTTATGACGATGCCTGCATTTATGGCCACGCCCTCGAGGGTAACTATCACTTTGTAATCGCGCAGTCGTTCGAGACCGAAAAGGATATTGAACAGTACCGTCACATGATGAAGGAAATAGAGCATCTTGTGGTGGACCGCTATCACGGCTCGCTTAAGGCCGAGCACGGTACCGGACGAAATATGGCGCCGTTTGTGGAGAAAGAGTGGGGACCCAAAGCTTTCGCTCTCATGCGCAGGCTCAAGGACGCCATGGACCCGCAGGGCATTCTCAACCCCGGCGTGATTTTCAACGATGACCCTGAGTGCTATATAAAGAATATAAAGCATCTGCCGCTTACAAATCCATACGTGGACAAATGTATAGAGTGCGGATTCTGCGAGGTGAACTGCGTGTCGTGCGGATTCACCCTCTCGGCTCGCCAGAGAATTGTGGTGCAGCGCGAGATTTCGTATCTGCGACAGACCGGCTCGGACCCCGAACGCCTTAAACGGCTTGAAAAGCAATTTAAGTATTACGGCAACGAGACTTGCGCCGGAGATGGCCTGTGCTCCACTTCATGCCCGATGAAAATCAATACCGGCGAAATGATTCATGACATCCGTCAGGCGGCGATACCTCGTGGCTCGTTCACGTATAAGGTCGGCGACTGGGCCGCGAACCATCTTGCCGGAATAGAGAAAACATTGCGTCCCGTGCTAAATGCGGCGAATGTCACCCGCGCCGTGATTGGCAATAAGTCGGTGGACGCTATCGGCCGCGGGCTCAACCACTGCGGTCTGCCTTTGTGGTCTTCGGCATTGCCCAAGGCTGCAAACACAAAAGTGGAACAGCCCGCCCTGCCGCGTAAGGTGGTCTATTTCCCGTCATGTATAAATCAGACAATGGGACCGACAGCCGAAAAGGGACAGAATGTAGAGTCGCTGGTACGTGTCATGACGCGCCTGTGCAACAAGGCCGGTTACGAGGTCATTTTCCCGAAGAACATGAAGGATTTATGCTGCGGCATGATTTGGGAAAGTAAAGGTATGCCGGATATTGCAAATGCAAAGACCGCCGAGCTGGAGGCCGCATTGCTGGAGGCTTCCTGCAATGGTAAGATTCCCGTGCTTTGCGACCAGAGCCCCTGCCTGCACCGTATGCGCGAACACATAAAGTCAATGAAGCTTTACGAGCCCGCCGAGTTTATCAGCGAGTATCTGGTGCCCTATCTCGAATTCAAGCCTACGGATGAACCGGTTGCAGTCCATGTCACCTGCTCTACAAGGCGCATGGGACTGGCCTCCGTGATTATAAATCTCGCCGCAAAATGCTCCACAAACGTGATAGTCCCCTCCGAGGTGGGCTGTTGCGGATTTGCCGGCGACAAGGGATTTATGCTGCCGAAGCTAAATCAGTGGGGTCTGCGCAAACTTAAGCCCCAGCTGCAGGTCGCCGGGGTGGTTAACGGCTACTCCAACTCAAGGACCTGCGAAATTGGTCTTACCACCAACAGCGGTGTCGTTTACAAGTCCATCGCATATTTGGTGGACAAGGTCACTGTGCCCGGTGCATCGGCTCTCCCAAAAAAAGAAATATAAAGCTAACTAAAGACCAGTCAATAACATGAATCATATTGAAAAACAAAGGCCTCAGCGTCTGCTTGCCCTTGACATCCTGCGTGGTATCACCATTGCCGGAATGATTCTGGTAAACAATCCCGGCTCCTGGGGCAATATATATGCGCCGCTGGCGCATGCCTCGTGGAACGGCCTTACTCCTACAGACCTGGTGTTCCCGTTCTTCATGTTCATAATGGGAGTGTCAACATATTTCTCCTTGCGTAAATATGACTTCAAGTTAAGCGCTTCCGCGTTCTGGAAGATACTTAAACGTACCATTGTCATATTTGCGATAGGTATAGCGATTGCCTGGCTTAGCCGTTTCCTGAGCCGGACACATTCGCCCGAATACACTATGTGGGAGGCGATTATGAATTTCGACGAGATTCGCATACTCGGCGTAATGCCACGCCTGGCGCTGTGTTATGGCATCGGGTCAATTATGGCTCTGCTGATAAAACGCAGGTCGCTGCCGTGGGTAATCGGTGGCATGCTTGTTCTCTATGGAATAATCCTGCTTGCCGGAAATGGCTTTGATTTCGCTTCCCATAATGTGATTGCGCGTGTGGACCGTGCGGTCCTCGGCGAAGCCCACATGTACACATCGCATTTGGATGGTGTGGAACTTAAATTCGACCCCGAAGGCTTGCTGTCCACTTTGCCCTCCATCGCGCACATGCTGATTGGTTTTATGTGCGGAGGCCTGATTCTTTCGGTAAAGGACAACAATCTGCGCATAAACAAACTGTTTATTGTAGGCACAATTCTTACTTTTGCCGGTTTCCTGCTGGATTTCGGTATGCCTATAAATAAAAAAGTATGGTCGCCCACATTTGTACTCACCACTTGTGGACTGGCATCGTCTTTCCTCGCCCTGCTGATATGGATTCTGGACATCAAGGGTTATCGCAAATGGTGCGGTTTCTTCCGCGCTTTCGGTGTGAATCCCCTGTTCATGTACGTATTCGGTTCGGTTCTCAGTATAATTCTCTCCAACATCCGCGTCGCTTATGCCGCATCGGATTCAGGCGTAATTTCCGTAAAGGGATGGCTGTATAAGGCCGTATGGATGCCTGTCGCCGGCGGCGACGCCACTCTCGCCTCTCTGTTCTTCGCGTTAACTTTCGTCATCGCAGTCTGGTGCGTTGGCTATGTATTATACCGTAATAAAATCTATATTAAAATATGAAACTTATAGCTGATTGTGGAAGCACCAAAATAGACTGGTGCCTCATTGAGAATGGAAAAGTAGTTAAGCAGGTATTCACCACCGGCATGAATGCCGTGATGCTCACCGAGGAAGAAATGGCACAGCGTATCGCTGCGGAACTTATGCCCGAACTCGGCAGCGCCGACGGCATTGAGGCCGTACATTTCTATGGCGCTGGCTGTATCAGCCCCGAAGTGTGCGACAATGTTGCCAACGCAATACGTAAAAGCATCCCCGCTCCGGTTATAAACGTGGCCACAGACCTGCTCGCCGCCGCTCGCGCACTGTGCGGACACGAGGCCGGCATCGCATGCATCATGGGCACCGGCTCTAACTCTTGCTACTATGACGGCGAGAAAATCTGCGACAATGTGTCGCCGCTCGGCTACATACTCGGCGATGAAGGCTCGGGTGCCGTTCTCGGTAAAATTCTCATTGGCGATGTCCTCAAAAACCAGTTGCCCGCAGACCTCTGCGAGAAATTCCTGAAACAGTACGACCTGGACCGCATGGCAATCATCCGTCGTGTCTATAAGGAACCGCAGGGCAACAGATTCCTCGCCTCGATAACTCCGTTCCTCATCCAGAACATCGACCGCCCCGAGGTGCATGCACTGGTGCTGAACTCGTTCAAGAGCTTCTTTATCCGCAACATTCAGCAATACCCCGGATATGACAAGCTTAAGGTAAACTTCATCGGTTCCATTGCTTACTATTATAAAGACGTGCTCACCGAGGCCGCAAACGCCTGCAACTGCACTGTAGGTACAATCATCAAAAGCCCCATGCAGGGCCTTATCGAATTCCACGCTTAATCAATCATTTATCATTATATAAAATGGCATTTGTTAAAATATCAGAGCAGTCTTCGCTCTATAATGATCTTGAGAAAAAATCTGTCGGAGAAATACTTCGCGACATCAACAATGAGGATAAAAAAGTGGCTCTTGCTGTAGAAAAAGCCATTCCTCAGATAGAAAAACTGGTAAGCGAGATTGTCCCCCGCATGAAACGTGGCGGACGTATCTTCTACATGGGTGCCGGTACTTCGGGACGTCTCGGTGTCCTTGACGCATCGGAGATTCCTCCCACATTCGGCATGGACCCCTCATGGGTTATCGGCCTTATCGCCGGTGGCGACATTGCATTGCGCAACCCGGTGGAGAATGCCGAGGACGACACCAATCAGGGCTGGAAGGACCTTGAGGAGTTCAATATCAACGACAAGGATACCGTTATCGGTATCGCTGCCTCCGGAACAACACCTTATGTAATCGGTGCTATTGAAGAGGCCAAGAAGCACGGTATTCTCACCGCTGCCATCACCTCTAATCCTGACGCCCCCGTGTCGCAGGTCGCCGACATTGCCATTGAGATGGTGGTAGGTCCGGAATATGTTACCGGCAGCTCACGCATGAAATCAGGTACCGGCCAGAAGATGATATGCAACATGATCACCACTACCGTCATGATTCAGATGGGTCGTGTAAAAGGAAACAAAATGGTGAACATGCAGCTCTCCAACGCCAAGCTCGTGGACCGTGGCACACGCATGGTTGTCGAGGAACTCGGCCTGCCGTACGACGAGGCTAAACGTCTGCTGCTCCTTCACGGTTCTGTGAAGAACGCCGTAGACGCATATCGTTCCGAAAACAAATAATGACATGCGTAGAGTCTTTATAATGATAGCTGCCTTTATGGCAACTGTCTTTGCATCGGCGATAACAAATCAGGAACTGGTAAAAATCCAGCAGCAGAAAAAGTACACCGAGCTGTGGGGACAGCGCGCAACGCTGTTCAACACTCTCGGTGTGGACTCTGCCTCCATTGTTATGTTTGGCAATTCGCTGACTCACGGAAACGAGTGGCATGAGTTGTTCGATGACCATAAGATTCTGAACCGTGGCATCAACGGTGATATAATTGAAGGTCTCACAGACCGTCTGGACTGCGTGGTTAACGGACATCCCGCCAAAATTTTCCTGCTGATCGGCGCCAATGATGTCAGCCACGACCTCAGCGCCGACTCTATTGCCTCTGCCGCCGGAGACCTTATCCGTCTTATCCGCGAACGCACACCGCAGACGCGTCTGTATGTCCAGTCGCTGTTGCCGATAAACAACAAGGACTACAAGCGCTACAAGGCGATGTTCGGCAAGGACCAGGTGATTCGCGATGTAAATAAACTGCTTAAGCCCGTTGCCGAGGCCAACGGCGCAACATGGATAAATGTCCACGATTCTCTCACCGACGATGAGGGAAATTTGCGTGCCGACCTCACCAACGACGGTTTACATCTTCTCGGCCAGGGCTATATCATCTGGCGCGATATTCTTCTTCCGTATATTAAAGAATAGTAATGAACGTTTTCCACCGTTTTTCTCTCTTAGTGGCCGCCATAATCATGGCGGCTGCTCCCATATATGCCCGTATAGAACAAGCAGACAGTATTAAAAACCGGAGGCACCAGTCTGTGGGACTGGTGTTGAGCGGTGGCGGTGCAAAGGGTATTGCCCATGTGGGCGTGATTAAGGCGCTGGAAGACAACAATATACCCATTGATTACATTGCCGGTACATCAATGGGCGCAATCATAGGCGCATTGTACGCAATGGGTTTTACGCCCGAGGAGATGATGAAACTGCTTAAGAGTCAGGAATTCGGCTATTGGAGCTCGGGGCAGATAAACCCTGCCTATGTGTACTACTTCAGCCGTGAGACACCGACCCCCGCGCTGTTCCATGTGCCCATATCGGCAAAGAAAAACGCTCCGGCCGACTCGGTTCCCGCATCCATCATCAACCCTAACCCCATGAGCTTTGCGTTCATGGAACTTTTCTCGGCCTACAGCGCGCAATGCGGCAATGATTTCAATAAGCTTTTTGTGCCGTACCGTTGCGTGGCTTCGGATGTGGCGGCACAGCATAAAGTGGTGCATTCCGGAGGCCCGTTGGGCGAGAGTGTCCGCTCTTCCATGTCGTTCCCGATAGTGTTCCAGCCAATACGGATGGATGGTGCATACCTTTATGACGGTGGTATCTTTGACAATTTCCCCGTTGATGTAATGACAGAGGATTTCGCCCCGGACATCATGCTCGGCGTGGATGTGAGCACACCCACCACCGGGCCGCAGACATCGCTGTACGACCAGGTGGATAATCTGGTGACACGCCGGCAGTCATACGAAATTCCGCCTGAAAAGGGCATACGTATTCGCGTGGACCTGCACAACTTCGGGCTGTTGGACTGGGGTAAGGCCCAGGCAATTTATACCATCGGATACAACCGGGCCATGGAAATGATGGACTCGATAAGCTCAAGGGTTACTACCCGCCGCTCAAAGGTGTCCGTGAGTACCGCAAGGGGAGCCTTCCGCTCTATGACGCCCTATCTGAGGTTTGACTCTGTGGAGGTCACCGGCGCTTCGGCTAAGCAGAACAGATATATTGCCAATATGTTCCGCCCAAGGCATGACTGCGATACTTTCGGCGTGGATGTTGCACGACCGGCTTATTATCGTGCAATGTCATCCGGACAGTTGTCCGAATTATACCCCACGGCGGTATATAATCCTGACAACGGACTGTTTAAGCTTAAACTGAAAGCGACGCCAAAACAGAATTTTTCGCTTGGACTTGGCGGATATATCACCTCTTCCACGTCCAGCTATCTGTTTTTCAGTGCCGGTTACCGTACACTGTCTTTTTCGTCTATCAGCGCAAACATAAACGCCTGGCTGGGACAGACTTTTATGGGCGGACAGCTTAACGCCCGTATAAATTTTGCTACGCCTATACCCTCGGCTCTGCACCTGACGGCAGTAGCTTCCAGGCAGAATTTCCATGAGACGGAACAACTGTTTTTCGAGGACAAAATACCGTCGTTTATCGTGAATCACGAGTACTATGCCATGCTTAAATATACTTGGGCGGCCGGACGCCGCGGACGTTTCCTTGTAGGTGGCGGATACGGACATATCCGCGATTCTTTCTTCCCGGATAATGCCGATGTCTCGTATAAGGCCGGACGTGATGCCACAAGCTATAACCTCGGTCAGGTTAGAGTGGGGTATGAAGGCAGTACATTGGACGACCGCTCGTTTCCCACCTCAGGCTCCTCTTACTCATTTACCGGCATGGGTGTCCTCGGCAATATGAAGTTTGTCCCTGATTCGCCTCTGATGCCGGGATGGCGCGACAATGTTAAATGGGCTCAGTTCGAGTCGGTTACCCGAAACTATTTCAGCGGCGGACGTCACTTCAGTCTTGGACTGGAGACAGATGTGCTCCTGTCTACAAGAAAGCTTACAGACAGCTTTAACGCTTCGCTGGTGGCTGCTCCGGCATTCCACCCCTCCTCCCAGACTTATAACTGTTTTAATCCCTCGTTCCGCGCAAACAGCTTTGCCGCAATGTCCGTGGTGCCTATTTACAAGTATAACTCCAATATTTCCGCACGCCTGATTGCCAATTGCTTCTTGCCGATAAGGCCGATAAAGGAAAATGCCGACGGTTCGGCGAGATACGGCGGCTGGTGTTCCACACCCAGGTTCTTCGGAGAGCTGGATGTCTGCTATTCGTTGCCTTTTGCAACACTGTCGGCGTATGCCAACTATTCCTCCGCCGGTACCCGCCCATGGAATTTCGGCATCGCGATAGGCGTATTTATTCTTCCTCAGAAATTCCTCCGCTGAAAAAATGAAACGTATAATTTCTTTCCTTGTCCTGACGATTGCTGTTTCGGCGATGCCGTCCGCGGCATGCACATCGCTGGTTGCTTCGGGTAAAGCGACAGCCGACGGCCGTCCTATGTTGTGGAAACACCGCGACACCGGTGCTGCACATAATTACCTGGAGCGCATTCCGGCATCGGTTCCGGGTGAGTTTACTTATGTCGGCTTATTCAATCAGGGCGACACTCTGCATCGCGAGGCTTGGACGGGAATGAACGAGGTCGGATTCGCCATAATGAACACCGCATCTTATAATCTGGCGCCTGATACGGCAAAAGTAGCAGACCGCGAGGGCGTGGTAATGGCACTGGCTTTGCGTAAGTGCCGTACTGTTGCGGATTTTGCCAATATGCTGGATTCGCTGCCTCGCCCTATGGGGGTGCAGGCGAACTTCGGAGTGATAGACGCCGCCGGGAATGCCGCGTATTTCGAGACATGGGACCACGGATACAAGCCGTATTACATTGGCGGTGAAGGTGAACCGACGGCTCTTGTCAGGACTAATTTCTCGGTCTCGGGCAATGACTCTACCGGTATGGGATACATACGCTATGACAACGCTCATTTTCTCCTTGACAGCGTTGTGGAGGCTTCGGTTCTTACCCCCGAGGATTGCATAGACCGTGCGTCGCGTTCATTCTATCACAGTCTTATAGGCTACGACGTGTTAAATGCTACCCCGAATGCCGCTTGGGCTGTTGACCAGGATTTTATTCCGCGATACACGTCCACCGCCTCAATAGTAATTGTGGGCGTTAAGGATGGAGAGAATCCCGATGGAACAATTATGCAAGCCCGCCTGGGTTATCCTCCTGTGGCAGAGAAATATACGGTGAAGGTAAACGATGTGCCGGCAGATCTGAGGCCGTTACTGCCCGGAGACCGTTGCCGCGCCTGTGCCGAATCTCAGGAGAGAAAGGCAAAAGCGTTCCCGATACGCCGCGGGTCGGGTAAGCGATATGTAGACCTTGACTACATCCGCTCCCTGCAGATACGTTAAGACCCCGGTTAATATGGGGATCCGGGGTTAATTGGTCTTAGAAGTCAATTGACAGGCGCACGTTAAGCTGTCGGCGTGTAAGATAATTGGGTACCGCGTACTGTATGTTGTTCACGTCAGTAACCCAATAATACGAGCTTACGTTGCTGATGTCCAGCAGATTGAAGCAGTCCACACCAAGCCATACACTCTTCAGCGCCTTACGCAGTCCGGTCCGGGGTTCGCCCTCGGCGGGCGGTGAAAGCAATGCGTAGCTGAGGCCGATGTCAACACGTTTGTACGCCGGAGCGCGGAAATATCCCTGGTCGCGTGTTGTATGCGGTGCGGTAACAGGCAGACCATCGCTGAAAATTCCGCGCAGGCTGAATTTCAGTTTGGGGAATTTAGGGAAATAATCAGTGAAATACAGCGCAACGCTATAACGGCGGTCGGTGGGACGCGGAACCCATTTGCCGTGGAGTTGCTCGCGAGTATTCATCAGCGAAAAGCTAATCCAGGAATCACTTCCCTCCACAAATTGTCCGTAGAGTTTCATGTCCAGACCCATGGTTGAGCCCTTGGTGCTGTTCACGCCTTCGTATACAACTTTCAGGTTGTTTACCTCGTATGGTATAAGGTTGCCTAAAATCTTGTAGTAGGCCTCGCCGGAGAGCTTAAACGGCCGGTCGAAAGCGCGGAATGTATAGTCTGATCCAAGAATAAACTGGAAACTGCGCTGGCTTTTTATGTTCTCGTTGAGCGCTATTACGGTGTTGCCGTTTTCGTCGGTCACCGGCATGCGGAACTCCTTGAAGAACGGAGACTGGTAGTACAAACCGGTGGCGAAGCGGAATGCCCAGCGTGGAGCCTTGTCGGGGACAAAACCTACGTTAATGCGCGGACTTACAAGGAATTCCTTGTTGAAGGACCAGTAACTCATGCGCACACCGCCGTTGATATTGAAGTATCCGATACCGGACTGGATTCGCCATGTGTCCTGGATAAAGGCACTGAGTCTGTTCGACGACAGGTCGTGTCTGGAGTTGAGATTGTAAATGACCTTCAGCGCCTCGGGGTCAAAAGGAAGTGAATATCCGGCGGAATCGCGCACTTCCCATTCGCGCGAGCGGTCGCGCAGCGACTCGTGACGTGCTGTTATACCGTATGTAATATTGTGCCCGCCGAGGCCGTTGGCACCGCGCAGAGCGATGGACATAACCGAGGCCTTGAGGCGGTTGCGCGCATGCTCCATATAGCGGCCGAGGCCAAGCTCGCCGCCGATGGCGCCGCCGTTGCCGCTGCCGGATGTTCCGGCCTGGTCAAGCCAATATTCGCCCGATATGTCGTATGTTACAAGCTCGTTGGTAAGGAAGCCGGATGCCAGCAGTGTGTATTCTGCCTTTTTGGACGGGCGGAAACTGAGATTAAGCGTCCCGAAGAATGTCTCGAAACGGTCTTTTTCAAATCCGTCAAAGTACACCTTGAACTGTTTGGCGTCGGTGGATGTACCGAAATTGGTCTTTCTGTCGTGCGGGATGAACTTATAGTTGTTGACAGCAATGTTTCCGAGGGCCGAGACTGTCCATTTGTTTGACAGCTTAAAGCTCATGAAGCCCTGATAGTCCAAAAAGCGAGGGTCGTATTCACCTTTCTCGTCCATGCTTGACAGCAGGGAAGAGTTACTTTTGTATCTGACACCGTGAATCTGGCTGAAGCGTCCCGAGTTCGAGCCGATTGCGAGGCTTCCGCCCTGCAGGCTGAGATTCACGGCACCCTCAAAAGTTTCGGGAGTCTTATATGTGATGTCCAGTACGGACGACATGCGGTCGCCGTATTGTGCCGGGAAGCCGCCGGTGCTGAAACTTACGGCGCCCACCATATCGGGATTGATGATGGAGAGGCCCTCCTGCTGTCCTGAGGTGACAAGCTGCGGACGATATACCTCCACACCGTTTATATAAACCGAATTTTCATCGAAAGTACCGCCGCGAACCGAGTATTGCGAGGACATCTCGTTGGTCTGTGATACTCCGGCCATCGTGGAAATCATAGACTCCACGCTGCGGTTTACGGACGGAGCGAGCTTGTAATCGTCCACGTCCACCTTTTGCATGGCGCCGGTCTGTTTCTGATAGTCTGTCACCTCAATGCCTTTCAGGTCGAAGTGCTTGGGCTCCATTTTCACATTTACGGTAATCTCTCCTTTTGGTTTTATGAGCGTACGGCGCGCTTCCTGATATCCGATAAGTGTGTAGGAGAGCCTGATGGTGTCGGCATCGGGCGCGCTGATGGAGTATCCGCCGTCCAGCCCGGACATGGCGCCTATCGCCGAGCCGGAAATACGTATGCTTACGAATTCCAGGGGCTCGTTTTTCTCGTCGGTAAGTTTACCTGAAATCTTGACACCGGCCACCGCCGTTGCGCAGAAGATAGTGGAAAGTATGCAGAAAATGATTGGTTTCAATCTCATATATAAAAATCGGGTTTAACTTATCATTGAAATGAATAAGTTTAGACAACTTCAATATATAGATAACGTAAAAAAACGGTTAAAATTGTGGATGTGCAGAGTTATGGATATAAAAAGAAAGCTTCGGCTAAAAACCGAAGCTAAAGGGTGATTGATTGTGAGTAGCGGGACCGAGAATTGAACTCGGGACCTCCGGGTTATGAATCCGACGCTCTAACCGACTGAGCTATCCCGCCGTTTGCGAGTGCAAAGTTAGTTTATTTTTCTGAAACAGCCAAATTTTTGCGCTCTTTTTTTGGCATGCAGGCAAAATTTCCTAATTTTGTGCTCTGTATCAGCCTATTTTTAATTGTAATATAAAAATGTCTAAGACAAATATAATTCGTTTTGTGATAATCGGACTGCTCTGGCTCAGTCTGGTAGTATGGATTTTCTATGCCGGTGCGGTCATAAACTTCTTTACGCTGTTTGCTATCGCGGCCTCCGGCGTTATAGTTTTTGTCCCGATGTGGAAAAAGTACGGGCCTAAAAAATAACCGCCGGGCCTACTCAATACTGTAGGTACACAAAGGGCACCAGCTCTGAATTGCGTGTCTGTATCACAATAAACAATACAATCGCGAGGATAATGGCCTGTATGAGTATGGGCATGGCCATATAGCCGCCCATCACTTTTTTACGCCACATGGAGGGTGTGAAGTGCAACACCAGGCCAATACCTATCAGGGTAAGTATCATAGCATACGCCTTGGCGAATTCCACAGCAATCTCAAGGTGGAAATTAGTGGCAATCTGTGTGCTTTGCGCCGCAAGATGCTCCAGGGAGATGCTGCGGAAGAAGGCGAATCCTATTACCGACAGCGTAAAGGTGATGAGGATATTGAAGAATCTGCGGGCATAAACTCCGGGCAGCTTGATTTTTGAGGGGATGACGCGCTTGATAACCAGGTGGCCGGTAAGCAATAATCCCTGGTAAGCGCCCCACAGCAGATACATCCACGACGCACCGTGCCATATTCCGCCCACCATCATGGTGGTGAATTTGTTTACATGTGTGCGAAATGCGCCACGGCGATTGCCGCCCATGGGAATGTAAACGTAGTCGCGGAGCCATGTAGACAGCGAGATGTGCCAGCGGCGCCAGAACTCTGACGGGTTCTGTGACTTGAAGGGTGAGTCAAAGTTGTCCAGAAAGCGGTATCCGAGCAGTAAGGCCAGACCTATGGCAATGTCCGAGTAGCCTGAAAAGTCGCAGTAAATCTGGACAGTAAAGCCAATCATACCCATGACATTCTCGAAGCCGGTGTACAGCGACGGATTCTCGAAGATTCGGTCCACAAAGTTTCCGCTTATATAGTCGGCTATCACCATCTTTTTGATAATTCCGCACATAATAAGGAACAGACCCTCGGCAACCATGGCGCGTGTGGCGGGATTATTTGCTTTGATCTGTGGCAGCAGATGCTGGGCGCGGACAACGGGACCGGCCAGCAACGGCGGGAAGAAGGTGAGGAAGAACATGTAATCCAGGAAATTGGTGCAGGGCTCCATTTTCCGGCGATACAAGTCCACGATATAACTTATGGAGCGGAAAGTGAAGAACGAGATACCGGCGGGCAGAATTATGTCCAGCGCATCAAAATCCACTCCTGTGAAGTTGGCAAACGTCTCGTACAGAAGGTTGAAGTACTTGAAATATACCAGCATTCCGATGTTCGCCAGAACATTTATCCATACAATGAGCCTACGTATCCAGTTTCTTTGGGCACGCCCCATCCAAAGGCCCAGGAGGTAGTCGGATATACATACACCGACAAGAATAAGACAGTAACCCGCGCTGCTTTTATAATAAAAATACAGCGAGAAAAGTATTGTGACAATCATCTTGGCAACGCGCCAGCGGCGTATGGCCTGATATATGAGTACGAATCCCAGAAACAGCATCATAAAGAGGCCGGTATTGAACAGCAGCGGTTGCTGTGCGTCGTAAAGAAACAGCTTCTGTGCCATTTCCGGGTCTATTCTGTCTATTATGTCAGTTATCCATTCCATTGGTGTGGGGATTATCGGCTGGGTTAAATATGATTAGCGGCGTTTTTTGCGCTTGTTTTTCTTGCGCGGGTATTTCTTTTTCTTGCCGTATTTTTTGTTATTGTATTTCTTTTTAGATGTTGCGGCTTTTTTCTTGGACGCGGCAGGGGTGGCCTGTTTTGCAGCCACATTCTCGGCTGTAGCGGCCTCTGTCACTGCGGCTACCGGTTCCTCGTTGGTCCCGGTTAACAGGTGCGACAATGCGTTGTAAATCAGGTTTCCTTCCAGGTAATAGCCGTTCCAGGTACGGTGTATGCGGTCTGTGGACAGCAGCCCCTTCTGCAGCCATTTTGCCGAGGCGCCTTTGCCGCCGGCAACGCTGTAGAAGTCGTAGGTGGGTATATTGTTCTCTTTGCCGTATTTCAGTATCACATTGCGCAGTCTCTCCACGTTGGTGTTAATCTGGTAGCTGCGCGATGTAACACGTCTGGGGCGTTTCTTCTTTTTACTGCGAACGCGGGAGGTGGTGTAAACCGACCGTTGGCATTCCGACGGTGTGGTGAGCAGAATCTCGGCCTTGGGGTTATGCTCGCGAATTTCCTTTACCAGATTGTCTATCAGGCGGTAAAACTCTGCATCGGAAATATTGCCGAAAGCCTCGTTGGAACCGAGTGACAGAATCACCAGGTCGGGGTCAAGCAAGGCGATTCCTTCGCCTTCCGACCCTATTTTGGAGTAGGTTGAGAATGTTGCGCCATTGTTTCCGATTGCGTGATATAGCACGCCCGGGGTCTCTGTGTCCCTGGCATCGAAACCATAGACTATAAGGTTGCGACCGGATATTGTTATATTTACAGATTCAACCCTGTGAGCAAGGTTAACTTGCGCGCCCCATTCTGTAGAAGTGGAGTGATGCTGTATTTCCTCGCCGCCGGAAGTGACTTTGGAGACACTAACCGGGCCGTTAGCGTAGATGCGGAGGATATTGAAGGGCGATTTGTCCGATAATGAGAAGGTTGCGTGTTGCGCGGCGGGTTTTACGGCCACGCCGGTAAAGCCCATGTTTACCTTCCAGGGCTGTTTCAGCAGTGTGGATGTGCTTGCACCTCCCGAAGTGGAGAGGGTATAGTCCAGGGGCTGATTGGTGCCGGCAATACGCAGCGGAGCCATGAGCCCGCGTCCGGCGTTGCCGTAGACCTTCTGCAGATAGGAGCGTACCCGCCCGGTGTTACCGTCGGCCTGTATATGCGAGTCTCCGATGTGTACGATGCTCACATTCTTGCCGCCATGATTGCCGATGTTCTCAAACTTATGAATCAGACCTGACCAGTCTGCGCCGTTAAGTTCAATGTGGTTTGCATTGCGGTTTAGGAAAACATAGTCGGAAATTTCAACCGGCTTTGGGTCGGGGCGACCCAGTTGCGGATTTATACGCGTATGCTTGTCGGCCGTGTCTGCTTTCTTAGGCACGGCGGCAATTGTCTGCGGCGAATGGCATCCGGCCATTATCACAGCGGTTGATATTGCTAATGAAAAACGAAGGAGAGAGTTCATTATAATTATAATTAGAGAGAGAGTTTGAGGGTGTTTACAAAGAGGCGTGCCAGTTCGGCACCGCCTTTGGCGTTGAGGTGGATGTAGTCGGCGTTGATCATTCCTTTGTCACGCCAAGCCACAACGGCATTCTCGCCACCCATAGCCTCGCGGGTGTCCCAGAAAATGATGCCGGTGTTGCGGGCGGCGTCGCGCTGGGCGTCAACCATGAACTGAGAGGTGGGGATTGACTGTACTGTGCCGTTGATTTTCTGGCCGCGGTCGCCTATGCCCATCATCACAATGTCAGCTTTCGGGTAGCATTCCTTAAGCCTGGAAATGGTCTGTTCCATCAGCTTGCGGTAGCCGTTGTAGTCTTTCTGCTTGGATGTCAGGGCATTGATGCCGTATTCCACAATGATAAGGTCGTAATCCACATCGCGACGCATTTGTGCGGCAAGGTCGCGGCTGATGTTGCGGTGGGTGATGCCGGAATTGCCGCGAAGCGACATATTGTCTACAAGTATGCCGTTCTTGCCCTCCAGGAAGATGCCGAAGGACTGCAGGCCGTTGATTCCGGAGGTCACTTCTGCCATGGTGGTGGCGCCGGGGACGCAGAGGGTCTGAATGCTGTCCGAGGCGGTGACGTTGAATTTATTCTCGCCGCTGTCGGTCTTTATGATAACAGTTCCGGATGTGGGAGCGACAAACATAAATCGGGTGTTGTACCATTTGTCCAGGTGCTTGCGCGATTCGGTTCCGCGATATGTGGATTTTGCGCCCACCGAGGCGGTAAAGTATTCACCGGCAAGGCTTTTGAACTTATCTTTTGCGCCTTTGCGGATGTCGTGCTCGGTCCATCCGCTGCTGCTGTGTTTGACAGAAGTACGGAATCCTGCGACATGCGACCAAGCCGGCATATATCCTACTCCGCAACCGCCATAAATGTCCTGCAGCTGTTCGCGGATGTCCATTGTGAGTATGTCACCTTCTATGTACGAGTCGCCAATCACGGCAATGCGTACAGGGCGTGAGTCTTTCTGAGTCAGTGCCTGGCGCAAGTGAGCCAGCCCCTGCGAGTTTACGGTGTAGTCCTCAAAGACCATTTCGCCGTTTACGCGTGGCGCGGTACTTGCCTTAATCTGCTCGGGGGTCCGGGGAGTTGTTTCCGAGGCATCCATTATCTTAGGCTCTTTTTCGCCTTGTGCCAGAGCCTTTTCCAGCTCGGGGTCAATGACTTCCTCGGCAGTGACGGGACTTTCGCTACCGCCAAAAAGGTCGCTGAACAGATTAAAGTCCTTTATATATCCACCGGTGATGGTGCTCCAGGGTACAAATGATGCGCCTACAAGTGCGGCGACAGCCACACCGATAATAATAAACGGGCGTCCTTTGCGGCTGCCTTTATTCTTTTTGGGAGTGTCTTCTGCCGCAGACTCCATGGTGTCCTGAGTTGAGTTGTTCTCTGTGTTATTATCGTTGTTGTTCATAATTTGAAACTGATTTTCTGTCAAGAATATTTACAAGGGGACGAGCTTTTATGGCGGTCTCGTTCCATTCGTCTTCGGGATTTGATTCTGCGGTGATTCCGCTGCCGGAATATATGCAGAACCCGTTTTTGCGCAGACGCGCACAGCGCAGGGTGACCCATGCCGTGAAATCCTTTCCGGGAGTCTCTACTCCGAAATATCCGGCGTACAGGCCGCGCAGATGTTTTTCTATGTCACTAATATTGCGGCGGGCCTTTTCAACGGGTACGCCGCATACAGCCGGGGTGGGGGAGAGATAGGCGGCGGCCATATTTCCGGTTATGCCGTCGCAGAGGCCGGCCTGAATCATGCAGCAAAGGTGGCTGACAGTGGCGCTGTCCCGTGTAAAGACGTCGGAAACGCTCACCTCAGTGCCGAGATGGCGCATGCGTTCGGCGATATATGATGTGACAATATCGTGCTCCTCTATGTTTTTTTTGTCCCAAGGCGTTTCTGATTCAACGGGTTTTGTTCCGGCGAGCGACATTGTTGTCGCTTTTCGTGATGCCCAGTCCACATTGAGCAGAAGTTCGGGCGATGCTATCAGCCAGATTTCCCCGTCGGCATCCGTGCAGATGCAGCAAGTTGCATCTTTGCGGCGCTCAAAACAGATTTTTGCGGCCGCAGGGATGTCTATTTCCGCATTCTTGGTGATGATGCGCGAGATGACGGTCTTGCCGCCTTCGGCTTTCAGCTGGCTGATGAGCGCGCCCAGCGACTCCAGGTAGTATTCCCTGGGAGTGGAGGGCTCGAAATCCGGGCAGGCATCGTCCTGCCGGCAGTCCGACGCGGGCATATCTCTCAGACAGTCAAGAGAGAGACGGTCATCCAGAATGATTGCTCTCTCTCCGTTCCACGGCGAGACAAAGAAAGTGTTGTCGCTTATCTTTTCGGATGTGTTGTCATCGGCGAACAGATACACGTTTTCGCTCCCCTTGCTCCTGTAAATTGCAAAGGGAACGCGCGCGCGCATGCACACGCGCACTGCCTCATCGATATTTTCGGATGTCAGCAATGGCATGGCTCGGCAATGAGGTCGAAAGGCAGTGCCTCGGTTATTTTTACATTATAAAATTGTCCGGGGGCCATTTTTACACCGCAACTTTTGCGCACCAGCACTTCGGGGTCTACCTCCGGCGAGTCGAACTGGCTTCTGCAGATGTAGAAGTCATCATCGCCCTCCGAGTCGCATATTACCTTCAGGACAGAGCCAACTTTCGCTTCATTGAGCTCGGCGGCAATCTTTTCCTGCAGGGACATAATGGCGTCAAGCCGCTCCTGTTTTACATCGTCGGGGATGCTGTCGTCAAAGTTTTTCGCTGCGAAAGTGTCATCCTCCTCGCAGTAGGCGAAGGCGCCCATGCGGTCGAAGCGCTGTTGTTTCACAAACTCCATGAGCTCGTTGAACTCAGCTTCGCCCTCACCGGGGAAGCCAACCATTAGCGTGGTGCGGATGTGTATTCCGGGGACCTCGGCGCGGATTCTGCGCAACAGCTCTTCGGTCTCCTTTTTAGTTATATGCCTCCGCATGTTCTCCAGAACATTATCCGAGGCATGCTGCAGGGCAATGTCCAGATATTTGCAGACATTGTCACGGCGGGCCATTACGGGCAGGATGTCGTAAGGGAAGTCCGCAGGGTAAGCATAGTGGAGCCTGATCCATTCCACGCCGGGGATGTCAGCAATGGTGTCGATAAGTTTTGCCAGTTCGGCGTGTCCGTATATGTCCTTTCCGTAGGATGATAAATCCTGGGCTATAACATTGAATTCCTTAACGCCGCGGGCAACGAGATCTTTAACCTCGTCCACAATATCCTCGATAGTGCGCGACTGTAAACGTCCGGTAATGATAGGGATTGCGCAGAATGCACAGAATCTGTTGCAGCCTTCGGCGATTTTGAGATATGCGTGGTGCGAGGGGGTGGTGATGTGGCGGTCCCATGCGGCGAGGGCCGGATGCTTTCTGACGATGTCGTCCACAACGGCCGTCCAGTCGAATTTGCCGTACCAGCGGTCAACCTCGGGGATTTCGGCCTTGAGTTCCTCGCGGTAGCGCTCGGACAGACATCCCATGACGGTTATATTGCGTATCTGACCTTCCTGCTTGGCACGGCAGCATTCCAGAATCATTTCTATAGATTCTGTTTTGGCGTCGCCGATAAATCCGCAGGTGTTTATAATCACCTCGTCGGCGGCGACACTGTCCGGATTATGACGCACCTCCATGCCTGCGGCCTCGAACATCCGCATCACACGCTCACTGTCAACGAGGTTTTTTGAGCACCCCATTGTTATGATATCAACGCTTGCCAAAGCCTGTTATTTGTCTTTATTGTTAAAAAGCGATTCTACAAACTCGCGCTTGTTGAACACCTGCAGGTCGGTGATGCCCTCGCCGAGGCCGATGTATCTTACCGGAATGCGGAACTGGTCGCTGATGCCGATAACCACACCGCCTTTTGCGGTGCCGTCCAGTTTGGTGATGGCCAGGCCGGTAACCTGTGTGGCGGCCAGGAACTGTCGTGTCTGCTCAAAGGCGTTCTGTCCCGTGGAGCCGTCAAGAACCAGCAGCACCTCGTTCGGGGCACCCGGCACCACTTTCTGCATCACACGTTTGATTTTGGAGAGCTCGTCCATCAGTCCCACCTTGTTGTGGAGACGTCCGGCCGTGTCAATAATCACAACGTCGGCCTGCTGGCGGACCGCGCTCTGCAGGGTGTCAAATGCCACACTTGCGGGGTCAGAGCCTTCGCGCTGCTTAACGATGCCGACATCGCTGCGGCGTGCCCATTCCTCAAGCTGTTCTATCGCTGCGGCGCGGTATGTGTCCGCTGCGCCGAGAATCACTTTGTATCCGGCGTCTTTATACTGGCGGGCAAGTTTGCCGATAGTGGTTGTCTTGCCTACGCCGTTCACGCCTACCACCATAATGACATAGGGGCGGGCGACTCCGGCGGGGAGCGAGAAGTCTTCGCCGCTGAGGGCCGGCGAGGCCTCGGATGCGGCATCGTCGCTGTCGCAGAGCAGACGTGTCATCTCCTGGTATAAAAGGTCGTACAGCTCGTCTATGCCCACATATTTGTCGCGGGCGACACGCTCTTTAAGCATGTCGATTACCTTAAGGGAGGTGTCCACACCCATATCCGAGGTTACAAAGACCTCCTCAAGCTCATCAAGGAAGTCCTCGTCAACCTGACTGCGGCCTACTGCCGCGCGTTTCAGCTTGTCAAAAAAACCGCGTTTAGTCTTTTCAAGACCCTTGTCCAGAGTCTCTTTCTTTTCTTTTGAGAATAAACCGCCGAATAGTTTCATGTTGTATATTAATAGCCTACGTTAACGTTCAAATATTAGACCCCTGCGTTAACAAATATTGGGGAACGGGGTCTTAGACCTGCAAAGGTACGACAATTCCGCGAGAAATGCAACTTACACGGGCCGTAAGTTGCAGTGTTTAAACCATAAATTTACCATAAATTTACAGGCGGATGTTTCCGCGGAGCACGGCCGGTTTCAGCATTTTTCGCGGAACGACCTTTAACAGAGTGGAAACCACGCTGTTAAGCGTCTTTTGCCGTGTGAAGTCCTTGCGGATATATAGAGAGACGCGCCGCATGCTCAGGCATTCTCCTGTGAGCGGCCTCACGTTCTTGTGCTGGCTCGGGGAGAGCAAGGGCAGGTGCATTTCGGGGATGATTGTGAAGCCGCCGTTCTCGTCCACAACCCTCACGAGGGTCTCGATATTGCCGGCTTCGTATATGCGTCTGCCCGTTTCGCGTCCCTTACAGAAGCTGAAAGCGCTGTCGCGCAGACACTGCGCCTCTTTCATTACCCACATGCTCTCATGGCTGAGGTGCTCGGGCGTGAATGCCGGCAGCTGCCGCACGCAGTTTTCGGCAACATATACCCAGAATGGTTCTTCGTATACCGGAATTTCCAGTATACCGTCCCTGCGGTTGTCACCGATTGCTATTCCGATGTCTATCAGGCCTTTGTCAATTGCCTCAAACATGCTCTCCCTGCGCATTTCCTCTATGAACAGGGAGACTTGCGGAAAGTCGGAGCTGTAAAATCTTATGAAACGCGGCAGTATATACGGTGCGATGCTCGGGCCGACTGATATGCGCAGATCTCCCGTTACTACGTTTGCATTGTCAAAAACAATATCGTTGATTCGCCCTGCCTCGCGGACTGTTTTTGTGGCTTGCTCTATAATGCGTGCTCCTAATTTTGTGGGTTCCACGCTGCGGTTGCTGCGTTGGAAGATTCGTACCTCAAGCTCCTCCTCTAACTTTGCAATCATCTTGCTCAGAGTGGGTTGCGTTATCTCGCAGTGCTGTGCCGCCTTTGCGAAACTGCGGTATTTGTCTACCGCGATTATGTATTGTAGCTGTTGTAGGGTCATTGTTAATAGATTTTATCAATGCAAAGATAGTAAAAATCTGTTGTTTATCTATGCAAACAGCTGTATCTTTGCAGAAAATAAACAAATAAACGACATGAAACACTTGATAATTGGCGGAGTAGCCGGCGGAGCGACCGCTGCAGCCCGAATCCGCAGAATATCCGAGACAGATACAATTGTCCTTTTTGAAAAGGGTGAGTACATATCCTATGCCAACTGTGGCCTGCCTTATTATATAGGAGGGACAATAGCTGACCGCGAAAAACTGTTTGTGCAGACGCCGGAGGCTTTCGGACGCCGGTTTGATATAGACGTCCGGGTTAATTCGGAGGTACTGGCGATACACCCCGAACGTAAAGCAGTGGAGGTGAAAGGTCCGGACGGGACGGTCTATGAGGAAAGTTACGACAGGCTGTTGCTGTCGCCGGGAGCCTCGCCGTTTGTGCCTCCATTGCCGGGCGTGGACCTGCCTGGAATATTCACCCTGCGCAATGTGGCTGATACTGATGCGGTTAAGGCGTATCTGAAAAGTCATGACGTACGTCGTGCCGTGGTGGTGGGCGGTGGCTTCATCGGCCTGGAAATGGCGGAGAATCTGCATGACGCCGGAGCCGCGGTGACGGTGATTGAGATGTCGGACCAGGTTATGGCTCCGGTGGATTATTCAATGGCGGCGATAGTGCATAATCACCTGGTGGATAAAGGTGTAGGCCTGTTGCTGAGCACTGCCGTGAAAGGCTTTGCCCGTCGGGACGATGCCATAGAGGTGTCTCTTGGCGACGATAGCATCATGGCGGATATAGTGATACTTTCCATTGGCGTGCGGCCCACCAACAAACTCGCTGTTCAGGCCGGCCTTGCCGTAGGCGAGCGAGGCGGAGTGGTGGTTGACGAATACCTGCGCACCTCGCAGCCGGATATTTATGCCGTGGGCGATGTAATAGAGTTTCCGCATCCCGTGGACGGGAAGCCGTGGATGAACTATCTTGCCGGGCCGGCAAACCGTCAGGCGCGTATTGTCGCCGACAATATGGTGCTCGGTGATAAAGAGAAATACGAGGGAGCGATAGGAACGTCGGTTGCCAAGGTGTTCGACCTTACGGTCGCTGCTGCAGGTATGGCCGCGAAACGGCTTAAACAGCAGGGCATACCATATCTCACGGCTACCATACATCCCAATTCGCATGCCGGATATTATCCCGGAGCGACTCCCATGGCAATAAAGGTGGTCTTTGCGCCGGAGAGCGGCAGGCTGTTGGGTGCGCAGATAGTGGGCTATGACGGTGTTGACAAGCGTATTGACCAGTTTGCACGTGTGATAAAAGCCGGAGGTGATGTGCGGGAGCTTGTGCGTACCGAACATGCCTATGCTCCGCCTTATTCATCGGCAAAGGACCCCGTGGCTTTGGCCGGATATGTGGCCGGAAATATCCTCTCCGGAAAGATGAATCCTATTTACTGGCGTGAGGTAAGAGACCTGGACCGCTCGAAGGTGACACTTATAGATGTGCGCACTCCCGAGGAGTTCTCGACAGGTGCGCTTGAGGGAGCCATTAACGTTCCGCTTGACGATATGCGTCAGATGTTGGACCGCATACCGTCCGACAAACCTATAGTCCTTTACTGTGGCGTGGGCTTGCGCGGCTACCTGGCATCGAACATTCTGCGTCAGCGTGGATTCGCGGATGTGCGGAATCTCATCGGCGGACTTAAGACATACCGTGCGGCGACGTCCGAGGTCGTCGGAAAAGCCGCCGATGCCCCTAAGCCTGCGCCCGCTGTGGCAGAAGCTGTGACTGAGACAATAAAAATCAACGCATGCGGACTGTCGTGTCCCGGGCCTATTATGAAACTGAAACAGGCTGTGGACGGTGCTCCGGCCGGTGCCAGGATATGTGTAGAAGCCACAGACCCCGGATTTGTGCGCGACGCCGAGGCCTGGTGCAAGTCTACGGGCAACACTTTCGTGTCGTCCGGGTCGGCAAAAGGGACTTACAGCATAGTCGTGGGCAAAGGAGCGGATGGAGCATCGCCGGTATCGGTACCCGCCGGTGCGGCCTCAAAAGGCAAGACATTCATAATGTTCAGTGACGACCTTGACAAGGCGCTTGCCACATTCGTGCTTGCGAACGGCGCAGCAGCCACGGGACAGAAAGTGTCGATATTCTTTACATTCTGGGGCCTTAACGTGATAAAAAAAGAGCGCAAACCGGCCACCAAAAAGGATATTTTTCGGCCGTATGTTCTCCATGATGCTGCCGTCGCACTCTCGCAAACTTAAGCTGTCCAAGATGAATATGATGGGCATGGGCCGGCGAACCATGCGCCACATCATGAAAAAGAAAAACATAGACTCCCTCGAGACCCTCCGTGACCTCGCCTTGGCAAATGGAGTGGAGTTCATAGCCTGCCAGATGTCAATGGATGTGATGGGCGTGAACAGGGAAGAGCTGCTGGACGGCGTGACAATCGGCGGAGTTGCCACTTACATGAACCGTGCCGACGATGCGAATGTAAACCTGTTTATATGAGGTTTTTAGACCCCGTTCCCCTGCGTTAACAAATATTCTTTCTCCGAAAGCGCTAAAGCGATGAGGGGAACGGGGTCTTACAATGGCAGCCGTTGATGTGGTCATCAACGAAGCCCGTCGCCTGTAAAAAAGCATAGCAGATAGTTGTGCCAAAGAATTTGAATCCCCGACGCTTCATGTCCGTGCTTATTGCATCCGATACGGGTGACGATACCGGGATGTTGCCGGCGTCGGGGATGCTGTTTACAATGCGTTTGTTCTCAGGGAAAAATGATATGATGTAATTGTAGAAAGAGCCGTATTCCGCGATTACGTCAATAAACAGGCGGGCATTAAGACCCCGTTCCCCAATATTTGTTAACGCAGGGGTCGCAGATTTCGGTCAGATTTAGTCTTGCAGGTGAAGGAGCATAGCGGGCTATGTGACTGA
>SFNC01000081.1 GCA_004554255.1 Bacteroidales bacterium
CACATTACACCACGTTCCTTGCGCTACATACCTGTTTTTTACTATCTTTGTCTCCGAATATGGAACCGAATTACATAACCCCTTTGCCGGACGCATATAAACAAGGGTACAAACTAAAATACTCCGGCGTTTCCAATCCGCCGGAGCCGAAATATCAATGGTGCCCGTCCGCCACAGACTCCCGCCCTCCAAAAAGAGATTCCCTTATAAAAGATGCCGTGCCAAAACTGACACAGCATCTTTTTGTTTCCGGATGGGCCTTTATGACAGACCATCATCATTTTTTAAATTTATTCAGCAACTCCGTTGCCTTGTCTGCTATGAAATCTCCGGCCTTCTCACTGTTTTCCAGAACCTTTTCCGTAACGTTATTCAACACCTCTTTTACTTTTGCCTTCTGGTCGGCATACTTGTCTTTAGCCTCGGTAGCTGTTGCTTGGGCTTCCATATTTGCTATACGCTTTGCTTCCTGGTCCGGCTCGCGGGCGTTCTCTTTTGCTGATGCCATATTGGCGTCAATAGCCTCTTTCTGCAATGTGGCGGTAGCCTTATTTACTGTGTCTGTCATAGTGTTCATAATAATAATAATATTCAACGTTTATGGGAAAAACGCCTTGCCCGGCGTCACAGTTCAGTTTCGGTTGTTAAGGTTCTATAAAAACGAGCCCGCAGGCTGTTTTCAGCAACCTGCGGGCGGTTATTATTGGATTATCTGAAAGTTCTATTAACCTTCTACTTTCAGTGGTCAGTGCTTATTTTATTACTACCTTCTGGGCTTTGCCGTTGGCAATCTTGACGTAAACACCGGGGACGAGGTTCTCGGCATCAACTCTGACACCCTTGAGGTCGAAGTAAGCGGCCTCTTCCTGGGCTTCGTCGGCGATGACATCTTCAATACCGTCGGTAGCCGAAACTCTGAAGTTGATAGTATCCACGTAATCAAGTCCTGTGAAGAACGAATCGGCATCCAGTGTGAAGAGCGAAGCGCGGTAGTTATTGCCGGGAACCAGATTTTCGAGTGAGCCGAAGAATGTCATGCTCTCGGTGTCGCCCTTGGCGATGCTCTTGCGGTCGAATACTGCAATTGCGATCTGGTCTACGTCAAACAGGCTTTCGGGGAAGATGAGTGCTACAAACTGTTCGTTGCAGTCTTCTTCTACAGCTTCCACCTCTATGTCGAAGCGGGCGTTGTCGGCGTCTACAGAGTGAACATCAGACATTGTGAAGCTCTTGACGTTGTAGCGGCTTGAGTTCTTGCTCGAGCTTGAGCCGTTGATTGTCACGGAATAGGTCTTGTTGCCTACCACATAACCGTTGCCGTCGTTGTCTATAAACTGCAGGTAGTATGTTCCGGCCGGGTAAGTATCATACAGTTTGTTCGAGAACGTGATTGTCTTGGTACCGTTCTTGGATACGGTCACGCTCTTGGAGGCCAGCCAGTCTACCAGGTTGCCGTTTGCATCAAAGAACTTGGGTTTAACCTTGGTGGTTACCGATGCTGCGGTTGTGTTCTTGAATGTAACCTTAAGTGTGCAGGTTGCGCCGAGTGTGAAGCCGGTGCTGGTGGTTACCGAGCTGATGGACAGCTTGGACGAACCGGTTGTAGTGTCGGACGATGCCGCGCTTACGGTTACCTGTTCGGGGGTGTTAAGGATGTAGTTGTCACCATCGGTGATAACCAGGTAGTATGTTCCGGCCGCGATGTCGGCGTCAAGTGTTCCCGATATGGTAGCCGTCTTGGTAGCATTCTGGCTTACTGTTACGGATGCCGAGCCGATTGTGGCGGCAATGCTGTAAGACGAGCTGCTCTTGGTGCAGAGGTATGCCTTAACGGTTACAGACTGGCTGGTAGAATAGGTGTTCTTGACAACTGCCGATACTTTGCATGCCGCGCCGGCGGTGAAGCCTGTAGATGAGGTTGCGGAGGTAACGGTGATTTCGCCATCGGTAGACGAGCTTGAGGGCTCTACAATGGTGATTGTCTTGACATCGCTGATGATGTTGTTGTCGCCATCGGCGATAAGTGCGTAGTATGTTCCGGCGGTAAGTGATGAGGGAACTGTGCCGCTGAAGGTAACAGACTTGGTGCTGTTCTGGGTCACGCTTACTGTCTGCTCGCTGCCGATTGTGGCTTTGATGCTGTAGGACGAGCTGCTCTTGGTGCAGATATAAGCCTTGGCGGCTGTGCTCTTGGTGCTGGTATAGGTGTTCTTGAAGGTGGCCTTCATGCTTACGGCTTCACCGATTACGGGAGAGGTCGGGCTTACTGTCAGCGCGGATACGCCGAAGCTGCCTTCATCTGTGGTGCTGCCGGATGATGCGGCTACTACAGACACTTCCTTAATATCGGAGATAATGTAACCGTCCGAATTTGCGATAACAAGATAATATGTTCCTGCCGACAGCGATGAATCAATAGTACCGCTGTAGGTTACGGATTTTGTGGCTGATCCGCTGATGGTTACAGACTGTGCAGAGCCGATTGTGGCTGCAACGGAGTAGTTGCTGGTGCCCTTGGTGCAAAGGTATGCGGATGCAGATACGGTCTGCGAGCTGGTGTAGGTGTTCTTGAAGGTGGCCTTTACGCTAACGGATTCACCGATAACGGGAGAGGTGGGGGTGCAGCTGAGCGTCGATACGCTTACCTCGCCGCTGTCTGTGCTGCTGTCGGATGATGAGCCACTGCCGGTGGAGCAGCCGGCCGAGCCTACAGTCACGCTTGACGAACCTACTGTAACATTGTAGTAGTCATTGCTGCCATAGTGGGTCTTGAAGGGCTGCCATGAGCCGCTGCCTACTTTGTATACTAACGAGGCTTTATAGCTGCCGTTGGTTACAGAGGTGGGGATAGTGAGCGCAAGGCTGGCTGTGCCGTAACCGGGGTTTACTGTGCCGAGGCTGGTAGAGCCCACGTACTGTGTGCTACCGGAGGCGTTGGTAAGGGCCAGGCCTACGGTAAAGGACGCGGCGTAAGAACCCATGTTGTAGAATCCGCCGTTGGTGGCCTTGAATGTCAGTTTTTTAGACGATGCCGAGCAGGTAAGCGTACCTTCCACTGCAAGGTAACCTGTCGGTTTTACAGAACCGCTGACGGGCTTGCGGATGCCAAGGGTGGCGTCCTGCTGGGTGTTGTAACCGCCTGAGTAACCGCCGGCGCCCTGGCCGTCGGGATTCAGTGCGTTAAGCTTGAAGTAGCCGTCGTAGCTGTTGGACCAGCCCCAGTTGATGTGGAAATAACCGCTGGTGTTGTAGCCGTCGCAGACAAAGCAGTGACCGCCGCCGTTGGCAACACCGCAATATACCACGGGGCCTACATTCTTGAGGTTGTCATAAATCATTTCTTCCCACGCCTCGGTGGAGTAGTAGTCGCGGAATTCGGTGTGAGTGGCGTTGTCGTAGCCGAAGTTCTCCACCAGTGCGGGGGCAATGGCAAAGCTGGTGGCGCCCGAGCCGCCGTCCGAATCAACACCGTATTCCATATCCACGGCGTAACCGCAGGCCTTCATCAGCGTTGCGATTGCGGTGCGCTGGGCCGAGGTGCCGGAGCTGGCTGATGCATACTTGTCAAGCATGTTCGACCAGTCGAACGTTGTATTGGCAAAGTTCATTGACAGAGTCTGGTTTCCGCCCGACCATGTATATGAATTGGAGCCGATACCTTTAGAGGGATAGCTGTGATATTTCATTACCTGTGCCATAGCTGTGGCTACGCAACCGGTATAGGTTCTGGTGCCGTTCTTGGTGGGGCAAAGGTTGTTGTAAGGTGCGCCCTGGTCCCAGGCGGTGGCACACAGGGGAGAGATTGCTGTGCGGGTAGCGGTACGTTCCGCTGCCGATACTTTGCCGGGCAGCTCTACGCGGGCACGAACGTCTTTCACACGGATGCCCTTTGCCTGGTTGGATGAAGCATACTCAATTTCACGACTATATTCAGACAGCCACCATTTCATGGCGGGGGGCATGTCGTCGACATTGAACTCAGGATTGTCCACATAACCCAACAGAGGTTCGGCAAGGTCGTCGGCACCCACGAAAATGGTGCGGCTGCCCTGATTGAAAATGTAATACGTGGGGGTGTTGTTGAGTGTCCCCGTCTTGATAAGTTTGGTAGCGGTACCGGCTTTCGATACTGCTTTGGCTGAGCGGCCTTCATTCAGGCGGCTCAGAGCCTCGTCAGGACTCAGTGTGCGTGCGGTTGCGGTGGTAGCACCGAGTGCGATGACTGACGAAATGAGTAAAAACTTCTTCATTCGTTAAATCTTTTATAATTTAGAATTAATAATTGTTTCCTTTGATTTTTATGCTTACGAGGCGCAAAATTACAACACTAATATGAATTATGCAACTTTTTGATAAAAAAAATTCAAATTTTCTTAATTTTAACAACACAACGTCTTTTTTTGCTTAGCGTTTGGCACGCCATATTTCTACGTCACGCTTCTGTCATTTTAGCATTTTGCAACTAACTACATCCATCTTTGGCTTATTTAACCGCCTCCAAATTACACCGACGCCCGACTTTTGCCGCTTTTTAAGAAAAAAAGCTCATATCAGCCCATTTAATATTGTTTTTTTTATTTCAATTTGCTACCTTTGCACTGTTATGAGAGTTCTGACGCTGACACCGGATATTTTTCGCGAGCACTGCCTGAGGCTTCAGGCTGAGGCTGAGCTTTTCTGCCCGGACCTTATTGTTACCATCGCACGCGGTGGCGATTTTGTAGGCGAGCTTATGTTCCCGGAGGTTACTCATATCAGTGTCAAACGACAACGGCCATCTACCGAAACCAAGCAGGACTTGGGATATCTGGCAAAATTCATACGCAAGCTCCCTGTTTGCTTACGAAATGCCATACGCATCACCGAATCGGCATGCACTTCCGCCGGAAAACACCCAGCCGCACCACTCTCCCTCGGCAATAAGGAAACGAATATTATCAGCAAGGCTTCGCGGATTCTGGTGGTGGACGACGCCGTAGACTCCGGCGCCACCCTCGCTGCCGTGATAGACGCCATAAACACCATCCCCGGCGATCGCACCGTAGCCTCGGCGGCGATAACTGTCACAAAACGCAACCCGCTGATTTCCCCCGACTACACATTATATAATAATAGAACCCTGGTGAGATTCCCCTGGTCAATGGATTATTCTGAAAAATGACACCCCAACGGAAATATATTATGGCCGTAGACCTCGACAATACTCTTGTCCGGGGAAATACTTTACACATATATATAAAAGAGGGGCTGAAGCTCGCTTCCTTCCCCGACCGCCTCGCCATCCTCTGCTTACTGTCCCTGCGCCGGCTGAGGGTAATCAGCCACCGCACCATGAAATTCGGATGCCTCGGACGCATAGACGCTTCCGATCCCACGCTCAGACAAAGGTTCAAAAAACGTGTAAAAGCTCTGTTCAACCCCAAGGTCACGGAGATTATCCACAACTTCAACGGGACAGTACTTCTGGCCTCTGCCGCACCGGACGTTTACATCCCCTGGATATGGAACGGCCCGTTTTTAGCTACGCGAACAACCGACAACCCGGATAAAGCCGAGCTCCGCGGACAGGCAAAGGCCGACGCCGTCGCCTTATATGCCCGAGAACACAACCTCTCTGTCTGCGATGTGATAACAGACCACAGCGACGATATCCCGCTGATGCAACTGCCCGAAGTGCGCGTTTTCCTCGTCAGCCCTACGCCCAAAACTTTGGCAAGACTGCCACAATTGCAGAATCTTACCATAATCTGATTTTGCCGATTGTCAAAAAATCGCTAAATTTGCAATTAAGTTATTTAACCAACATCAAATACCATTTTATGAAATTCAAGTACTTCTTATTATGTCTTTCTTCGGCCGCGGCATTCTCTTCGTTTGCGGCCTCGCCCGGCAATGCCAACGCTCACGTCACAGAAGACGCGCCCATCCTCCACGCATGGTCATGGAGCTTCAACTCCATTGCCGACAATATGAAAACCATTGCCGACGCCGGATATAAATATGTTCAGTGCTCGCCCGCAAACACTTGCTTTGTCGGTGAGGACGGCGGAATGGCTCTGTTCAGCGAAGAGGGCGACAGCATCCGCGGCAAATGGTACTATTATTACCAGCCCACCGACTGGAAAATCGGAAATTATATGCTCGGCAACCGCGATCAGTTCAAGGCCATGTGCGACAGCGCCTACAAATATCACGTAAAGGTTATTGTGGACGTTCTGCCCAACCATACCGCCATTGACCACAACGCCGTGCTGCCGGCTTTCAACGAAGCCGTAGGCGGACACGAGAATCTCTTCCACGCAAATGGCTTCAAGCCCATAACTCAATGGAACGACAGACTGGAATGCACCACCGGACAAATGGGTGGCCTCCCCGACGTAAACACCGAAAATCCGGACTTCCAGTACTATTACATGCAGTATGTAAACGACCTCATTAACCTGGGCGCACGCGGCTTCAGATACGACACCGCCAAGCACATCGGCCTGCCCTCCGACCCCCTCGATCCCAAATCCAATCGCAATAACTTCTGGGACGTGGCAACCGGTCGCGAAGCCGCAAAGGGCCTGTCCCTGCTTATGCCGGACAGCATCTTCATTTACGGCGAGGTCCTGCAGGACAAGAATGTAAAAGAGAACGAATACGCCGCATACATGGCACAGACTGCCAGCAACTACGGTCACATGCTCCGCGAGATTCTGAAAGACGAATCCGCTAACGGCAAAAACCTCTCCGACTGGCAGCATACCGTTCAGGCCAAAGACCTGGTTACATGGGTGGAAAGCCACGACACTTACTGCAACGCCCACGAAAGCGCGCCGTTCTCCGACGAGCAGATTCGCGCGGCATGGACTTTCCTGGCGGCTCGCGCAGGCGGCTCGCACCCGCTGTTCTTCAGCCGTCCCAACAACTCCACACGCCGGAACTACTGGGGAGACAACCGCATCGGCGCGCGTGGCAACAGCGAATTCTTTGCCCCGGCAGTAGTTGCTGCGAACAAATTCAGAAACGCAATGTACGGTCAACCCGAAAAAATCTCCACATCCGACGATGGCCGTATCGTTATGGTGGAACGTGGCGACAAAGGCGCCGCTGTGATCAATTTCTCGCAGAAAAACGCCAAGGTGCGTCTCAACACCGTGCTCCCCGACGGCACCTACACCGACGTGGCTACCGGAACAGTCCTCTCCGTTCGCAAAGGCATAATGTCTGGCAAAATGGCACCCCTCGCAACAGCAGTTATTTACGCAGAACCCAATACACATTAATATTATTATAATACACATTAATATTATTATATATGATTAAACAAATCATAAACGGAAAGGTATTCACTCCTCACGGATGGATACAAGACGGTAGCGTCCTCATCAAGGACTCCCGTATCAAGGAAATCCTGAATAACTCTAACCCCGTTGACGGCGTTGACGAAATCATTGACGCCAAAGGCAGCTATGTGCTGCCCGGCGGAATAGACATACACGTGCACGGCGGCGGTGGCCGCGACTTTATGGAAGGCACCGAGGACGCATTCGTCACCGCAGTGGAAGCCCACCGCAAACACGGCACAACGTCCATATTCCCCACCCTGTCATCCTCTACCGTGCCCATGATTCGCGAGGCCCTCGCCACATGCGACAAGCTCGTTGCCGACCCCATGAGCGGCGTGCTGGGCCTGCACCTCGAGGGGCCATACTTCAACATGAAGATGGCCGGAGGACAGCTCCCCGAAAACATCAAGGTGCCCACCCCCGAAGAATACAAACCCCTCGTGGAGGACTTTGTATCTCTCCGCCGCTGGGACGCTGCCCCCGAGCTCCCCAACACCGAGGAATTCGCTCGCTATCTCCGCTCAAAAGGTATCGTTGTCTCTCTCGGACACACCGCCGCGACCCCCGAAGATGTAGAGCGCGGCTACAAGGCCGGATTCAACCACGCCACCCACTTCTACAACGCAATGACAGGCAACCATAAAGTAGGATGCTACAAATACCCCGGCGTCGTTGAGGCCGTTTACGTTAACGACGGCATCACCGTAGAAATGATTGCCGACGGAATACACGTTCCACCACTGATGCTATACATGATCTACAAATTCAAAGGAGTGGAGAAAACAGCGCTCATCACCGACGCCCTCGCCGTCGCCGCATCAGACAGCAAAAAAGCCTTCGACCCGCGCGTGATTATCGAAGACGGCGTCTGCAAACTCGCCGACCGCTCGGCAATCGCCGGTAGCATCGCCACCATGGACCGCCTGATAAAAACTGCCGTTCAGAAAGCCGGAATACCCCTTGAGGACGTCGCCCGCATGGCCTCCGAAACCCCCGCCCGCATCATGGGCGTATACGACCGGAAAGGCTCCCTGGAGCGCGGCAAAGACGCCGACATCATGATGTTTGACGCCGACCTCAACCTCACCGGCGTAGTTCAGATGGGACGCAACATCGCCATCGACTAACCCTCCCCACCCATCCCCCAAAAAACTTTCCCCACCCATCTCTGATACAAAGACCGCGCTCCCCAAAAAGAGCGCGGCCTTTGCCATCCTCTCCATATTATTCCTCTGCGAGACATCCACAGAACTCCTCCGCACCCTCCTCTCCTCTCCATATTATTCCTCCGCGAGAGTTCCACAGAACTCCTCCGCGCCCTCCACTCCTCTCCATATTATTCCTCTGCGAGAGTTCCACAGAACTCCCTCAGCGAGCTCAGCGGGCTCTGCGCGAGATTTAAAAACAAATAGCTCCGCGAGAGTTCCACAAAACTCCTTCTGCGAGAGTTCCACAGAACTCCCTCCGCGAGTTCGGCGGGCTCTGCGCGAGATTTAAAAACAAATAGCTCCGCGAGAGTTCCACAAAACTCCTCGCACTCAGCGCGAGATAAAAAACCTCCGCGCGAGTTCTACAGAACTCCTCCGCGCCCTCCTCTCCTCTCCAAATTTTTCCTCTGCGAGAGTTCCACAGAACTCCCTCAGCGAGCTCAGCGGGCTCTGCGCGAGATTTAAAAACAAATAGCTCCGCGAGAGTTCCACAAAACTCCT
>SFNC01000013.1 GCA_004554255.1 Bacteroidales bacterium
GACATAATGATACTTGGCTCTTCGAAAGCTTATCACCATTTTAATTCCAAGATTTTATCCGATGAAATTGGCTGTAAGGTTTACAACGCAGGGATAGATGGCAGAGGCTCACTGACGGAGTATTGCTTCATCAAAGGAATTTTTTCCCGCTTTTACCCAAAAGTCATCGTCATCGAACTTACACCAGGCTATGATATATATAAAAATTGGATTGATCAATCTATGAACTTTTTTGCTCCATACAAGCACAAATATGGCTTAGATTCTTTATTTTTAGATATTGATCCAACAAACAATATAAAAATGCTATCTAACGCATATCAATATAATTCCTCCATATTACGAATACTGCCCAATATGCTTTCAGTAAGAAGGCCCAATTTGGATGGATATGCACCTTTGTTTGGGGTACACAAAGGCCCCATCAAATCATATAAAATTACACCTCAAGAATGCGAAATTGAACCTCTGAAATATAAATATTTTATTAAGGTATTGGATGAAATTGAAGCACACAATATACCCATTATTTTTACAATATCTCCAGCTTTGGGTAACCACGATATAAACTATTATAAAAAATTGCTCGATGTTGCTAAATCAAGAAATATTCCGGTATTTAATCACCTTAACGACACCTTATTCATATACAATCCATCCTACTATAGTGACACATTTCATATGAATTCAAAGGGTGCAGATGCTTACTCTAAGATTATCGGCAAAGAGATATCCAACTATCTTAAAGAGAACAACATAAATTTATAATCGCAAGGTCATGCGAAATTCTTATTACTGATATCCACGTATTACTGATATCCATTAGTATATTGCCATCAATCAAACTATGATACTAAAACAAAAGCGCTGAGCCGTAGGAAAGAGTTCCAAGGGCACAGCGCTTTATGTTTTTATAAGCGAGTAAGATAGAAGCGGGGGAAATGTAACCGATTAAGTTTAAATTGCCCGCTTCCAAGGGGTATCTCAGGAATTATTTGAGGAGGCCTCGCTGGCGGAGCAATGCTTCGGGCGAGGGTTTGCGACCGGCAAACTGCTCGTAAAGCACCATCGGGTCTTCAGAGTTGCCGCTTTCAAGCAGGTGCTTCATCTTGGCTGCAAGTTCGGGGTTGAAAACGCCGTGCTCACGGAAGAGTTCGTAGGCATCTGCATCAAACTGCTCGGCCCAGGTGTAGGTATAGTAACCGGAAGCATATCCCTCATCGCCAAAAATGTGCTTGAAGTAGGGCGAACGATAGCGGAAGGTAAGCTGCTCAGGCATACCGAGTTTTTCAGCCACCTGCTTCTCGAAAGCCTCTACATCGATGCTGTCGTTGGCACCGACCTTACCCCATGCGAGGTCGAGCAGAGCGGCACCGGTAAGTTCGGTGGTCATAAAGCCCATATTATGCTTGGAGGCGGCATTGATTTTCTGCACGAGAGAATCGGGGATAAGTTCACCTGTCTTATAGTGATGAGCGTAAACCTTAAGCATTTCGGGATCGAAAGCCCAGTGCTCGTGGAACTGCGACGGGAATTCCACAAAGTCGCGGTCGACCTTTGTGCCGCTCTGGCTTTTCAGACGCACCTGCGAGAGCATACCGTGCAGACCGTGACCAAATTCGTGGAACATAGTCTGTACATCGTCGATTGAAAGCAGGGCAGGGGCATCGGCAGTAGGCTTGGCGAAGTTGCCCACATTATATATAATAGGACGCTCCTTCGAGCCGTCGGCATTCACCCAGGAAGTTTTGAGTTCTTCCATCCAGGCACCCTGACGCTTGCTGGCGCGAGTGAAATAGTCAGTCATAAATACAGCAAGGTGCTCGCCATTGGCATCTTTTACGTCGTAAACCTTCACGTCGGGATGATATTTGGGGGCATCGGGCATCTCCTCGAAGGTAAGGCCATAAAGACGTTTTGCCATAGCGAAAATACCGGCGCGTACAGAATCAACAGCAAAGTACGGCTTGATTTCTGCCTCGCTCAGAGCATAGTCGCGCTGGCGCACCTTTTCAGCGAAGTAATAATAATCCCAGGGGGCAATCTTAAAATCATTGCCGAGCGAATCGCTGAGCTGCTGCATTGTGGCAACCTCCTCAGCCACCTTGGCCTTGGCAGGATTGAAGATGCTGAGCAGAAGGTTCTCGGCATTCTCGGGAGTTTTCGACATTTTGTCGGCAGTCATCAGCGCAGCGAAAGTGGGGAAACCGAGCAGCTCGGCTTTCTGAGCGCGGAGTTTCACAATCTGCTTGATTACAGGACGATTGTCGTTCTCGCCCGACGAAGCGTTTGAGGTATAGCCCTTCCACATCTTCTCGCGAAGGTCGCGGCTATCGGCATACTGGAGCACTGCCAGACGGCTGGGAGCATGGAGGGTGAACACCCATTTGCCCTCCTTGCCACGCTCCTTAGCTTCGGCAGCAGCGTTATCAATAGTATTCTGGGGCAGACCGGCCAGATCCTCCTTCTTGTCTACGACAATCTCGAAGGTGTTGTTGGCATTGAGAAGATTCTTGTTAAACTTCAGATAGAGGTCGGTGAGTTTGCCGTTGATTTCCTTAAGCTCTTTCTGCTTACCGGCATCAAGCAAAGCACCGCGCAGCACAAACTGGGTGTAAGTATCCTCCACGGCACGGCGCTCGTCGGCCTTCTCAATCGAATCTATATTGTCGTGCAGTGCTTTCACACGTGCAAACAGTTTCTGATTCATCATCATATCGTCAAGGAAAGCCGTGTAGCGAGGCATAATCTTTTCGTTAACGGCAGTCAGCTCGGGCGACGAATCAGCTTCGGTGAGGGCAAAGAGCACCGAAGTCACGCGGTCAAGTGTAGGAGAAAGATTGTCAAGCGCCAGAATCGTATTTTCGAAGGTAGGCGCTGCGGTGTTGTTTACTATGGAATCAATCGAAGCATTAGCTTCAGCAAGACCGGCTTCAAAAGCAGGCTCATAGTGCTCGATTTTGATTTGCTCGAACGGAGGGATTCCATAAGGAGTGTCGAAAGGCTTCATAAAGGGATTATCCCCATCGGCCTTCGATGAGCAGCCGCAGAGGCAAGCGCCTCCTACAGCAGCCATACAGCAGAAATGGAAAATGAATGATTTCATAAAATTATAATTAGTATTTGGTTTTATTTGTTCCAAAGGAAAGTTACCTCAACCGGATAATGGTCGGAGCGCCCGAAATGGTCGACTTTAAAATCTACAGCTTCCATATCGCCCCGGTAGAGCACATGGTCGATGTGAAACCAGAATCGCCAGGCGTGATATGTAATTACCGGCCCGAAACCGGCCTTGCTGAAAGCGCTTTTGAAGTCATCGCCGGCGATTATGCGCATAGGATGACTGTCGACTACATCATTGAAATCGCCAGCCACTATCACATTCTCAATCCCGGCACTGTCGATGAGTTGGCGCACCCTCTGCGCCTCCTTAACGCGCAGGAGCGAACCCTTCTTCAACTTCCGGAGGAGGTGTGTGCGCACATCTGTCATAGATGTTTTTTCGCCGTTTGTAAGCTGATGAAACACATCCTTGTCTTCTTGTGTGAGCATATTCGACTCAAGATGCACATTCACCAGCAGCGTGCGGTGCCCTTGTATTTCGGCTACCATCGCCTGGAAATTGCCCGAGAGATCAGGAATGCCGGAATCTTTATTTTCAAGAGGCTTGAACGGAAAATGCGAAAGCGCTCCCGACCTTAAATCGTAAAACAGACTATAAGGGTACAGCGCATGTATTGAATCAACCTGCTCATCAATAAATTCAGGCGAATTGTGTTTTATCTTGCCGCAAACTTCCTGAAAGAACACTATCGAATCGCGCTGCTGAAGCACATAAGAGAGCGTAGGGTTGAATTTAGCCGGACCTTCCGGCACCCGTAAAAGAGCGGTTCTGATTCTCCGGAGTAATGCGGGTATTGAACAGATTCAACGGGCATAATCCCCATAGCGGTCCAAGGCAAATCAGTATGGTGGCACCCTGGATTATAGCGGCCTTACGCCAATATATCAGATTGAGAATAAGCAACAGCAGAGTGAGGATTACCCACAGAGGGAAAGACAGCGCGAGCAACTGCGGTACGGCGGAAGTCTCCGGATTGACGGCACCACCATAAGCCGCCATAATGGTGAATATGGCAGCCAAGGCGTTGAATACAATGCCAGCAATCTTTAATCCTTTTCTCAGAGCCGGACGCATATATCGTTATCTTTGTTTTCTATTTTTTCCCACAGAAAGGGCTATATCTTGCCGCGACACCTCAAACAGTTCGCTGCGTTCGCTCACCGACAATGATGCGAAGCCCGATGTAGAAGCCTTGTCGAGCAGTATGCGGCGGCGTGTCACCTCGCGTGCCTTGGCCATAGCGCGGTCCGACATCAGGCTGTAGCGTATATGCAGCACAGCCCCGGCAACCAATCCGGCAATCAAACCGCCAAGGTGGGCGCAGGTGTCGGCGCCGAAATTGCCGATTGACACAAACAGTGTGAGCAATGCCACCGGTGCGATATATCTTATTTCAACATTTGTAAGAAACAGCAGGTTCACCTTGCGGCGGGGTGATAATATGGCACTCGCCACCACCACCGCAATCACCGCAGCAGAAGCACCGGCAAGCGTGGAAATGGAATTACCGCACAGCGTATTGTAGATCCAGAAGGCACCGGCACCGGCCAATCCGCCCGCGAAATAGACAGCTGCAAGTGTGCGAGCGCCACCTTTCAGCATTGCACCAAACCCTATGAGCCACAGCATATTCACCAACAGATGAATAAAACTGATGTGTGTGAACATATATGTCAGCGGAGTCCAGGGACAGACAAGAGCCTCGGCAGGGAGCGCCGGAAGAACCAGCACAGAGGAAAGCGTGTCGACAAGTCCCGGCGCCACACCACGCAGCAACCAGGCTAAAAGCATAAGCAGGTACACCGCAAGTGAAGCGGATACCAAAACAATCATTATGCTTGCTTTCCTTCTCAAAAGTAAGTGATGTTATCGAAGATAAATGATATTACGTAAATACAGCTTAGTATCTCGGAATGCCGCGGCGCCACCACAGCAGGATAAGCAGACCCACAATCATACCGCCCAGATGAGCGAAATGGGCCACGGTATCTGCCTGACTATTATAAATGCCCAGCGCAAGCTCGATTGCGGCGAAAACGATTACCGCCGTACGGGCTTTCATAGGAATTGGGGGAAACAGCAGGTAGATGCGCAACTGCGGGAAGAGGAATCCAAAAGCGAGCAATATGCCGTAGATTGCACCGGAGGCGCCGACAGTGTGAGAGTGGTACAACCCGAAGATATGCCGCACGGCCGGGTCGTCGGGACTTATGCCCAGATCAAATATCGAAGAATAGTAATGATTAATCATCAGCGCAAACACACCTTCCTGGATAAACGCTGCTCCAAGGCCACAACTTATATAATATATCAGGAAGCGCATCGACCCCATTGACCTCTCTATGATTTCGCCGAACATCCACAGCGTGAACATATTGAAGAAGAGGTGCATAAAGCTGCCGTGAATAAACATATAGCTCACCAGCTGAAACGGCATAAACTGGTCGGAGGTAAAATAGTATAGCGCGCCATACTCATCCACGGCATTTCCCAGGCGTGGCAAAATAGCGCATGCAAGATAGATAAGTGTATTGATGATCAAGAGATTCTTGGTCACCGGGGGCATATTAAGAAATCTTTCTTTCATAACTCAAGCAAATGTGTGCACACATTCCCGGATAGGGGATGTACATTATTCTTACAAAGGTACGCATTTTTTTCGAGTAACTGATTGGTCGGAATTATTTTAATATTTTTTTTAAGATTGCCCGTATTGCCGAATAAAGCGTTAACTTTGCACTCTGAAACATTTCTCTGTATAATCCGATTCAATCCATTATCTTGCTATGAATACCGAAAACGCCACAAAATTCCTCGCAGGAGGGCTTATGGCCGGTGGCGCCATAGGCATTGCCGCCACAATTTATCTAAAAGTGGGAGGCACACTCGGAGCCATAATGTTTGCTTTCGGTCTGATAGTGGTGGTGGCAATGAAGCTGCCATTGTTTACGGGTCAGGCGCAGCACGTGTGGCGCACAAAGCTTTCCGATTACTCTATGCTGCTCCTGATGCTGCTTCTGAATATAGCAGGATGCTTTATCATTTCCGCCCTCACGTGCGATGACGCCCTCACCGCAGCTTCGGAGAAAATTATTCAGACCCGTCTGAGCAAAGGCCCGCTTATGTGCGGTGTGCTTGCCATTCCCTGCGGATTCATTATGACAGCGGCAGTGCGCGGCGCCGGAATGAAAGGCAACTGGCTGCCCCTGCTCTTCGGAGTGCCTGCGTTTATCATCTGCGGTTTTCCGCACTGCGTGGCCGATTCATTTTATTATGTTTCATGCAGTCGGGCTATGGTGGATATGTATGGCTGGCAACTACTTGCAGCATATCTGCCTACCGTAGCAGGCAATTTCATCGGCTGCAACCTCTACCGGTTTGTTGTAGCTATGCCAGCCTGGTTCACGCCGCTTACCGATGATGGCGTGCAGCCGGCAGAAGCAGATAAGCCTGCTGAGGAAGCCATCCCAACGGAAATCGAGGAGGCGGCCGGCAACGAATAAGCGCTTATTAGCGCTGACGCTCAATACGCTGTAGCCCCCGTGAGTGGTTGTTTTGGAGGCTGTCGCTCAGGAATCAACCGCTTAGGGCAAGGAAGCTGGCACCTCAACCACACGGATTTTCTCTAAACGCAGGCGTGCCTCAAGGTAGCGCTGCAATTCCTCACGGCGGGTATGGTTGACACCGGGAGCGTATATCATAGCCACATTCACTGTGTCGGTGGCTCCATCGCCGGGATTTGCAAACACCGCTTTTGTGATGGCAATCTCCTTAATTTGCGGGAACACCACCTTCAGCTCTGGCATTATGTCGCCTGAGAGATGCATCTCGGCCCGATCAGTGGCAATGATATTGGTGAGCGAATCGATTTTCGCCTGTTTGGCATTGATGGCGGCCTGCGATATCTCGTAAACATCCTTTACCGAAGATGATTGCAGCGAGTTGGTGCCGTCGGGCGAATCGCCCTGGAATATTTTCAGGCGTGTGCCCTCAAGATTATAGAAGCGGAGCCTCGACGAGAGCGCAAGTTCCAGTGAATCCTGCGGCATAGACTTGCCTATAAGAGTAAGATTGATCTGCCGTCCATTCTTATTCCACACATCCGACGATGACAGCACATGGGTGTCGGGCCATTGACATTCCTGCGATACAAAGCGGTCGGCATTGAGTTCAAACCGATTCTGGCGCAGCATATTATATGTAAGATATATGCTCGGAAGCAACGTGAGGATGGCAATTGCGTAAATAATCCGACGAATCTTCTGAGCGCGCTTTTCATTCACAGCCTGCACTGGCTTGAAGTGGAAGAATTTCACTCCGATGAATGTGGCGATGCAGATGAATATCGAGTTGATGATAAAGAGGTAGGTGGCGCCTACAAAATAGTGCATCTGCATCGTGGCTAAGCCATATCCTGCCGTACAGAGCGGCGGCATAAGAGCGGTGGCGATAGCCACACCGGGGATAACATTACCTTTGCTGCGCGAACAAAGTCCCACAATGCCTGCGCCGCCGCCAAAGAAGGCTATCAGCACATCATAAATGGTAGGGGAGGTGCGCGCCAGCAGTTCGCTGTGCCCTTCAGCCACGGGCGAGATAAGGAAATATAGCGCTGCAGTGAGCATCGAGAACAGGGCCGCTACCACAAGATTGCGAAATGAGCGCTTGAGCAGGGCGAAATCGGTGATACCCAGGCCAAGACCCAGACCGATAATAGGTCCCATCAGCGGCGAGATAAGCATCGCGCCGATAATCACGGCTGTGGAATTGGTGTTCAGACCAAGCGAAGCAATGAAAATTGCCATAACAAGGATGAGCAGGTTGGTGCCGCGAAACGACACGCCCTCCCGGATTGACGCCTCGGCTTCCTGCTGAGGCACAATATATGGTGTAAGCGAGAAATAGCTGCCGCTCAGTTGCTTAAGTTTGGTAAAGAATGTGTTGGCCATTATATTTCTTATATGTAAGTTTTTACTGTTGATGAATAAAATAAGATAATACGAAATTATAACACCTGTAGAGATAAAGGTGTTTTCAGAAACATAACGAAATTTTTAGAGCCGGTTAGGCAATCTGCTCAATCAAACTCGGCCAGCGGATGAAGCGCCTCTATTGCTTTGCGATAGGAGCCGCTGAAAAACCAGTGCTTATAAATCCAGAGCCACACAAAATTCCGGCTGTTGATGTTCAGCATCTGCAGAGCCGGATTTGAGAAATCGCATTTCAGCGCCCGGGCAATACGATAGCGGAGCATCCTTTTCACTCCGGCGGGAATGGCAGCATCCGACGACAGGATATGGGTCTGCACATGGCGCGATTCCTTCATAGCAGCATCCAGTTTTGCGTGCCCTTCATCGGTAACACTTTTACCGTGCTTTCTGAATCGGTTGAGTTTTTCACGAATCACACCCACATTACCGTTTCTGACAATCTCTATCCAGAACAGCCAGTCGCCGCAATAACGCATCTTGCGGTAATCGGTATTAGCCACTTGCTTGAACGCATCGATGCTGAAAAGCACCTGCGAGGCATTGTATACTCCGTTGCCCTCCCACATATTTGCGGCAATAAAATTGCTGCCGGAGTAAACCACAGCGCCACCCGTGGGCCAAATGCGCCGGTCATAACCCTTGCGGTCGGTGATATTGCCATCCCCGTCGATGATATACGACAGCGCCATTGTGAGGCGCATATCGCCCGGTCCTTCCTCCATCACTTTCACGGCTTTTTCAAGGAATGTCGGCTCCATAAGGTCGTCGGCCTCAGCTATCCAGGCATACTTACCGCGTGCATAACCAAGACCCTTTTCCCACTGAATGAAAGGGCTGCCGGAATTCTCACTGTTGATTACGATTTTCGACACCTTCGGATGCGAGCGATATTGCTCAATCACGGCTGCGGAATCGTCGGTCGATTTATCATCGAGGATAATCACCTCATAATCGTCATACGTCTGATTGAATATCGATTCGAGCCGCTGCGGCAGATAGCGGGCATAGTTGTAATTGGGAACAATGACAGAAACGGTTGGTGCCATAACTAAATTTCTTTTATTGTAAAATACCTTGACTACATAAGTGTGTCGATAACCTGTCTATGTGGCAATAGCCTATCTATTCCTCTTAGGCCTGATGGCACGCCACAGCCGGCGATACCATATCCGGTCGTATTTCTTCTTCAATTTCCTGTACTGGTCCTCAAGCTGGAAACGGGTTTCGTAAAAGACCGTAGGCAGCCCGAAATACCGTTTATATACCTTCTTATGTTTGTCCATCATATACAGCTCGATGGCAAAGGCATTAAGCCCCGAATTATCATCAGCCGCAGTGACATTCCTTGAAGCGGTCTTGATTCGGTAGTTGAACAGATGCTCGGGAATCTGTATAACCACCGATGAATCATCAAGCAGCCTCATCCACATCTCCCAGTCCTCGAAACCCAGGTGCATATCTTCATCGTAGCCTCCTATGGCCAGAAACCGGCTGCGCCTGAACATAGCCGTGGCGAAAATGGAATTGTTGACCAGCAAATTGCGATAAGTGGTATATGCCAGTTCGGGCGCATCGGTGGTCACGCCGAAGAAGCGCCACTTGCAATATACTACTTCCGCCTCGGGGTGAAGCCGGAATTGCTCCACCGCCTTGCCAATATATGTCGGCTCGATAGTGTCGTCGGCATCCAGCGGAAGGATAAATTCACCCTTTGCCAGGCTTACTGCTTTGTTTCTGGCCGCCGAAACGCCGTGATTTTCAGTGTGGACGAACTGTATGCGGGAATCTGCGGCACAATATGGTGCCACAATATCAGCCACATTATCGGGCGACCCGTCATCCACCACTATCGCTTCCCAGCAGGCATAATCCTGCTTCAGCACCGAGTCGAGTGCGTCGGAGATATACTCAGCCTGCTTATAGGCCGGGATTATAATTGAAACCAAAGGTGTGCTGGCAGTCATCGGCAATAGGAGTGTACAGAATATGCCGCAAAGTTACAAATTTTCCCGTCATTGCCTCACATACAGCGGCAATTTTTACCATTTTCGGCCTTTCCGGTGCACATATAAAATAAATAAGCAAAAAATAAGACCGTAAGATTTGGCCGGTTAATAAAAAATGCGTAACTTTGCGGCGCATTTCCCGGCTACGTGTTGGCAGGGAGACGCAATACAAACTCTTAATTTATTTATATTTAATGGCAACAAAAATCAGACTGCAACGTTATGGTCGCAAGAACTATGCGTTCTATCCTATTGTAATCGCCGACAGCAGGGCACCACGTGATGGTAGGTTCATCGAGCGGATTGGCTCTTACAATCCCAACACCAATCCTGCTACAGTAACTCTCGATTTCGACCGAGCTTTGTATTGGGTCAACGTCGGTGCTCAGCCCACCGATACCGTCCGCAGTATTCTTTCCCGCGAAGGCGTGCTGCTGATGAAGCACCTCCAGGGTGGCGTCAAGAAAGGCGCTTTCGACGAAGCTGAAGCTCAGCGTCGTTTCGAAGCCTGGAAGGCCGGCAAAGCAAAAGCCACCGAAGCTATCAAGGCTGGCGATGCCAGCAAGCGCGAAGCCGCCGCTAAGGAGCGTCTCGCTGCTGAGCAGGCTAAGAACGCCGCCAAAGCTGAAGCCGTAGCCAAGAAGAAAGCTGAAATCGCTGCCGCTAAGGCTGCCGAAGAAGCTGCCAAGGCTGCTGCTGAAGCTCCCGCTGAAGAGGCTCCCGCAGCTGAAGCTCCTGCTGAAGCTCCCGCTGAATAAGCCGCTTCCGGCCAATCAACTTGCTTGACAACAACACTTTACCCGGAAGCCTTTCCGAAGCGCTTCCGGGTTTGTTGTTGACTGGAGCGAGTCTAACACAGATTCCCTGATGAGCACTACACACGCACAGAGCACCGTCGCTCAGCCCGTATCCGCTTCGGCGGAAAGCTGCGCGGCTCCGCTTGTATCCGTAATCATTCCAAACTACAATTACGCACGGTTTCTGACCGAGCGCATTGATTCGGTGCTCTCACAGACATTCCAGAACTTTGAGCTGATTATTCTCGACGACTGCTCCACCGACAATTCCCGCGAGGTGATTGAGCGCTACCGCTCAAATCCGAAGGTCTCGCATATTATATACAACCAGTCCAACACTGGAAGCCCGTTCGCCCAATGGGAAAAAGGGCTTTCCGTAGCTCGCGGAAAATATATATGGGTAGCCGAAGCCGATGATTCAGCGCTGCCGGAATTCCTCGCCTATGCCGTTGCGGCACTCGAAGCCGACAATAGGGTAGCGCTGGTAAAAACCATGTCGGAGCTGGTCGATGCCGATGGAAATCCTTTTGCCAGGCCATATTTTGAAAACTATTCTCCCGACGGGCAGACACGCATCTACGATGGCGACAGCTATCTGGAGCATCGTATGATTCAGCGAAACGAATTTTACAACGCCTCGATGGTTCTATTCCGCCACGATGCCTGGGCCTCCCTCTCCTCAAAGCCGTATCTGAAGATGCGCTATACCGGCGACTGGCTTTTCTGGGGTATGCTGATGGCAGGGCAGCGCGTAGCCGAAGTGGCCAAGCGGCTGAGTCGTTTCCGGTTTCACGGCCACAGCGTTACCGATGAAGGGCGCGTTTGCCAGCGTGCAGCCTTCGAATCGAAAGCCACAGTGGCCCTGCTTAGCCTTAAACTTAAGGCTCCCGACAAGCATAATCAGCTATATCTCAGATACCAGAGCGACCTCCTTTTCCGCCGTAAAGGATACAGGAAAATGGCCCGCGATCTTTTCGGAGATGACGAATCGATAAAAAGACAGTTCTCTATTCCGACAGTAACATATCCGGCTTACTGGCTTTACAAACACCTTCTTTGGAATTATCATAAAAAACTCCAAGCCACACGTTGCCCTTTGCAACCCTTGTCCATATTATGACCGAAACAAGCACACCCTCCTCAAAGGCTCCGTCGCCATTGTTCTCCATACTTATACCTACGTGGAACAATCTTCCCTTCCTCAAGCTCTGCATCGAGAGCATCGAGCGCAACTCCACGTACCCTCACGAGATTCTGATTCACATCAACGACGGCAGCGACGGCACTCTGCAATGGGTCAAAGAGAAGGGCTACAAATACACCCATACTCCCGAGAATGTAGGCGTATGCTGGGCGCTCAACGGTCTGCGTCCGCTTATGGCAGCTCACTATCTCTGCTACGTCAACGATGATATGTATGTGCTGCCCGGCTGGGATAAAGCGCTGTATGAGGAGATATGCCGTATGCCCGACAAACTGTGGTATTTCGGGAGCACACTGATTGAGTCGGATCCGCGAATACATCATTACATCGGCCGTGATTTCGGCCGCACACCGGAGACTTTCCGCGAGAAGGAACTGCTCGACACATACAAGTCGCTGGAAGGGGAGGACTGGATGGGCGTATGGAATCCGCCCACCGTGGTACACCGCGACATCTGGGACCTGGTGGGTGGCTACAGTGTGGAATTTTCACCCGGTATGGCATCCGACCCCGACTTCAACGCCAAGCTGTGGATGGCCGGCGTAAGGGTATTCAAAGGGGTGGGTCGCAGCCTCATCTACCACTTCAAAAGCGTTTCCGTAAACCGGATTGTCAAGAACGACGGCCCCGGCCAATTTCTCCGCAAATGGGGCCTTACCGTACGCGCTTTCGGTCAGCAGATACTCCATTACGACCAGCTATGGACGCCCTCACCGACCACCAATCGCGCCATTCTTCGCAAGGAGCGCATCCGCTGCTCTCTGAAAAATATAATCCGCATATTCCGCAATCCGCGTGCACCCCGAGTATGGGATAAGCTCGACAATGGGTAAAAATGAGTTTTAACGGGTGAGAATGGTTGAAACGGGTGATAATGGTTGATTTTCGCGAAAAATAATGCACTGAAAGTGACTGATATTTCGGGGAAAGTTGTTATCTTTGTGGAAAATTTCGCGCTATTATTGTTGGTTGCCACGTTGTTGGTGGCAATTTATTGATAAACAAAGTTATATAATGATCAACATTACGTTTCCCGACAATTCGGTAAAACAGTTTGAGGCCGGTGTTACACCCCTCGAAATCGCCCGCAGCCTGTCGCCTCAGCTCGCTAAAGAGGTGCTGGCCGCATCTGTAAATGAACAGGAATGGGACCTTACCCGCCCGATTGAAGCTGATGCCACAATCAAGCTTTTCAAATGGGATGACCCCGAAGGCAAGCACGCCTTCTGGCACTCCTCGGCACACCTGCTGGCCGAGGCACTCCAGGAGCTTTACCCCGGAGTGAAATTCGGTATTGGTCCGGCCGTAGAAAACGGCTTTTACTACGATATCGACCCCAACGGCAATACAATCACAGCCGACGACTTCCCCAAAATCGAGGCCAAGATGCTCGAACTGGCCCGTCGCGACGATAAAATCGTGCGTGCCGACATATCCAAAGCCGACGCGCTGAAATTTTTCGGCGACCGCAATGAGGAATACAAGTGCGAATTGATTTCCGAACTTGAGGACGGCTCAATCACCACCTATACTCAGGGTGCGTTTACCGACCTTTGCCGCGGTCCGCATATCCCTTCCACCGGTCTGATCAAAGCCTGCAAGGTAATGTCGCTTGCCGGTGCTTACTGGCGCGGCGACGAGAAGCGCAACCAGCTGGTGCGCGTCTACGGCATCACATTCCCCAAGAAGAAGATGCTCGACGAATACCTCGTACTGCTCGAAGAAGCCAAAAAACGCGACCACCGCAAGCTCGGCAAAGAGATGGAGCTTTTCGCTTTCTCGCAGAACGTAGGCGCAGGTCTGCCTCTGTGGCTCCCTAAGGGTGCCGCTCTGCGCGACCGTCTGGAGCAATTCCTCCGCAAGATTCAGAAGAAATATGGTTACCTCCAGGTAATCACCCCGCATATCGGCAACAAGCAGCTCTATGTCACCTCCGGCCACTATGCTAAGTATGGCAAGGACTCCTTCCAGCCCATCCACACTCCGCAGGAAGGGGAGGAGTATATGCTCAAACCGATGAACTGCCCTCACCACTGCGAAATCTTCAAGAGCGCACCGCGCTCCTACCGCGACCTGCCTATGCGCCTTGCCGAATTCGGCACCGTGTACCGCTATGAGCAGACCGGTGAGCTCCACGGCCTTACCCGTGTGCGCGGATTTACTCAGGACGATGCCCACCTTTTCTGCGCTCCCGAGCAGATTAAGGATGAATTCCTCAAAGTTATGGATATCATCCTCTACATCTTCGGCGCACTGAAGTTCGACAACTACGAGGCGCAGATTTCGCTCCGCGACCCCAAGAACAAAGAGAAATATATCGGCAGCGACGAAAACTGGCATCTCGCCGAACAGGCCATCATCGAAGCCTGTGCCGAAAAGGGCATCAACGCACGCAAAGAGCTTGGCGAGGCAGCCTTCTACGGCCCGAAACTCGACTTTATGGTCAAGGACGCCATAGGCCGCCGCTGGCAGCTCGGCACAATTCAGGTCGATTACAACCTGCCCGAGCGCTTCCAGCTGGAATATACCGGAGCCGACAACCAGAAGCACCGTCCGGTGATGATTCACCGCGCACCCTTCGGCTCGCTCGAACGCTTTGTGGCTGTGCTGCTTGAGCACACCGCAGGCAAATTCCCCCTGTGGCTCGCTCCCGACCAGGCTATCATCCTGCCTATCTCCGAGAAGTTCAACGACTATGCTCACAAGGTGGCCGAGCAACTCAACGAAGCCGACGTGCGCGTAACCGTCGACGACCGCAACGAGAAAATCGGCCGCAAGATTCGCGACAACGAGCTTAAGCGCGTACCCTATATGCTTATCGTAGGCGAGAAAGAAGCCGCCAACGGCGAAGTATCGGTGCGCAAGCAGGGCGAAGGCGACAAGGGCACAATGACCGTGGCACAGTTTGCCGACGAAATCAACCGCCTTGTCAAGGAGCTTCAGTAATCCCACTCAACAACAGTTAAAGCACCTGAATTTATTGAAGCTCAATAAACAGATTCACCAACCAACACTTAATGGATAAGAAACCCAGCAACTTCGGAGGTTCACGTCCCTCCAACTACGGTAATTCGCAGCATAGCGGAGGTAACCGTCCGGCCGGAAGCGGCCAACATTCTGCCACTCCCGGTCAGGGAGGCTATAACCGGCCTGCAGGCCAGCAGTCCGGTCGTCCCGGGGGCTTCGGCGGTCCCCGCCCGGGTGGTCCCCGCCCCGCAGGTGTACGTCCGCCCCTCACCGGGCCGCGTCCTCCCCGCAAAGAAGAGCCGTACAACATCAACGAACGCATCCGCGCCAAGGAAGTACGCCTCGTAGGCGACAATGTGGAGAACGGCATTGTGTCGATTCAGCAGGCAATGCGTCTGGCTGATGAGCTGGAGCTTGACCTTGTGGAAATCTCTCCCACCGCCGAACCCCCCGTATGCCGAATCCTCGACTACTCGAAGTTCCTTTATCAGCAGAAAAAGCGCCAGAAGGAGCAGAAAGCAAAAGCTACGAAGGTGGTAGTCAAGGAAATCCGTTTTGGACCTCAGACCGACGACCACGACTATAACTTCAAGCTCAAGCACGCTCAGAGCTTCCTTCAGGAAGGTTCGAAGGTAAAGGCCTACGTATTCTTCAAAGGCCGCTCCATTCTGTTCAAAGAGCAGGGCGAAGTGCTTCTGCTCCGATTTGCCAACGACCTTGAAGACCTTGGCAAAGTAGAGCAGATGCCGGTGTTGGAAGGAAAGCGAATGACCATAATGCTTTCGCCCAAGAAAAAATGACAATGCGCGCGGCGGCGCAATAAACTGCGCCGCCGCCCGTTAAGATAAATGGTGTTCAGCGCCAAACCTTTAATTCCAAATTTCTACTTAAAATGCCCAAGATTAAGACTAACTCCGGTGCCAAAAAGAGGTTCGCCCTTACCGGATCAGGAAAGATCAAGAGAAAACATGCTTTCAAAAGTCATATTCTCACAAAGAAGACCAAGAAGCAGAAACGCAACCTTACCCACTTCGGCCTCGTTGACCGCGTCGACGTGTCCAACGTGAAGGCATTGCTTGGCCTCAAGTAATGCCGGGCAGCCACGCTTGCGTGGCAACTTTCGGCCGTACGCCGCCATTCTCTTGACGCGGCGTCGGTCCGACGAAGGCAAACGGACCGGCCTGAGCAATACCAAGTGGTCCGAGAGTATCATTAACCGGATGTCAAGCCCCGGCATGCTCGGAATCGTTTCATCCAGCTGCCTAAAGAGCCGGCCACAGGCCGGACGCTGTCATCCACAACTTGTCAAATACAATGCCAAGATCAGTCAACCACGTCGCTTCACGCGAACGTCGTAAGAAAATTCTGAAATTAACCCGCGGTTACTTCGGTTGCCGCCGCAACGTTTGGACCGTAGCCAAGAACACCTGGGAAAAGGGTCTTACCTACGCATACCGCGATCGCAAGAACAAAAAACGCAACTTCCGCGCTCTTTGGATTCAGCGCATCAACGCCGGCGCCCGTCTCGAAGGTCTGTCATACTCCCAGCTGATGGGTCTTATCCACAAGGCCGGTATCGAGATCAACCGCAAAGTCCTGGCCGACCTCGCCCTCAACAATCCCGCAGCTTTCAAGGCTGTTGTTGACAAAGTGAAAAACGCCTAAGCGACTTCTTTTACCCGCTGAACATCTTCACAGGAGCTGCACCCTCAACCGGTGCGGCTCCTGCTGCTTTATACCCATCCGTAAAGAAATAAAAAAAGGTGCTGCCGGGAAATAAAAAAGGTATCCATCCGAAAAAAGCCGACTTTACTATAGCGTTTTTGTTTGCGAACTTTGCAGACAAAAACGCTATGTTCAATCTGAATGAAAACAACCGCATAGTTATGGCTCAGCATCCGAGCGATATGCGTATAGGAGTAAACGGGATGTGCGGTCAGGTACGCCGCGTGGGCCTTGATCCTACCCACGGTGATGTCTATATTTTTGTAGGCAAGAACCGCAAGATTATGAAGTTGCTGCACTGGGAGCGTGGCGGCTATGCGATGTATTACAAACGGCTTGAGCAGGGGCGGTTTCATCCGCGTATTTTCCTGCGTCAGGGCATGGGGTTCCGCTCGATGCGGTGGGACGAACTGGTGCTTCTGATGGAGGGTATTTCTCCGAAGGCAGCCCGTCGGCGCAGGTATCAGAAGCCCGAAAAACAGTCGGAAAAATAGCTGAAAATAATAGGGAAAATATTTTGTAATATCGCTAAAAATTAGTAACTTAGCGGTATGAAAAAGACGATTGAACTGCCCGATACGATAGAGGCCTGCCATGCGATGATTATCGAAATGGTCCGGCAGATCGAGCAGTTGCAGCGTCCCACCATCTGCCAGAATACCGCCAGGTGAAAATGTTTGGTGAGATGGGGCTCAAACTCTCCACCTCCACCGTCAACGACTGGATACACGCCACCGCCAACATACTTTACCCCCTCTACCAGTGTCAGCGCAAGGCGGTGATGCAGGGCGGGTACGTGCAGATCGACGAAGTGCCATGGAACATAGCTGACCGCAAAGGCCAGTCATGCCGCAAAGGCTACGCCTGGCAGTTCCGCGACGTCATCGCCCATCCCCGAGGCACCTACTTCTTCTACCATAAAGGGAGCCGCGGCGGAGAAATACCCCGGACACAGTTGAGAGAATATCAGGGGGTGATACAGAATGACGGCTATACGGTCTACAACCAGTTTGAAAATGTACCCGGGATAACCCTACTGGGGTGCATGGCCCACGTGCGCCGTAAATTTGTCGACGCCCAGAGCACCCACCCACTGGCCGCAGAAGCCGTAAAATACATCGCCACACTATACTCCCTGGAAGAAAACCTCAAAAACCAAGGCGCCACAGCAGACCAAATCCTGCAGGAACGCCAGCGCCTGGCCGTACCCATCCTCGACGGCCTCGAAGCATGGATGCACGCAGCACTGATGACATGCACCCCGCAGGACCCACTGGCCAAAGCCATCAAATACGCCCTGCCACTGTGGCCGCGCATAAAACGCTACACCGAAGAAGGCAACTACCACATCGACAACAACCCCGTAGAACAAGGACAGCGCTCCACGGTACTGGGCCGCAAAAACTACCTCTTCAGCCAGAACGACCGCGGCGCACAAGACCATGCTATCTTCTACACCTTCATTATCAGCTGCCAGAACCTCGGCATCACCCCCTACCACTGGCTCAAACACACCCTCGAGCACATTGACCTCGATATGGACGACTCCCAACTCGCCCAATACCTCCCATACAACTTCCCGCCTGAAAACCTCTAAATAACCCCTAAAGATACCAAAGCCGCCCTGACAACCTCAAGGCGGCTTTTTTCGGATGGATACTAAAAAAAGAGCTGTCGGTACATAAAATAGGAGCTGCCGGGGCGACATTGCCGGGGCAGCTCCATCCTTTTATGCAAGCTGTAATTAAGGACTTACTTATTATTTTCTTTTATGCAAGCTCTAAATTAGGACTTACAAATTATTTTCCCTGATGCTCGTATTTCAGAGTGAGGGTGGGCTGGTCGCAAACTTCCGACGGGCCGAAGTACTGGATAGGACCGGGATAAACGTAGCAGGTGTTTACAGCCCAATCGTCGCGCTGCTCGGCAAACTTGCGGAAGGGTGCGCCATCAAGATTTACGAGCGCTTTCTGAATCACAGGCTTCATCTTGCCATTGCGGCGCTCCATATTCATCATCATAGTGATAGGAATACCACCGGCAATCCACTGTACGGAAGGCTTGGTAAGATTGCGAACCGACGACATATATCCGGTGAAGCCACCCTTAATCAGGCAAGCGGCGTTGAAACCGAGAGCGTAGCAGTAGTCTGCGTCGAAGTTGGAAGGATCGGCGCAGCGGCCTTCGTAACCGAAGAAGTGGTGCTGTGCAGAGAATTTGCCATTGTATTTGCCTTCCTTCTTCCACTGGGCCAGACGCTTGCCAACCATCTCGGAGAGAAGTTTCTCTGTCTCGATGAGCGAAACCTGCACATTGCCGTGGGGGTCGCGGTCGAGGCTGAGCTGACGGGCTACACCTTCGGGGAGCGATTCGTAAACGGCTGCATTTTCTTTCGACAGATGGCCGATGATATAGGCGCGCTGATCGGCGGGAGCAACTGTGGCAAACTCCTCGGCGTTCTTTGCCAGGAGGTCGTTAAGCTCAGCGATAAGGCGTTTTACAGCAGGGATAAATTCAATCAGACCTTCGGGAATGAGCACGGTGCCGAAGTTGTTGCCGTTGGCAGCACGCTTGGCCACGATTTCAGCTACATAGTCAACTACCTGCTGGAGAGTCATATCTTTCTGCTCAACCTCTTCTGAAACGATGCAGATGTTAGGCTGGGTCTGAAGTGCACATTCAAGGGCGATATGGCTTGCCGAACGGCCCATAAGCTTAATGAAGTGCCAGTATTTCTTAGCGGAGTTACAGTCGCGCTGGATGTTGCCGATTACCTCTGAGTAAACCTTTGTGGCGGTGTCGAAACCGAAAGAGGTTTCAATCACATCGTTCTTGAGGTCACCGTCGATAGTCTTGGGGCAACCAAGAACCTGTACACCGGCATTGATTGACTTATAATATTCAGCCAGCACGGCAGCGTTGGTGTTGGAGTCGTCGCCACCGATAATAACGAGAGCGGAGATGTTGAGTTCTTTCAGGATTTCAAGACCCTTGTCGAACTGCTCTTTGGTCTCAAGCTTTGTACGACCCGAGCCGATGATATCGAAGCCGCCGGTATTGCGGTAGTCCTTGATGAAATCGGCTGTAAGTTCTTTATACTGATGGTCAACAAAACCGCCGGGGCCCATCAGGAAGCCATAGAGGCGCGAATCCTTGTTGATTTTCTTAAGGCCGTCGAAAAGGCCGCAGATGACATTGTGACCGCCGGGGGCCTGGCCGCCGGAAAGGATTACACCGACATTGATGGGCTTGGAGGGAGCGGGTGCGGTAGCTTTCTCGAATTTGAGTTCGGGCAGACCGTAGGTGTTGGGAAACAGTTCCTTGATTTCAGCCTGGTTGGCAACCGACTGTGTGGGCTGACCTTCAACAGCCTTTACAGCTCCTGTGAGCACGATAGGAAGCTTGGGCTGGTAAGTGGCACGAGCCTTCTGCAAAGCACTTTTCTTCATTATTTTCAAGTATAATGTTTGGGTTAAATATTCTACTACAAAATTACAAAAATTTGGTCAAAGCCTGCTGTTAAAATATACTAACCGGGCTTATTATATTAAGCATCCGCATTTCCGGCAAGCGCGGTCACTTTGGCAGCATCAAGGATGTATTTCCGGGCCATCTGCTTCACATCGGCGGATGTCAGAGCCATTATATTACGGAATTTTCTGGCGAAAAAGTCGCGCGGAATACCGTAAGTATATGCCTGTTCGGCATACGTGGCGATTGAAAGCGGAGACTCCAGCACGGAAGCAAGTTCGGAGATGCAGAGATTGCGCACCGTTTCCAACTCATCTTCTGGCACAGCCTCAGTGGCAAGCCGCTCTATTTCCTTGTGAATCTGAAGGCGCACATCCGCGGAATAGCGGTTGTCGCACTCGCATGCGATCACAGTCGATCCACCCTCTACAAAGCGGTCGATCCAGGCACTTACACCATACGTATAACCCTTATCTTCACGCAAATTGCTCATAAGCCGACTGCCGAAATAACCGCCGAGCAGCGCTATCGTAAATGTCAGTGCATCGAAGTGAGGATGCATTGCCGAAATAGCCGGCATCTCTATGCGCACCGCAGTCTGCAGCGACCCGTCGATCTGTTTTCGTGCTGTTATATCGTTGTGAAGCACAGCATTATGAAGCGTCAGCCGTTTCACCGGTTCTGCGCCTGTATCGCCGAAAGGAATCCGACCCAAAGTATCAGAAATAAGCCGAAGCATTGCTTCGTCCACCTTTCCCGACACAAAAACAGCAGGTTTACTACCTAATATCAACCGCCGGTGAACATCCACCAGATCCTCGCGGTCTACGCGGCGTATCGCTTGCGGCGAAGTGTATCCGGCCAGCGGATTTTCAGCACCATATAGCGTCTGAGCCGCCAGCAAATTTGCCTGAAACACAGGCTTCTGCAGAGTTATTTCGCGCGAAGTCGCCTCCTTCTGCTTCAGACTTTCGAGAGTATCGGCCGGAAATGTCGGTTCTGCCACAATCGAAGCCAGCAACGGCAGGCAAGCCGGAGCTGTATGATTCAGCAAATTTAAAGTAATGAGGGTTGATTGCCGCGACGACTGCGCACGAAACAGAGCGCCGTTCGTCTCAAGTATATCCGACACCTGCTTCCCGGATAGACCGGCACAGCCCTCAGCCAGCATTTCGCCAAGCATCACAAGTGCGGCGCGCTTCTCCACATCCAAAAGACCACCTTCCCATATCATCGCGATACGGGCAACCGGCTCCTCTCCGGCGCTATAGCAATAAAGTTCTACACCATTAGGAAGTGTTGACCGACTGAAATCCGGAAGCGAAAGCGACCGGAAGCCGGAAGTAAGCGGGGGAGTGGTGCGATCAAGCATCAAAATCTCTTTCAAATGTTAAGCAATCTTAATTAGGCTCAGAACCATTAACTGCAGTTTCTGATTAATTCTTCGACCGCAGCAACGCTCTTGCAGCTTCCAAGTCGGCCGGGGTGTCGATACCGATAGTGGCCTTGTCGGTAATTTTCACTTTAATACGGAAACCATTCTGCAGCCAGCGGAGCTGCTCAAGCGACTCTGTAAGTTCGAGCGACGACTGTGGAAGCGCTACCACCCGGCGCAACGTGGCAATGCGGAAGGCATACATACCCACGTGTGTGTAATATTGTGTAACCGACGGCCAATTCTCCCTCTCTACACCACGGGCATAGGGGATTACCGACCGGCTGAAAAACATAGCGAATCCATTGGCATCGAATACAACCTTCGGCCGGTTGGGGTTTTCAAGGTCGGCATACTTTCCATCGGAGGGGAAAGGGAGCGCGAGAGTGGCGATTTCTGTGGCCGGATCCTCGAAACTGCTGGCGATAAGTCGAATCTGGTCAGGGTCGACAAATGGTTCGTCGCCCTGTACATTTATCACCACATCGGCCTGGCTGCCCAGATTTTCATACGCCTCCAGGCATCGGTCGGTGCCGCTGCGATGCTTATCGGATGTCATCACTGCCACACCGCCGAAAGCCTCCACGGCCTTCAGAATACGCTCATCGTCGGTGGCAACAGCCGCCTGACCGAGAGCTTCCTCCACGCGACGGTATACATGTTCAATCACCGGACGCCCACCCAGGTCGGCAAGAGGTTTTCCTTCAAACCGAGTCGACGCATATCGGGCCGGGATAATGCCTATATATTTCATATTCTGATACAATTATATATTAAAAAGGGACTGTCGAAATGGATATGACATTTTAAGATTTGACACGATCGCCGATATAATCTGAAAGAATTTCATTCACCTTCTCGATGGCATACACAGGATCCGGAGCTGAAATAAACGATTCCGACATTTCGAATCCCTCGATACCGGTGTCAAGAATCTGTGTAAGCATTTCATCGGGGAAAGAACCCGAAGCTACCGGATGCAGCTTAAACTCGGGATGCTTGATAGCCTCCACGGCCTTTACAACCGAAGCATAATAGGGCAGAACTTCTACTCCTTCAGGCGTTGCTTTTGTTCCCTCATGCTTTGCTTCGGCGGCTTCAGGCTTCACTTTTGCTGCTTCCGGCAGCGGGAATGTGACATAGTCGACATCCAGCCCCCGAAGCTCCTCCACGGCAGCAATATCTGTGCAAGTAACACCGATAATGGCGTGCGGACCAAGCGTTTCGCGGGCTGCTATCAGGCTGCCCCGAGTCCAGGAGGTGAAGTGAACGCCGTGCACACGAAGTTTATCAACCAGTGCTATATCATTATCAATAATGAGAATGGCTCCGGCCTCGGTACACATTTTCACGGCCGGTTCGGCCTCCTCTGCATCGACCTTGCCGGTGAGGCGCACCCACATACAACCACCTTTAAGAGCAAGCTGCACCTGCTCTGTGGAGGTAAATCGCTTATTGGAAGAAGTTGCAAACTGAAGCATAATCTATTTAAGAACTTGTTAGTGAATAATTGTAAAGTTCGGGCGCAAATTTCCAAATAATTCCGCAAACCTGCAAGCGATTTGAAAAAAACTCACTATATTTGCACCCTAAAACCACTATTGTGCTATGTCAGAAAATAAAGATATTCAAAAGCCGGAAGAGAGCAAAGCTCTGAGCTTTGTGGAACAGATGATAGTAGACGACCTCAAAGAGGGCAAAAATGGCGGACGCCTTCAGACACGTTTTCCACCGGAGCCTAACGGTTATCTGCACATCGGCCATGCTAAAGCTATCTGTATGGACTTCGGCGCCGCTGAAAAGTTTGGCGGCAAATGCTTCCTTCGTTTCGACGACACAAACCCTATCAAGGAAGACACTGAATATGTCGATGCAATCCGTGAAGACATTCACTGGCTTGGCTTCGACTGGGGCGAGAACGAGCGCTACGCATCCGACTATTTCCCTCAGCTTTACGATCTGGCAGTGCGCCTGATTAAGGAAGGGAAGGCATACGTCGACGACCAGACCTCCGAGGAGATTGCCGCTCAGAAAGGCACTCCCACAGTTCCCGGCACCGAAAGTCCTTACCGCAACCGCTCGGTTGAGGAGAATCTCGACCTCTTCGAGCGTATGAACAAGGGTGAATTTGACGAGGGTGCCCGTGTGCTCCGCGCCAAAATAGATATGGCCTCCTCGAATATGCACTTCCGCGACCCGATTATGTACCGCATAATCAAGACGCCGCACCACCGCACCGGCACTCAGTGGAAGGTATATCCCATGTATGACTTCGCACATGGTCAGAGCGACTTCTTCGAGGGTGTTACCCACTCGATCTGCACACTTGAATTTGTGCCTCACCGTCCGCTCTACGACTACTTTGTAGACTTCCTCACCGACGGCACCTACCGCCCCCGGCAGATTGAGTTCAACCGCCTCAACCTCACATACACAGTGATGAGCAAGCGCAAACTGCTCCAGCTTGTAAAAGAGGGTCTGGTGGCCGGATGGGATGACCCACGTATGCCCACTATCTCGGGTATGCGCCGCCGCGGCTTCACTTCAAAAGCTATCCGCAACTTCATCGACCGCATCGGCTACACCAAGATCGAGGAAGCACAAATTTCTGTATCGCTTCTCGAGCACGCCGTGCGCGAAGACCTCAACGCCATCGCCACCCGCGCAATGGCTGTGATGAATCCGGTAAAGGTAGTTATCACCAACTATCCGGAAGGAAAGACCGAAATCGTGGAAATGGAAAACAATCCCGAGAATCCCGAAGCCGGCACACACCAGATGCCCTTTACACGCGAGCTTTACATCGAGCGCGACGACTTTATGGAGAATCCTCCCAAGAAATTCTTCCGTCTTGCTCCCGGCGGCGAAGTGCGCCTGAAAGGTGCCTATATCATCAAGTGTGAGGATATGGTGAAAGATGCCGAAGGCAACATCACCGAAATCCGATGCACCTACGACCCCGAAAGTCGCAGCGGCATGCCGGGCGCCAACCGCAAGGTGAAGGGCACTCTTCACTGGGTATCCGCCTCCACAGCTGTCGACGCCACAGCGCGCATCTACGACCGTCTGTTCTCCGTGGAGAATCCCTCGGCCGAAGAAGGCGATTTCCGCGACCTTCTCAATCCCGACTCGCTCAAAGTGGTGGAAGGCATCAAGGTTGAGCCGTTCATTGCTGAGAATGCCCGGACAGGGGAGAAATTCCAGTTCCAGCGCATCGGCTACTTCACGCCCGACTACGACTCCACTCCCGACCATCTGATATTCAACCGCACCATCGCCCTGAAAGACAGCTGGGAGAAGGCTCAGAAACAGAATGTATAACGAATCTGAAAACAACGACGAGGAATACATGCGTCAGCTTTATGAGCGCTTCCGTGCGGAGGTAACCGCAGGGGGCGCTATAAGCTATTATGAGACCGACGAGCTGCTCGACATCTACGACTACGCACAGGATGAGGGCGATGCTATGGTGCAGATGTTTGTCTTTCTCACTGCATCGAGGCTTCACCCCGACAACCGGGAGTTTGACGAGCGTCTGGCTTTTTTCCTCTCCTATGTATCGCAGGATTCCGCCGGCGAGATGATTCAGCGCGGCGGCCGCACCGATTCCGCTCTGTGGGATGTACTCCGTATGGGAGTGGAATGTTTTCCGGGTGGAAATCCGGCACCATACATCGATACTCTGCTTGAGAAATACGAACGGCTCGACAGCGAAACACTCTTCAAGCTGATAGACTTGCTGCGCGACCTCGACCGCACCGACCTGCTGGTTCACTATCTGCCGGCGCTAACAAAACACGCCGAAGATAAGCGCGGCTTCTCCTTTGAAGTAGCCGAAACCATTAAGGACAATCCGCTTTATATGCCCCAGGCACGCAAGATTGCGGAGCAACTTACCGCAGCTTCGCCATTCGACATCGAGGCGTGGCTGCTGCTGGCGCGTATAGAATTCGGGCTGGAGCACCCGGAGGAAGCACTTGCCGCTGTAGACTATGCCCTCGCCATCGACCCGAGCCACTTCAATGCCCGCATCGTGAAAGGTGTGGTGCTCGTGGCATTACCTGGGCGCCGACAGGAGGCCATTACCATGCTGAAAGGTATTCTCGAAGAAGACCCGGGCAATTCATTCGCGCTCGAAGGGCTTGCCGAGGCATACGTCAGAGAGTCTATGCGGCAGGAAGCATGCCAGGTGTACTGGATGATTCACACTTCAGGGATGACCATGGCCAACGGAGAGAATCCCATTATGGCCATCGTGGAGCTTCGTCCCGACGATCTGAAGCAATATCTCGAGAAATACTATTCCGAATCGGAGCAGACCGAAGAATCGTGGCATAATCTTGCTCTGCCTCTTATCGAAAAAGGGAAGACTGAGGAAGCCGCACTGTTTCTCGATTTCTTCCAGCGCAAACAGGGATTCAGAAGTTATGTCTCAACATATCTTCAGGTGCTCTATGGCGCAGGTATGCTGGAGCGTTTTGCCCAGGTATTTGAAACGATTGTGGCCGAAAAAGCCGCGAATAAGGATACAGACATCTATATCGGGCTAATCGACTATCTGCTTTTAGCCGCCACATACCTTCGGTTGGGTCACAAAAAAGAAGCGGCAGAAGTGGCCGTAGCCATCATCGGTCGCAAAGACACTTACAGCACCATTGAGGAATCACTGCGCTGGAAGGGTATAATCCTCACAGCCCGATTTATCCAAACTCTTGCCACATCGCCCGATGCACCAGCCGACCTTGCCGATTTCGACCCTATCATCGCCGACATACGTTGATTCCCGTCGGAGCTGATTTCCGTCTAAATCAAAGGGGAATTTTCTGCCGACCGCCTTCATCCGCCCACACATTCCTCAAACGAGGCTAACCGTTAAAAGAACGGTTGCAAGCGTTAAAAGAACGGATTTGAGCGCATTTCATCGGCAAGCGTTGTGGAAGGTCCGTGCCCCGGATAAACCTTGGTAGCAAGTGGAAGCGTAAGGAGTTTTTTATGGATTCCTGCTATGAGTTGCGCATAGCTGCCACCAGGGAGATCGGTGCGCCCGATGCTTCCTCTGAAAAGCACGTCGCCCGAAAACATAATTCCGGCACCCGGTATGTAATAAACCAACGAACCGGGAGAATGTCCAGGCACGTGAAGCGCCTCTACTTTATATTCTCCCAGGGTAAGCACCTCACCCTCATCAATGAAGCGGTCCATCTCAAGTGGTCCGGGATTTGCCGGCATATGAAACATCGTGGCCTGCTCACGGCGCTGACGGCCAAGCGGCGCATCGGCTTTATTGCCAAGCATTGGCACTCCATACTTCCGGCTGATATGCTCCGCACCGAGGGTGTGGTCGATATGAAGGTGTGTGAACAGCACAGCCTTAAGGTGCAATGTATGTTGGGCGATGAAGTTGTCGACATAGCTACATTCTGCCTCAGTGGCCATTCCCGGGTCGATAATTGCTGCCTCAAGGGTGGCATCGTCCCATACTATATATGTTTCTTCTCCAAAGAGGTTTACCTCAAACGACTGCTGTTTTATCATATAAGCGCTTTACAATGGTTTGTAAATCAGTTTTTTCGTAGCAAAGAACGGCTCGCTGAAGTAATCCGACAGTGGTACCTCAACTGTGCTTCCGGTAGTGGCTTCTACTTCATCGGCCAAATCTCCACCCTTTAAACATATTAACCCGTTGTGAAGTTTATTCCGGCAAACCCGCGACACATTTTTCCGTGCCAGTGGCACCAGCGCATCAAGGCGCATAACGGCACGGCTTACTACATAATCAAACTTATCATGGCACTCGCCGGCATCGCCGTGCTGGAATGTCACATTATCGAGGCCGATTGCTGAGGCAATCTCAGTGGCCACTCTGATTTTCTTGCCCACGCGGTCGATTAAATGGAATCTGCAATCGGGCCAGAGAATGGCCAGAGGTATGCCAGGGAAACCACCTCCGCAGCCGAAATCGAGGATACTGCTGCCGGTGGAAGGGGTTACGAACTTGCCTATGGCCAGCGAGTGAAGGATATGATGTAGATAAAGATTACTTATATCCTTGCGCGACACCACATTGATTCGGGCATTCCACTCAGTGTAAAGCGGTCCGAGTTGACGCATCCGCTCAAGCTGCAGTGCGGTAAGTCCGGGAAAATATTTTTCGATAAGCGCCATACCGTCCTCAACACAGGCGCCGGCAGGGGAGTGGTCTGTTGAATCCATACCTCACTATTAATCTAAACGTGCTACGTAAAGTAATGCCGCAAACATCTATTTGCAAGATTACCATTGCAAAGTTAAAAATAAATGCGCTTTCAGCCAAACGGCATCCTGCAAATTGACAAAACGGCAAATCGTGGCGGCGATTTTTGCATATGTCGAAAAAAATTCGCACCTTTGCAGTTTGTAAGCGTATAGCTATGACGGCTATACATAAATCCGGTATTACCGGGCATTATTCCTTAGTGTCGAAAAGACTCCTAACCAAGTAAAATGCAATTTACCGCCAATCAAATAGCCGCCATGACAGGCGGAAAGGTGGAAGGCGACGGCAATGTGGCCGTTTCTACCTTCGCCAAAATCGAAGAAGGTCATCAAGGTGCTATATCATTTCTTGCAAATCCCAAATATGAGCACTGGATTTACACCACCGATTCCAGCATCGTGCTGGTAAAGGATGACCTGAAACTCACACAACCCGTAAAAGCCACTCTCATCCGTGTAGCCGACCCCTATGCCACTATGGCACGTCTGCTCGACCTCGCAGCTGAGGCACTTGAGCCTAAATATGAAGGCGTGGAGCAGCCCTGCTTCATTGCACAAGGCGTAGAAGTGCCGGCCGATGCTTATATCGGTGCATTCGCATACATCGGCCGCGGCGCCAAGCTGGGCAAGGGAGTGAAGATTTTCCCGCAGGCATATATCGGCGACAACGTTGAAATCGGCGACAATGCCGTGATTAAGCCCGGCGTCAAGATTTATCATAACTGCAAGGTAGGGAAGAGGTGTATCCTCCACGCCGGCTGCGTAATCGGCGCCGACGGCTTCGGATTCGCCCCTACCGAGAATGGATATAAAAAGATTCCCCAACTTGGCAATGTGGTGATTGAAGACGACGTGGAAATCGGTGCCAACACCACTATCGACCGCGCTATGATGGGAAGCACCGTGATTGGTCACGGCACCAAGCTCGACAATCTTATCCAGGTAGCTCACAACTGCCGCATCGGCACCGACACGGTGATGGCCGCGCAGGTGGGCATTGCCGGAAGCACCAAAGTGGGCAGCCGGTGTATGTTCGGCGGCCAGGTGGGTCTGGCCGGCCACATCACCGTGGGCGACAATGTGCAGCTCGGTGCCCAGTCGGGCATAGAGGCATCCGTGCCCGATGGCGCAAGGCTGCTTGGCTCGCCCGCAATACCGCTGCGCGACGCTGCCCGAATGATTGTTTACCAGAAGCGGCTCGGCGACCTGTTTGACCGCGTAAAGAAGCTCGAGCAGAATCAGAAATAAGCCGCCTATCATCGCCCCGCTCGCAGAAATGCCCGCACAACAGCGCAATTTTGCGTACAAATGAAATCAATCATATAATGAAACAGCTTACTCTCAACGGTGAGTTTACCGTAAAAGGAAAAGGCCTGCACACCGGCCTGGAAATCGAAGCCACATTTCTTCCCGCCGGTGAAAACCACGGCTACAAAATTCAGCGAACCGACCTCGAAGGGGAGCCTGTAATCGACGCCCTGGCCGAAAACGTTACCGACACGGCCCGTGGCACCGTGCTTGCCCGTGGCGACGTGAAAGTCTCCACAGTGGAGCACGCTCTGGCAGCCCTCTATGCCGCAGGCGTAGACAACTGTCTGATTCGTGTCAATGGTCCCGAAATCCCCATCCTCGATGGCAGCGCCAGAGTGTTCAGCCAGGAAATCGACCGCGTTGGCCTGCAGGAACAGACTGCCGACAAGAACTATTATGTGGTAAAGCGCAAAATCGAGGTCCGCGACCCCGAGACCGGCGCTCACCTCACCGTGCTCCCCGACAGCGACTTCTCGGTGGATGTGATGATTTCATACGACTCCCCCGTGCTCGCCAACCAGTTTGCCCGCCTGGAAAATATGGCCGACTTCGAGCAGGAAATCAGCGGCAGCCGCACATTTGTGTTCGTCCGCGAGATTGAGCCGCTCCTCAATGCCAACCTCATCAAGGGTGGCGACCTCGACAACGCCATCGTGATTTACGACCGGAAAATGGAGCAGTCGACTCTCGACCACATTTCCGACCTTATGGGCATTGAGCACAAGAAGGTTGATCAGCTTGGCTACATCAACAACCGCCCGCTGGAATTTGAAAACGAACCGGCGCGCCACAAACTGCTCGACGTGCTTGGGGATACTTCGCTTATTGGCCGTCCGCTGAAGGGTCGCATCATCGCTTGCCGTCCCGGTCACAAGATCAACACTACTTTTGCAAAGCAGATCCGCAAGGAGATTCAGCGTCAGGAACTGCAGGCTCCGTCCTACAATCCCTCCCACGCACCTGTGATGGACATCAATACCATCCGTGAGCATCTTCCCCACAGATACCCGATGCTGCTGGTCGACAAAATCATCGATCGCGGCGAAACCTTCATCGTAGGCATCAAGAATGTCACCGCCAACGAGCCGTTCTTCCAGGGTCACTTCCCCCAGGAACCGGTTATGCCCGGAGTCCTGATGGTCGAGGCTATGGCTCAGACCGGCGGTCTGCTCGTGCTTGGCACAGTGGAGGATCCTGAGAAATACTCTACCTACTTTATGAAAATCGACAATGTGAAATTCCGCCAGAAAGTGGTGCCGGGCGATACACTTATCTTCCACGTATCGTTTATGAGCCCGCTGCGCCGCGGATGCGCCCTGATGAAGGGTGTGGCCTTTGTCGGCGACAAAGTAGTTTGCGAGTGTGAGTTTATGGCTCAGGTAGTAAAAAATAAGTAAATAACATCATTTGAAATAAACAGTCATCCAGCATGAAACAGCCATTTGCCTATATTCACCCCGCCGCCAAAATTCACCCCAGTGTGGTTATCGAACCGTTTGTCACGATCGACCAGAATGTGGAAATCGGCGAGGGCACACATATCGGTAGCAACGTCACCATTATGGAGGGCGCCCGCATCGGCAAGCACTGCAACATTTTCCCCGGCGCTGTAATCTCCGGCATTCCTCAGGATCTTAAATTTAAGGGCGAGGACACCACAGCGATTATCGGCGACAACACCACAATTCGCGAATGTGTGACCGTGAACCGCGGCACAGCCGCAAAGGGCAAGACTGTGGTTGGCAACAACTGTCTGATTATGGCCTACTCGCATGTGGCTCACGACTGCCTTCTCGGCAACAATGTAATCATCTCCAACGCTTCGCAGCTTGCAGGCGAAGTGCAGGTTGATGATTTCGCCGTGATCGGCGGTGGTACCCTCATCCATCAGTTCACCCATCTGGGCAAACATGTGATGATTCAGGGCGGCTCTCGCATCAACAAGGATATTCCGCCCTATGTAAAGGCCGGCCGAGATCCTATCGCTTACACCGGCATTAACTCTATTGGTTTGCGCCGCCGTAATTTCACCAACGACCAGATTCGTGAAATTCAGGAAATCTACCGCTATCTTTATCTGTCGCGTCTGAACGTTACCGATGCCGTAGACCGCATTGAGGCTGAGCTTCCCGCTACTCCCGAACGTGATGAAATCATCGAATTTATCCGCAATTCTAAGCGCGGTATCGTCCGTGGTTACGTATAATTGAAGGTGCACAGTCCTTGAAGAGCATTGTCCTTGAAAGGCACACTTTGAAAATAAACCGGAGGATGCTCCAGAGCGATTAAACTCACTGGATGCATCCTCCGCTTATTTTATACTATTTATCGGAGATTATAAGTCGGGAATATATATTAGAGATGATCAGCCAGTTATTGATAGGGGATTACTATAGATCGGGGAGAAACGACTGAAAGGAATTGTCGGAATAGAACACCACGATATTGGTAATCTTTTTATGCGCATCAGGCGAAATAGACACCCTTGGTTCGTCAGAAGAGGCGTCAGAGATAAATACCCCAGATGCGTTGGCCGAAGCCGGTTCTTCGCGCGGAATATCACCCAGACTGCGAGTAACATCTCCGACATATTTACGCTGCTGCGACTGATTACGTGGCGTCTGAGAGGCTCCATTTGCATTATACGACCCATTAGAAAAGTTTTCATCATCTATTACATATGGCCGAGGTTTTGCCTGCGTATAGGGTATTGAAGTTTGATTCCCATATACAGATGAACCGTTATTCGCACTGGCTACCGGCGAACCAGCAGCTACAGGAGCCCCGGTGGCAGCATATGAACCGGGAGCCATAGTAGAGCCAGCCGCAGCAGAAGCCCCGGAGGCAATAGGGGAAGAATCTGCAGCTGCTCCTGCAGCAACGACTGAATTAGGTGCAGCAGTGCTTCCCATACGGTTAGAAGAAGCGGCACCGGTTGATGATGATGCGGAAAATGGGGCAGAACCGGGATAAACAGATGAGCTAAACATCGATTCTGCAAATTCCGAATTATCTGGCACTTCCTGGTCTAAAGGCAATTCTACTTGAAAACTCGACTCAACATCCTGCAAATCAGAAGAATTAGTCGCCGTACGCTCGAAATTAGAGCCATTTTGAGCCTCTGAGGTTTCAATATTCGAAGTTGATCCCATCTCTCCCTCGCCAAACATCAACCACAGGATTGATAGCTCAGGATAACCGGTATGGATTTTATTAATCACCTCGTCGGATATTCGCTTGTTGCGTCCGTTCATAAGTTGCGACATCGTAGGGCGAGGTATGCCACATGTATCTGCAAATTGCGAGATGGTAATTCCCGCAGAATCCATAAAATAGCGCAAACGTGTGATAAAATCCATAATTTAATGCTAAAGTGCTGATAATTAAACTATTTGCAAATGTAAGAAATATAATTGAATTTTGCAAATTTACATCTGAAAAATTTCAAAATCAAT
>SFNC01000014.1 GCA_004554255.1 Bacteroidales bacterium
TTAAGACCCCGTTCCCCAATATTTGTTAACGCAGGGGCGGGGTAATATAAATTAAAATTAATAAATAAAACATGCACCCGCGAACAATATAATATTAGCGTATTCTCGCAGCTTCCTTGGAAATCTGCGACCCCTGCGTTAACAAATATTGGGGAACGGGGTCTAATAAGGCATGAAGCACTGTTTTAGAATATTCATCCTGATTGTCATCGCCATGGCGACGGCATCCTCTGCCGCGGCAACGGAAGCTGCCGCCGACACCACCGCATATGGCCGTACCGAGAGAAAGGCGACGCGTTTCCGTAACGATGCCGAGTGGCTCAACGCCTCCGCCATGTACTCGCTTTTGCTGGAAGCGAAGCCTCATCTTGCCGAGAACTACGCCAACGCCATCATCAGCAACGCAATGCTCGGCGACACACTTGCCGTGGTGAATATCCTGGAGCGTAGCATGACACATAATGTGCCCATAGACAGTGTTTTCGCCGACGTGCAGGAAATCACTACCCGCCTGGGTGTCAGCTATCTGTACGAGGAGTTGCTGATAGATTCAGCCCGACATTTTCCCTGGATGCAGCGCGGACTAAACGGCTATCTCCTTAAATATTACACCTATCGCAACAACGGGCCTAAGATGGTGGAGTACGCACGCATCATGCTGTCCGGAATGCCTGAGAGCGTGGAGTTTATGCGTCTGCTGGCAAAGGGATACCTGCTCAGCGACAGTACAGAGGACGCAGTGTCGGTATGGCGCGAGATTCTCGCAAACCACCCCGACAATCTGCCGACTCTTCTGGACCTCGGAAACTATTATGTCTCCACCGGCGCCATGTCCAAGGCCCGGCCCTACCTTGAACTCGCAAACCGTCTGAATCCCACACCGTATCTGACAGATTTGCTCCGCGACAGCAAATAACATTCTCCCGTAACTAAAGCGCCGGGCAGCATCGACATTTCTCGAATGCTGCCCGGTGCTTTAGTTTGCAAATGTAAATAAATAATGCATTGAAAATCACGCGAGTAGACCGGTGTTGAAAACTTTTGCGTAAAAAATTTAAAAAAATCGTTTGGAGTTGTAAATTATACCGCAAAAAATCACTAACTTTACACTCCCAAAATATGCAATTCTCTTTTTAGCTAATCCTCTATGAATCAGACGGTTTACCATATACCGGCTCTTTTGCCGCAAGCCATGGACGCACTCGACCTGCGTCCCGACGGCATTTATGTGGACTGCACCTATGGCGGCGGTGGACATTCCCGTGCCATTGTGGAGCGCCTGGATGCTGCGGCCGGCGGGCATCTATATGGCTTTGACCAGGACCGCGAGGCGGCGGCTAATGCTATGGACGACAGCCGGTTCACTATGGTGCTGTCGAATTTCAGATACCTCACCAACTTCATGCGGTATTACGGTGTGGACGCCGTGGACGGCGTGCTCGCAGACCTCGGCGTGTCGTTCCATCACTTCGACGACCCTCAGCGCGGATTCTCTTTCCGCTGGCCCGAGGGACCGCTGGACATGCGCATGAACCGCAATGCCGCGCTTACCGCCGAGACCGTCCTGAATACCTACAGCCCCGAGAAGTTGACGGACATATTCAGGCTTTATGGCGAGTTCTCTAACGCACGCAGGCTTGTGAACGCCATTGTCAGCGCACGCGCCCGGGCTCCCATACGCACCACCGACAGTCTGCTGGAGATAGTGCGCCCAATAATAAACCCCAGGCAGGAAAAGAAGGAGCTGGCGCAGATTTTTCAGGCCCTGCGCATAGAGGTAAACGACGAAATCGGCGCCTTGCGCGACCTGCTGACGTCGGCGATGGCAGTGCTGCGCCCCGGCGGAAGGCTCGTGGTGATAACATACCACTCCCTGGAGGACCGTCTCGTCAAGAACTTCATGAAGACCGGAAACCTGGACGGAAAAGACAACCGCGACTTCTTCGGACACTCCCTGGCGCCGATGCGCATGCTCACCTCAAAACCGATTGTCGCCGACGACGAGGAGGTGGCCGCAAACCCGCGGAGCCGCAGCGCGAAAATGCGCGTCGCCGTAAAAAACGATTAAAATTCTCCCCTCACAGATATGTTCGGAAAAAAGAAAAAAAACAGCCGGTCAAAAACCGACAAACAGAACAGCGGCTCCATGAAACTGCTGGAGAGAGTGCTGTACGGAAACGTTGTAAGCACGGAATTCTTCTCCCGCCACTGGATAAAGGTGTTCCTGGTGGTAATCATCGCCATGATTTTTATCTCCACCAAGTACCAGTGCATGACGGCCATGGAGCAGATAAAGGACCTGCAGAAGGGACTGAACGTGGCCCGCACCGAGAGCGTGCGCGAGCGCTCCACATACATGTCGCGAATCCGCGAGAGCGCCATGAAGGAGCTTGTAGACACAATCCTCCCCGGACTCGCCGTCCCCGAACACCCCGCCTATATCCTCAACCTAAACCCCTCCCCGGACAGCAATACCGACAATGAGAACAAAGAGTAAACCAGACTCAGGCCGAAAAAAGAAAGGCACCGCAAGGCTTATACGCCTGCGCTATATCCTTGTGGCCTCAATAATGGTGGCCATCGCCGGACGTATCGTATACTGCGCCGTGGGTACTACCGTGGTGCACGCCGATCTGTGGAACAAAAAAGCCAACGAGGAGCTGCAGAAGGTGATTCCCATACCGCCCACTCGCGGCGACATCCTTGCCTGCGACGGCAGTGTGCTGGCCACAAACCTCACTTATTACGACACCAGAATAGACTTTAAGGCCTCAAGTTTCTCCAGAGAGGATTTCCTGAAAGCTCTGGGACCGCTTAGCGATTCGCTGGCCAAGTACCATGCGTTCAACAACTCGGAAACATGGCGCAGGAAACTGAAAGCCGAGGTGGACAAAAAGCCCGAAGAACGCACCAGCTGCTTCCCCTTCCTCTACGGGCTCAGCTACGAGCAGCTGGAGCGGCTGAGGAGCTTCCCCTTCTTCCGCGAGTCCAATAACCCCAATGTCACCGGCCTCACGGTGCACTCCCGCATAGAGCGCAAGAATCCCTACGGTGCCATGGCACGCCGCAGTATCGGCGGTGTGGGCGAACGCGCCGACACCACTATACACGGATGGTCGGGACTGGAGGCCGCGCTGGACAGCCTGCTCTTCGGCAAGCCCGGCCGCGCACGCAAGGTGCCCCTCACCCACAAGATAGAAAACTGGACGGATGTTAAGCCGCGCAACGGATACAACCTCACCACCACCATTGACATCAACATGCAGGACATTGCCGAAAACGCCCTCAACGAGATGCTGAAGGAGGCCGAGGCAGACTGGGGCACGGTGATTCTGATGCATGTGGACGACGGCGACATCAAGGCTATCTCGAATCTTGAGCGTGACTCGTCCGGAAATTATATCGAGGCGATGAACCATGCCATGACCCGTATAGAGCCCGGTTCGGTAATGAAGGCCATATCCATGACAATCGCGCTGGAGGACGGCTTCATAACCGACCCCGAGCAGATGTACGAAACGCCCAAAAGCGGATATTACTACGGCTCCAACAGGCGCGGCACGGAAATCAAGGACACTCACTCGCCCGCCCGTCTGCCGATAAGCCAGTTCCTGCGCTACTCCTCAAATATCGGCGTGACCAAGCTGATGGTGCCGCATTACGAGCACGACCTGAACAGCTTCCGCGAACGTGTACGCAAAATTGGTCTCTTAGACACTTTCAACACCGGAATTTTAGGCGAAAAGCCGCCCTATTTCCCCGACCTGGACCCCCGCAGAGGCGGCAAAATGACGCTCGCACGTCAGACTTACGGCTACTGCATGATGATTCCGCCCATCTACACCTGCGCTTTCTACAACGCCCTGGCGAACAACGGCTCATTTGTGCGTCCCAGACTGCTGAAACGCATTCAGGGCGAGGGCATTGACTCAATCCTGCCCGTGACATACATACGCAAGCAGATGTGCTCGCCCGAGAACGCCGCCACCATCCGCAAATGGCTCAAGGAAGTCATTTACGAGAAACACGGTACCGCACCGAGTGTCAAGAATCCGTACGTCGAGGCCGCCGGAAAGACCGGCACAGCCAAGATTGCCATGGAGAAAAAGAAGGACGGTAAAAACGACCCCGCCTTCAAGGGCGGATACAAGAACTCGCACCGTTACGCCTTCGTGGGATTTTTCCCGTATGAGAAACCCGAATACACCTGCATGGTTGTAATCTCCAACCCCCGTAACCCGTCGAAGCACTCGCCAGACTCATCATCGGCAATGGTTTTCCGCGACATAATGCTGCGCATGTACTCGCGCTCCATGCTCGGCAAGCACAGCGACATCAAGGACAGCAAGGATGGCCCCCTCGGCAATGTGCCGATTCTGTATGCCGACAATGTTACCGCCGACAGACAGGCCAGCCTCAAGAAGATGCTGGGATCCCAAAAGGTGAGCCGCATAAAGGCTCCGGAAAAGGTGAAGGGCGGAATCCCGGATGTAAGGGGTCTGTCCGTGCGCAGTGCCGTCAGCACTCTGGAGAAAGCCGGATTCAACGTTACTGTAAGCGGTGCCGGATATGTGACGGAAATGTCGCCCGCACCAAACACGGCGGCCCGGCCCGGCACAAAAGTGCACCTCACTCTCAGCGCATGGCGCAGCCCAAAGGTTGCCAAAAAGGCTGTCGCCGCCGCTAACAAAACAGAAAAGAACGAAAAGAAATCATGATACTTAACAAGCTTTTATCAGCCATTATCACCGAACAGGTGCACGGCGACGACAGTATCACTGTCACCGCCGTGGAATGCGACTCGCGCCGTGTTGTTCCCGGCTCGCTGTTCGTGGCTGTCCCCGGCCCGGTATCCGATGGCCATAAATTTATCGGCGCCGCTGTCAGCAACGGCGCTGTCGCCGTTGTCTGCGAAAAACTCCCCGCCGACCTCACCACAGGCGTTACCTGGATTCAGGTCACCGACGCCGCAAATGCGTTGGGGCTGCTGGCCTCCGAATGGTACGGCAATCCCTCGCGGCACCTCACTCTTGTAGGCGTTACCGGCACCAATGGCAAGACCACAATCGCAACACTGCTGTATGAAATGGCACGGCTGACAAATCATAAGGCCGGACTGCTCTCCACAGTGGAGAATCGTGTCGGCGACAAGGTGTACCCCTCGCACAACACCACGCCCTCGCCCCTGGAGATAAACCGGCTGCTGGCCGAGATGGTCGCCGACGGATGCTCTTTCGCGGCTATGGAAGTAAGTAGCCACGGCATTGTGCAGCAGCGCACTGCCGGCCTGCACTTCGCCGGAGGCATTTTCACGAATATCACGCGCGACCATCTTGACTATCACAAGACTTTCGCCGCATATATCGCCGCGAAGAAGACGTTCTTTGACAATCTCCCGGCAAAATCCTGGGCTCTGACAAACGCCGACGACCCCCACGGCGCGGTGATGCTGCAGAACACCCGGGCGCGCAAATACGACTACTCGCTGCGCAAGAGCGCCTCTTTCCGCACCCGCCTGGTGGAGTCGCGCATGGACGGCACGGTTATGGACATTGACGGCACTCAGATGCACACACGGTTTGCCGGACAATTTAACGCATACAACCTCACCGCGGTATACGGCGCCTGCATACTGATGGGAATGCCCGCCGAGGAGGTGGCCGTGGCCATCAGCGCACTGGTGCCGGTAAACGGAAGATTCGAGGTTATGCACAGCCACGACGGAGTGACTGCCGTGGTGGACTACGCGCACACTCCCGACGCTCTGGAAAATGTCCTCAAGACCATAATCGCAGCAAAAGGCAATGCCGGAAAGGTGGTGACGGTGTTCGGCGCCGGAGGAAACCGCGACAAGGGCAAACGCCCGCAGATGGCCGCTGTCGCCGCCGCTTACTCGGACCGCATCATCATCACCAGCGACAACCCCCGCGACGAGAACCCCGAGGACATCGCCGATGATGTCCGCGCCGGAGTACCGGTAGACACCGACGCACAGGTGGACGTGATTCTGGAACGTGCCGCCGCCATACATGTGGCCATCACAGAAGCCGGCCCCGCCGACGTTATTCTTGTCGCCGGAAAGGGACATGAGGACTACCAGATTTTTGAAAATGGACGTACCGTGCACTTCGACGACCACCAACAGGTGCGTAATGCTTTCGAGGCCCGTAAACTTGACTGACTAACATAAAACTACACATACTCAGAGAATATGTTCTATTACCTGTTTAATCTGATGAACGAACACGGGGTGCCCGGCGCGCGCCTCATGGACTACGTTACTTTCCGCAGTGGCGCGGCGTTTGTGCTGGCCATGCTGATTGCGATTTTCATCGGACGCAAAATAATTGCCCGTCTGCAGCGGATGCAGGTGGGCGAGGTTATACGAAACCTCGGCCTGGAGGGTCAGATGAAAAAGACCGGAACTCCCACCATGGGCGGTGTGATTATCATCATTTCCATTATTATTCCATGTCTGCTGGTTTCCAACCTCTCCAACATTTACATGCTGCTGATGCTGTTCGCCACCCTGTGGCTGGGAACCATCGGCTTTATGGACGACTATAAGAAGCTGGCCAAGCACGACAAGGCCGGTATGAAAGGCAAATACAAGATAATCGGCCAGGTGGGTATCGGTGTTATTGTCGCCGGAACCATGTATCTGAGCCCGGATATGGGCATACGCGTCAACCACGAGGTGGTAAACGAGGAGTCCGGACAGATAGAACGCGTCATTTACGAGTCAGAGATAGAGCACACTCCCGCCACCACCATCCCCTTTGTCAAGGATAACAACTTCAACTACTCCGACTTAACCGGATGGCTCGGCGACAATGCCGAGACCGGCGGCTGGATAGCATTCCTGCTGATCACAATATTCTTTGTGGCCGCCACCAGCAACGGTGCCAACCTTACCGACGGCCTGGACGGCCTTGCCACGGGATGCTCGGCGATTATCGGTGTCGCATTGGTGCTGATGGCGTACCTTGGCGCTAACATCATGTACTCGTCGTACCTGAATATAATGTATGTACCCGGTAGCGAGGAACTTGTGGTATACATGGCCGCGTTTATAGGTGCCCTTGTGGGATTCCTGTGGTATAATGCCTATCCGGCGCAGGTGTTCATGGGCGATACCGGATCGCTGACGTTGGGCGGTATCATCGCCATTTTCGCCATACTTATCCGCAAGGAGCTGCTGCTGCCCGTTCTGTGCGCTCTGTTCTACATTGAGGACCTTTCGGTGATGATGCAGGTGGCGTTCTTCAAGGCCACAAACGGGCGACGGATATTTAAGATGACGCCCTTGCACCATCATTTCCAGAAAGCCGGCAACTCAGGCATAGACGCGCTGATACAGAGACCCATACAGCCTGTGCCCGAGTCAAAAATCGTGGTGCGTTTCTGGATTATAGGCATTATTCTTGCCGTTATAACTTTTGTGACCCTTAAAATACGATGACAATGCAGAAGATAGTAGTATTGGGTGCCGCCGAGAGCGGTGTCGGCGCCGCTGTTCTGGCAAAAGACAAAGGCTGCGACGTGTTCGTCAGCGATTTCGGCTCTATTGCCCCGCAATATAAGAAGGTCCTTGAGGACGAAAACATAGCATGGGAGGAGGGCGGACACTCCATGGACCGCATCCTTGCCGCCGATATGGTGGTGAAAAGCCCCGGAATCGCCAAGGAAACCCCGGTGATGCGCGCCGTGGCCGAGAAGAATATTCCCGTTGTCTCTGAAATAGAGTTCGCCGGCTTCTATACCGATGCCAAAATGATATGTATAACCGGCAGCAACGGCAAAACCACCACCACGTTGCTCACGTACCACATACTGCGCAGCGCCGGCCTGGACGTCGGCCTCGCCGGCAACGTGGGCAAGAGCCTGGCTTTACAGGTGGCAAGATGTCCGCACAAGGCTTATGTGATAGAGCTGAGTTCGTTCCAGCTGGACAACATGTACCGTTTCCATGCCGACATCGCAATAATACTGAATATCACCCCCGACCATCTTGACCGCTATGACCACAAGATGGAGAATTACGTGGATGCCAAATTCCGCATCCTGCAGAATCAGACCGCCAAGGACGCCTTCATTTTCTGGACCGGCGACCCGGTGGTGGCAAGAAAGCTGGAGTCCGTAAATGTCAACGCCACAGTGTACCCCTTTGCCGAGAAGCCCGCACCGGGCTTGGCCGCGTTTGTGGACGCCGACGGCAACCTGGAGGTCAATACCCCGCAGCGCTCCCTTTGCATGCCGTGCAAGGATTTAAGCCTTAAGGGATTACATAATCTGTACAACTCCATGGCCGCGGCCACGGCGGCATGCCTCACAGGTGTGCCTGCCGATGTTATTTGCCGTGCGCTCGCCGACTTTGGCGGTGTGGAGCATCGCCTGGAATCTGTTCGCACTGTGGACGGTGTGAAATACATAAACGACTCCAAGGCCACAAACGTTAACTCCACCTGGTACGCCCTGCAGGCTATGACCACGCCCGTGGTACTGATTCTCGGCGGCAAGGACAAGGGCAACGACTATTCCGAAATCATGCCTCTGGTAAAGGAAAAGGTCAACAAAATTGTGGCGATGGGCCTCCACAACGAGAAAATCGTGGATTTCTTCGGCGGTGTGGTGCCGGTTGTGTCTACGGACAATCTCGCCGACGCCGTCGCCGAGTGCCGTGCCGCCGCAAAACCTGGCGATACTGTGCTGTTAAGCCCCTGCTGCGCCAGCTTTGACCTCTTCAAGAGCTACGAGGACCGCGGCCGTCAGTTCAAGGACGCCGTAAACAATCTCTGATATACACATTAATATATATATCGGTAACAATATGCCGGAGCAAGACACCATACAACCTACCGCCGCACTGCCTGTGACCGACGACCTGAAGGCGCAGGCCCTTGCCATGCGCCCCAAGCCGCGTCGCGACAGGTACATCTGGGGTATATATCTTTTCCTTGTGGCAATCTCCATTGTTGAGGTTTTCTCGGCTTCAAGCCGCGAAATCACTGCCGGAAACATCCTGGGGCCGCTGCTGAAGCACGTGGTTCTGCTCTTCGGCGGATTCATACTCATGGTTGTGCTGCAGCGCGTTCACTACAAACGTTTTTACGACTGGGCATGGGTGATAGTGGTCCTGTGTATCCTGGCGGCAGTGTACACTATGTTCTTTGGACAGAGGCTTAACAGTGCCGTGCGCTCGTTCTCGTTCTTCGGCCTGTTCTCCGTACAGCCGTCCGAGCTGCTTAAGTTCTCCGCGGCGCTGATAATCCCGCGCCTGCTGTGCAAATACCGCTTGGAGTACCGGCGCGGACACGAGGAAGAGGACCTGAAGTATAACCAGCGCCTTATTTACATGGTCGGCGGTGTGGTGCTGGTGTTCAGCGGACTGATGATTAATCAGGGCCTTACCAATGCCATACTCCTGGTGCTTATTGCGCTGAGTGCCATGCTTGTTGGCGGTGTGCGCTGGAAGGCGTTTTTCTTTATCACGGCCGTGTGTGCCTTCCTCGCCTTAGGGTATGGATGCTATAAGATGATTAACGCCGGCCAGGAAAACGACCGCACCGAGATGCGCATTAAACGTATCACGGACTTCCTGCGCGACGACAAATTTCTGGACAAGATAACCGATGACAACTGCCAGGAACAGTACAGTTTTATCGCCCAGGCAAACGGCGGAATTTTAGGCGTTGGCCCCGGCAACTCGCGTGAGACAGCACGCCTGCCTCTCGCGTTCTCGGACTATATCTACGCCATCATTATCGAGGACATCGGCCTGTTGGGAGGCTTGTTTGTGCTGGCCCTGTACCTGTGTCTGCTGGCAAGGGCCGGACGAATAGCCATGAAGTGTAAAAAGGCCTTCCCGGCCATGCTGGTGATAGGCATGGCGGTGTTCATAACCTTCCAGGCGCTGATGCACATGGCGATTGTCACCGGTGCCGCGCCCGTCTCGGGACAGCCGTTGCCGCTGATAAGCAAGGGCGGTAGTTCCGTGATTGTCACCTCCATAGCCTTGGGTGTGATGCTAAGCGTAAGCCGCTTCGCCGCACGTAAAGGCATTAAGCAGGAGGTGCGCGATAACCTTTACTCTCTTTCGGACAATGAAATGCCCGATAACCCCACTCAACTGTAACGACATGGAAAAACAGAATGATAAAACAGCCTCACGTCCCATGCGTGTGCTTGTCTCCGGTGGCGGCACCGGAGGCCATATCTTCCCCGCGCTGAGCATCGCCAACGAGGTGCGCCGCCGCCATCCTGACGCCGAAATCCTATTTGTCGGCGCCGAAGGACGCATGGAGATGGAGCGCGTGCCTGATGCCGGATACCGCATCGTGGGCCTACCCGTGGCCGGGTTCGACCGCCGCCGCCTGTGGCGCAACTTCAAGGTGCTGGCAAAGCTGTACCGCAGCATGCGCATGGCCCGCAAGGTCCTGCGCGAATTTAATCCGGACATCGCCGTGGGCGTGGGCGGATATGCCAGCGGACCAATGCTTAAGGTAGCCCAGAAAGCCGGAATACCCACACTCCTCCAGGAGCAGAACTCTTACGCCGGTGTGACTAACAAGATGCTGGCACGCAAGGCATTGGCTATCTGCACTGCTTACGACGGCATGGAGAAATTTTTCCCCGCCGATGTGATTATAAAAACCGGAAACCCCATCCGTGCCGACATCCTCAGCTGCCCGCTTTCGATTGCCGAGGCCAAGAAAAAATTGGGCTTTGACCCCGCCCGGCCGTTGGTTCTGGTGGTTGGCGGAAGCCTTGGCGCGCGCACGGTTAACGAGGCCGTCGCCGCCGCCATCCCCGCGCTGGAGCAGCAGGGCATACAGCTGTTGTGGCAGACCGGAAAGTATTACGCCGAGCAGTGCGCCGCACAGGCCGAAGGCCATGCCGATGTGCACGCCATGGCGTTTATCTCGGACATGGCTACGGCATACCGTGCGGCAGACCTGGTGGTAAGCCGCGCCGGCGCCGGTACCATCAGCGAACTGCAGCTGCTGGGAGCCGCCGCCGTGCTGATTCCCTCGCCGAATGTCGCCGAGAACCATCAGTACCACAACGCCAAGGCGGTCGCCGACGCCGGCGGTGCAGTCCTGCTGCAGGACAAGGACGCCGTGGCCGAATTTGCCGGAATTGTCGTCCCGCTGGTACAGAACCCTCAGAAACTCAAGCAGATGAGCGAGGCCATCAGCAAAATGGCACTCCCTCACGCCGCAGAAAAAATTGTTGACCGTTTAGAAGATATTATACAAAATGCAAATAGGTAAAAAAGTATACTTTGTGGGCGCCGGAGGCATAGGCATGGCCGCTCTGGTGCGATATTTCCTGAGCCGCGGCATCGCCGTCGCCGGTTACGACCGCACTCCCACCGCCCTCACCGAGGCCCTCATCGCCGAGGGCGCGAAAATCAGTTTCCGGGATTCAATGGACGCCGTGCCCGCAGACTTCCGCGACCCCGCGGAGGTGACCGTGATATACACACCGGCTGTTCCGGAGTCCAATGTCCCCCTGCGTTTTTTCCGCGACGGCGGTTTCAGCGTGGTAAAGCGCTCGGTGGCTCTCGGTGCCATCACCCGCGACAGCCGCGCCATCTGTTTCTCCGGAACGCATGGCAAAACCACAACTTCGTCCATGGCTGCGCACATCATGCACACGGCGGCCGTAGGATGCAACGCTTTCCTGGGCGGAATACTGCGCAACTATAACTCGAATCTGCTGCTCAGCACAACATCGCCCTACACCGTGGTGGAGGCCGATGAGTACGACCGCTCCTTCCACACCCTCCACCCGTATATCGCCGTGGTGACGGCCACAGACCCCGATCATCTGGATATTTACGGCACCGAGGAAGCCTATCTGGAGAGCTTCGCGCACTTCACGGAGCTTGTGGCTCCCGACGGTTTCCTGATTGTCCACACCGGACTGAAACTCAAGCCCCGCACTCAGCCCGGGGTGACCGTCTACACCTACGCCGCCGACGATACTGCCGCTACTTTCCACGCCGCCAACATCCGCCGCGGAAACGGAACCATAGTGTTCGATTTTGTTGACAACCGCCCCGACGGACTGAATATCAGCGATATAGAGCTTGGCGTGCCCGTAGAGATTAATATCGATAATGCCATAGCCGCAATTTCGGCATGTATCCTTACCGGGCAGGTCACCGCCGACGATGTGCGCGCGGCAATGGCCTCGTTCCTCGGCGCCGAGCGTCGCTTCCAGTTCCACCTCAAGGAGGCCGTCCCCGGCGGTCATGTGGTCATTGACGACTATGCGCACCACCCCGACGAGCTGAAGCAGAGCATCCGCTCGGTACGCGCCCTCTACCCCCACGCCAAAATGGCCGTGGCATTCCAGCCGCACCTGTACTCGCGCACCCGCGACTTCGCTCCGCAGTTCGCCGAGGCATTGTCGGCCGCCAATGCCGTAATTCTGCTGGATATTTACCCCGCACGCGAGGAACCCATTCCCGGTGTTACCTCAAAAATCATCTTTGACGAGATAAAATCACCCGAAAAAGTGATGATTTGCAAAGAAGACTTGGTAAATACAATTAAAAATATTAATTTTGACATTCTATTAACCGTTGGCGCCGGCGACATCTGCAACAGTCTCCCCGCAATTGTCGACACTCTCAGTGCCGGCACGGAGCGCAAATGACGCCGTCGCGACAACGCATACAATTATACCCGAGAGTATGAAGCGCCGAAATCTGTATTACGCAATTGGCACCCTGCTGCTTACAGTCTATGTCTGTGTGGCGGTGGCCGTGACGCGTGCGGCTGCCAAGGCAGATACTTTCGGAGCACTGAAAATAGAGGTCAACGACAGCGCCAACAGCAGGTTCATAACCCCCGAGGACATAGACATTATGCTCGACGACCTGTCCACGCGCATCACCAAGACCCGCATGGCCGACATTAACACCCTGCACCTGGAGAACCGCCTCCGCGCCCACGACAATATCGAGGACGCCCACGTGGTGATTCTCGGCGACGGTACGTTATGGGTAAATGTCCTGCCCATGCAGCCCGTGGCGCGTGTTTTTGTCGGCGACAGCTCCTATTACATCAGTGCCGCCGGAAAGCGCATCAGCGCCAACGCACGCTGCCATGTGGATGTCCCCGTGGTATCCGGAACAATACATTCCACCGCCGATGTCGCCAAGTTGCTGCCGATGTTCGGTTTCTTTAAATCGCGTCCCGACTACAACGCTTACGTCTCGCAGGTGGAGCTTGCGCAGAACGGCGATATTGTAATCATCCCCACGGTCGCCGGACACGTGGTGAACCTTGGCGATACTTCCATTATCGCAGATAAAATGCACCGCCTGGAAAATTTTTATAAACAAATCATGCCCTTGCGCGGTTGGGAATATTACGATGCCATTTCGCTGAAGTGGCGCGGAAGGGTGGTGGCCTCGCGTGCCGCCAAACGCGAACGCGCTTCAAGGCCCGTTACCGAACCCGATTCCATAACCTCGGACATGCCCGGCGACGGCACAATCTCTCCTACCGGAATACCCGTTGTGGCTCCGGACTGATTCCTCAATCCTCACTGAAAAAATAAATCGAAAAATATATAATACTAATGGACAACAAATACGTAATCTCGCTCGAAATCGGTAGCTCGGCCGTGCAGGTGGCTGCTGCAACTTTCAGCCCCGACGATACCGGACATATCACTGTTATCGGTGTTGAGGAGGAGGCGCTGAACAAGTGCGTACGATACGGGCGTATACAGAATGTAGAGGAGGTTGCCGCTCAGGCCGAAAAGGCAATTGACCGTCTGAGACAGATTCCCGAACTCGCCGATAAAAACATTACCGGCGTATATACGGCCGTGGGCGGCCGCTCGCTGCACTCCATGCACGCGTCTGCCGAGCTGTCGTTCCCGGAGGAAACCCTCATCACCGCCGAGATAATCAACCGGCTGCAGAACGACGCGATGCGCTCGGTGGACGGCCCGACGGATATTCTCGACGTAATCCCTCTGCGCTATACCATAGACAATACCCCGGCAGAAAAACCGGTGGGCGTATTCGGATCGCACATCAAGGCCGAATACACCGTGATTGTATGCCAGAACCTTAATTCCCGAAACCTGGAACGTGTGATTGTGGACCGTATGGGCCTGGACATCTGCGGGTTTATAGTACGTCCGTTGGCAATTGCGGATTTATGCCTCACCGCCGAGGACACTCACCCCGGATGCATGCTGGTGGACCTTGGCGCCGAGACAACTACGGTATCCATTTACACCGGTGGCGGACTCCGCTACCTGGCCACCATCCCTCTCGGTGCCGCGGCAATCACCCGCGATCTCGCTTCGTGCCTCGGAATGGTGGAAAGCCAGGCCGAGCAGACCAAATGCAGTGTGGCTTCGGCCATCTTAGACAGCAACTCTGCTTCCACAGCCGAGCTCCGCAACATTAACAACTACGTGCATGCCCGCGCAATGGAGATTGTGGCGAACATAAACGCACAGATAGAATTTGCCGGAATCAGCCGCAACGACCTGCGCGCCGGCATAATCATCACCGGTCGCGGCGCCAAACTGCGCAACTTCTGCAAGCTCCTGGAGGCGCAAAGCTCTCTGTCCGTGCGCAATGTGGCTCTGCCCACTGCCGTACGCATCGCCTCACCCACAATTAACGGCAACGATTTTATAGCTCCCATCGCCGTGGCCATGAAGGGCGCGCAGCGCTCGGCAGACCCTCAGGAACTGCCCTGCATTGAGGAGCCCGTTGTTATCCCCGCTCCGCAGCCCGCTCCCGAGCCCGCTCCCGTTAAGGAACCGGAACCCGAGGTGATTAAGATTGAAAAAGCCCCTGTGGAAGAGAAAAAGCCTGAGAACAAACGTCCGGCGTTTACTCTTGACCGCGATGAATATGGGCCCGACGTCAACGACCCGTATCTCCTTGAGGACGATGATGTGGCCGATGCGCTCAGTGCCCGAGACCGCGAACAGCAGCAGGCACAACAGAACGCCGGCAATCTCACTACCGGAGGCAGACCTGCCAAGGGCCCGAAATCCGTAAAACCGGTTAAACCCGTAGAAGAAGAGGGCGAAGATGTGGAGGACATAGAGGATGAGCCTCGCTCTGATTCATGGATAAACAGGGTGCAAATCCGCATCAAAAAACTGATTGAAGGCTCCGAGGACGATTCCAATAGCCTCGAAGACTGATTCCAAGATTTAACACTACATACGACAATAAAAATGGACGCTCAAGACATAATAAATAACAGCGATTTCAATACCGGTGTCAACCAGGGCCCCACACAGCGAATAAAAGTAATAGGTGTGGGAGGTGGCGGCAACAACGCCGTAAACCACATGTTCAAACAAGGCATCAAGGACGTTAGCTTCGTCCTCATAAATACCGACCGTCAGGCTCTGGACCAAAGCTCCATACCCACAAAACTCGTTATCGGTCCCGGACGCGGTGCCGGAGGCAAGCCCGAGAAAGCACGCCAGTTCGCCGAGGACAACTGCGAGAAAATAATGGAGATCTTCGACGATAACACCGACATGGTTTTCGTTACCGCCGGTATGGGCGGTGGCACCGGCACCGGCGCCGCTCCCGTTGTGGCACGTATCGCTAAGGAGCTGGGCATCCTTACCGTGGGTATCGTTACCATACCCTTCCTCTTCGAGGGCAAACAGAAGGTGCTCAAGGCCCTGGACGGCGCCAAGGAGATGCAGAAAAACGTGGACGCTCTGCTCATTATCAACAACGAGCGCCTAACGGAGATTTACAAGAACCTCAATTTCATCAACGCTTTCGCTAAGGCCGACGACACGCTGCTAACAGCCGCGCAGTCCATCACGGACATAATCACCATCACAGGTCTTATAAACCGAGACTTCAACGATGTCGACACCACTCTGCGTAACGGCGGTACAGCCATTATCTCAACCGGTTACGGCGAGGGACAGAACCGCGTGCAGGGTGCTATCGAGGACGCTCTGCACAGCCCGCTGCTCAAGAACACGGACATCTTCAGCTCCAAGGAGCTGCTCATGGTGCTCTATGTGGACAAGGACGCCGAGAATCATCCCTTCGAGATGGACGAGCTTAATCAGCTCACACAGTTTGTCAACAATATCGTTCAGGATGTGGACGTAATGTGGGGTCTCTATCCCATCGAGGGCCTTGGAGACAAGGTGAAAATCACCATCCTTGCCTCAGGTTTCGATATCACTGTTGACGGAGTGGACGAGTCGGTTCCCGGCAATGACGATGACCACGTGCCCGACTACGACCCCGAAAAGAAACGCAGGGAAGAGGAACGTATCGCCCAGGAATACGGCGAGCGCGCAAAGGATACCCTTAAAAAGGGCGATGGACGTATTAACGTATTCCGCCCCGAGGAAATGGACGACGACGACGCCATCTCCGCCCGCGAAAAAGACGCCCTGTCGCGTCAGAAACCCGGTGCTTCGTCGGTGCAGTACAGAAAAGAACCCGACCAGAAGGCTAAACCCGCCGAATCAGGCAAAAAGCTGTTCGGCTTCGACGATATTGAGTAGGATTCCCAACATCTTAAAACACAGATAATTGGAAGAAAAGAAAAAAGAAATACCCGCACCCTCGGCATGCGAGGAGCGTTGGACAGAAATTGAGTACCTCCCTGCCTGGTCCGAGGAATTTTATGACGTCTACACCGCCAAGAAATTCGGCAAGTGGGTGATGCTTAAGACTTTGCGCAAGGAGTTCCGCGACGATCCCGCCTATCAGGCTATGATTGACAAGGAATTTGATGTGCGCTACAACCTTTCGCATCCCAATATCGTTATGATAAACGATTACGAGGATGTCCCCGGTCTGGGCCGCTGCATCATCACCGACGATGTCTACGGCAAGTCGCTGCGCAACCTTCTTGACGAAAACGCGCTGTCGGACAAGCATTACGAGCAGCTGAAAACCCGCCTGCCACTCGCGCTGGAGTACATCCAGCTTAACCATCTGGCCCATCACCCCGTGCGCCCCGAAACCATTATCTTCACCGAGAACATCGGCAATCTCAAACTGATAGACGTCGGTTTCGACCAGAAAACGCGCCTCAGCCACGCCGATACCGGCGATGATCTGGTGAGCTACGGCAACTTGATGCGCGAGGTGCTGAAGAAAACCGGACGCCACGACCCCGCCATGGCGCGCATCGCCGAGCGTGCCGCACGCGGTGGCTTCCGCGATGTGCAGGAGCTGATTCTCGCTCTATCCGGACGCTCGGTCACCAAATTCTACCTCGCCGCAGCAATCTTTATGGTTGTTCTGCTCGCCGTGGCTCTGTGGCTCTCCCTGTCTGTGCAGGGTAAATAACTCTAATTGTACTGTATGGCTAAATCTGCAATAAATAAAAAGAGCAAAGTGGAAATACGGGTGGTGGAGCCGCTCAAGCCCGACCTGCGCAAGTACGTGCAGTTCGGTATTGACCTGTACCACGGAAACCCGTATTATGTTCCGCCATTGGTCTATGACGATATAAACACCCTTACCCCGTCCAAGAATCCCGCATTTGAATTCTGCGAGGCCATTTCTTTCATGGCATATCGCGACAATGTGGCCGTGGGAGCCATTACCGCTATCATCAACCGCCACGCCAATAAAAAGTCCGGCGAGAAGGTGGTGCGCTTCGGCTTCATGGACTTTATTGACGACAAGGACGTTGTGGACGCGCTATTCCGTGCCGTCCGCGTATGGGGACAGCACAAGGGCATGAACAAGATGGTGGGACCCATGGGTTTCACAGACATGGACAAGGAAGGCATGCTGATAGAGGGCTTTCAGGAGCTCGGCACCTTCGCCACCATATACAATCATCCGTATTACATGAAGCACATGGAGCGGATGGGATTCGTAAAGGAAACGGACTGGGTGGAATACCGCATAACCGTCCCGGACAGCATCCCGGACAAATACCAGCGTATCGCCGACATCGTGGCACGCAAGTTCAACCTGCGCGTTCTCGCATATTCTTCGCGGAAAAAGCTTAAGCAGGAGTACGGGCAGGCTATCTTCAACCTCATAAACGATGCTTACAAGGACCTGTACGGTTATGTGGCGCTGACACAGCGCCAGATAGACTATTACATAGGCATTTATCTGGGCATGCTCAGGCTGGAGGACGTATGCCTCATCGTGGACGGCTCGGACGCTCTGGTGGGCGTGGGCATTTCCATGCCATCGCTCTCAAAGGCCCTGCAGCAGTGCGAGGGCAAGCTGTTCCCAACCGGATGGTACCACCTCTACAAGGCCATTCGCGGAGGCTCCGACGTTGTGGACCTGCTGCTTGTTGCAATTCGTCCCGATTACCAGGGCAAGGGCGTTAACGCTCTGCTGTTCAGCCATCTGATACCTAACTACAATAAGAACGGATATAAATTCGCCGAGAGCAACGTTGAACTTGAAGGCAACGAAAGCGTTCAGAAACAGTGGGAGTACTTCGAGCGGCGCCAGCACCGCCGCAGACGCGCCTGGAAAAAGAACATCTGAAAAATTATTAACATCTAAATATTTAACCGTTGAAATACTTAAGACTTCTCAGTGCTGCCTTAGCCTTGTTCGTCGGCTTTGCGGCCTCTGCCGAAATTCCAAAGGGATACTACACCTCCCTTACCGGAAAGAAAGAAGGTGAACTGAAGACTGCTATCTTTAAGATCACCAGTAACTTCACCCGCGTGTCATCCTACAACGCCCTGCCTTCTTATTTCTTCAAGACAGACGTTTATCCCAACTCCAACCGCTGGTGGGACATGTACTCGGACATCCCCCTGTACGGGCCCTCGTTCTCCGGCCTTAACCGCGAGCACTCCTTCCCCAAAAGCTGGTGGGGCGGCAGCACCGATGTGGGCGCATACGTGGACCTGAACCACCTTTATCCCTCGGAAATGCGTGCAAACACCGCCAAGAGCAACTACCCCCTCGGTACCGTGGACCGCTCGCAGAACATAAAGTTCCAGAACGGTATCACCACTGTAGGTTATCCCGTTGCAGGTCAGGGCGGTGGCGCACAGTATGTGTTCGAGCCCGCCGACGAATACAAGGGCGACTTTGCCCGCACTTATTTCTATATGGCCACTACTTACCAGAACCTTACCTGGAAGTACACTTACATGGTCAATCAGAACCTCTATCCCACACTAAACACATGGTCGGTGAATCTGCTGCTTAAGTGGCACCGTGACGACCCTGTCAGCGAAAAGGAGACCCTCCGCAACGAGGAAGTTTACAAAATCCAGAACAACCGCAACCCGTTCATCGACTATCCCGCTCTCGCCGAGTACCTCTGGGGCACACGCAAGGGCGAGGCTTTCGACCCCGGCACCGCTCCCGAGCCCGGTGGCGTGCCCACACTGGTGACCCCCGTACAGGACATGGCTCTCGAATTCGGCGAGGTTGCACTCGGACAGTCAGCCTCGGCACAGCTCTTCTTTAAAGGCACTTCCATCTCCAAGGACCTCTCGGTACGCATCTACCGCGACGACAACAACAAGGGTTTCTTCACTCTCCCCGGCGACAAGAACCCCATCACCATAGCCGGCCAGCTGGTATGCACCGACGACGGTTACTGGCTCCCCGTAACTTATAAACCCACCGCCGTAGGCGAGCACACAGCACGCATTCTCATCAGTGGCGGCGGCATCAGCGGCTCGCGTGGCATCGAGCTCCGTGGACAATGCCTGGAGGCTCCCGTTCTCTCGGCTTGCGTGGCTCTGCCCGCAACAGACATTCAGTCAGACAGATACACCGCTAACTGGACCGCTCCCGAGGGCGAGGTTATCGACTACTTTATGGTCACCAGAACAAAATACATGGAAAACGGCTCTACAGTTATTGAAAAACTCCCCGCCGAGTACAACTTCCTGGAAATTGACGGCTTCGGGGACAGCAAATACGAGACTTACTCGGTATGCTCCGTGCGCCTCGGCGTTTCCGGACCAATGTCTAATGTCGTTACTGTAGGACACGACGGCATCACCGGTGTTGAAGTTGACCGGCCTCTGTCTGTTTACGCATTCGAGGGTGGCATCCGCATCTTCTGCGGACAGGACCACACCGGTCTTAACATCGTGGACACCATGGGCCGCACAGTTTACTTCCTGGATACTGTCACAGACGGTACAGTGGTGGAACTCCCCGCAGGAATATACATGCTTACCACCGACTTCTGCCACAAGCCTGTTAAATTTATCGTAAAATAACCACTCATTATTATGAAAGTAACAACACATACGCTCGAGGCCCGCGCCATGATGGCTAAGGAACCCGACAAAAACGCTACCGTTGTGGAGCGCATAAAGTATCTGATAGTAAAAAGCCACAAGACGCAGGCAGACTTCGGACGCCTCATAAATGTGGACCCCACTAATATGTCCAAGATGCTCAACGGACACTCTCCCGTCACAGACGGCATCTTAAACCGCATCGTCGTAAACCTCGGCGTATCAAAGCAGTGGCTCAAGTACGGCACGGATGTGCCGTACGCCAAGCACCGCAACATGCCTAATGTTATCCCCGACGGCGAGCATATGGCGCAATCCTGCATCGGTGCCCCCGTCTACGAGATAGACGTCACTGCCGGTAGCCGCGAGCTGTCCTCGATGTTCACTGACGAACGCATCGTGGGACGCCTCAACATGCCCGGCATAAACTCCGATCACCCCATCGTCAGGGTCTCCGGAGACTCAATGTACCCCCGCATCACCAACAACAGCTTTATTCAGATTCGTGAGATTTCGGACCTCTCGACTATCTTCTGGGGCTCTATCTACGTGGTGGTGCTCGAGGACTACCGCATGGTAAAGCAGATACGCCGCCACCCCGACCCCTCTAAGGTGATTCTGCACAGCCTCAATCCCGAATACGACGATATGGAGGTTGAACGCTGCCAGATTATTTCGCTCTTCCTGGTAGAGACTATCCTCAACTACGACATCATAGCATGAAGAAACTCGTAATTTCAACGGGTGCCGGCATGAGCGCGGAGAGTGGCATCGCCACTTTCCGAGACTCCGGCGGCCTCTGGGACAAATATCCCGTGATGGACGTGGCATCGGCCGACGGTTTTGCCCGAAACCCCGCCCTCGTCCATGAGTTTTACAATCAGAGACGACGCGAACTCGTTGCCGCCGAGCCTAATGCCGGACACCGCGCCATCGTGGACCTGGAGCGGCTTTTCAACGTTTATGTGATAACCCAGAACGTTGACAACCTGCATGAACGTGCCGGCTCCGGAAAGGTCCTGCACCTCCACGGCGAGCTGATGAAGGTGCGCGCCCTCGATGACGAAAGCCTCGTATACACTCTCCCCGACGCTCTCGTCGGTTCGCCCGACCCGCTGGCCACTTCGGTAGACACTGTGATAGACGGCCACAAGGTGCGCCCGCATATCGTTTTCTTCCAGGAGGCCGTCCCCAATTTTGAACCCGCAACGGAAATTGCCGCTGAGGCCGACATTTTCGTCGTCATCGGCACTTCCATGAATGTTTACCCCGCCGCGGCGCTGTTACGCTACGTACGCCCCGGCGTTCCTGTTTACTATATTGACCCCAACCCCGCCACTGTCCCCGATTATGTTACCGTTATCCGGGCCGGTGCATCCGAAGGCCTTGCGCGTCTCGCCGCTATCTTGGGCGCAGATGCTTGATAATTAACAATTTACAGGAGCTCGTTGCTCCCATATACCAAAAATCATACCATTTTTACCAAAAAACAAGTTTTATGAAAAAGCTTTTCATGACGGTAGTCGCTATGCTTGCCTTTGTGACCGGTTTCGCGCAGCTTGTGACCGTTCAGTCGGTCAATAAGCTGGACGGTATCCTCTCCGAAAAGGCAGTCATCAGCCCTGCCGGTGATTTCGTGGTGGTGAATACCGCGAACTCACTGAAGAGAGTGAATGTTGCCGACGGTTCCCAGTCAGAAATCGTAAAGGGCAGCGGTCTGTACAATTTTGCCGTATCAGCAGACGGCTCGCAGGTCGTTTACACTCGTCCCTCTTACAAAAAAAATCATCTTCGTTACAATGCCCTTGAAGCTGTTAATCTTTCCGACGGCACAGTTAAGACTGTTGTGAAACCCACACGCCGCCTCAACTCCGGTTTCAGCGTCGCTAACGGTTCGGTAAACGCCGTGGAGAACGGTAAACTGCGCACCGTGGCAACCGGCACCGGCAAGGCAGTAAAGGCTCCCGTAGCCTCCATCAGCTACGGTCACCTACAGGTTACCGTAAACGGTAAGACAAAAACCATCGACCCCCAGGGACGCGGCAGCTACATCTGGCCGTCTGTAAGCCCCGACGGCACCCGCGTGTGCTACTGGCTGGTGGGACAGGGCTGCTTCACATGCAACCTGGATGGCTCAGATGTCAAGAGCCACGGTCCCCTCCGTGCCGCTGTCTGGGCCGGCAACAAAATGCTTGTAGGTCAGGACGAGGTGGAAGGTAACGCACAGCAGCTCGCAGCTTGCTCTATCGTTGCACTCGATGTCAACACCAACGAGGTCCAGAAACTCACCGACGACTCAGTTATCGCAACTTACCCCAGCGCTTCGGCCGACGGTTCCCGCATTGCCTTCTCTACCCCGACAGGCGAAATTTACGTTATTAATCTATCTAAATAAGGCTAAACCATGAAAAAGTTAATCATTACTTCTGCCATGGCTCTGGCCCTGGCTGTCGGCGCTTCCGCCAAAACGGCCGACGAACTCCGTATTTACATCAACCCCGGACACGGCTCCTGGACTCCCGACGACCGCCCCTGCACTCTCGTAGGACATGGCGCTTACTCGCGCACAAACACGGATACGCTCTCGTTCTTCGAGTCTAATACCAACCTGCGCAAGGGATTCGGTCTGCTGGAACGTCTCCACAGCTACGGCCTCAAATTCGACGCTTCGCTGAATCAGACCGGCGAACGCTGGCAGATCGGTGCCGCACGCGACATGAGCAACAACATCGTTATGAGCCACGTGAAATGCGGCCCCTACCACGATGACAACGGCACTAAAAAACAGCTCGGTGACGCTGCTCCCGCGGATCTTACATACTATAACCGCAGCCTGTCTGAAATATGCGCCGAAGTGGATGCTAACAACTTCGACATGTTTATCTCCATCCACTCCAACGCGGCAACAGAAGGCACTTCCACCAACTATCCCCTCTTCCTGTATCGCGGTTACGACGATACTCACGAGGTAGATGGCGCTACCGCGGCACATCAGAAAACATCGCGCGAAATGGCCGACAAATGCTGGCAGTATGTTTTCGCCAACAAATACGGTTACTGGACATACTATTCCGCTACTAACAAGAATCTCCGTGGCGATCTTTCATTCTACGGAAGCGGTTCTAATAGTGATGTCACCGGCGCTTTCGGATACCTCGGCGTCCTCAAGCACCACGCTCCCGGCTTCCTCTGCGAGGGTTACTTCCACACTTACCAGCCCGCACGTCACCGCTACATGAACTGGGACGTTTGCCGCGTGGAAGGTAACGCCTACGCTCACGGTATCGCTGACTATTTCGGCCTCACTAAGGAGAAAACCGGCGTGATTTACGGTGTGGTCCGCGATCAGTACGAGAAATTCAAGGACGCCGCCTACACTCCCAATCCCACTACCGACGACCTTTACAAGCCCCTCAACGCCGTTAAGGTTACTCTCTTCAAGGGCGACAAGGCCGTTGCCGAATACACCACCGACAACTACTACAACGGTGCTTTCGTATTCTCGGACGTAGAACCCGGCGACTACACTATCGTTGCTGAAAACGAGGAGTATATCACCAACGAGCCCATCCAGGTTACTGTTACCGAATGCGGCCTCGCTCAGCCCGACGTGTTCCTCGTGAACAAGTCCTGGACTCCTCCCACAATCGTTTACGAGAACTACCCCAATGTTGCCGTTCCCAACACTTACGCTGCCGACGAATACACTTTCGCGCAGACCTATGTTGACGAGCCTGTAGCCGCCCTCGAAGGCAAGTCTGTTCACCGCGTTATCGCTCGCGACAACAAGCTCTACATCCTCGCTCACGATGCTCAGAAGGCTCCCACCATCGTGGTTTACGACGGTGCCGCCAAGGCTGTCCTCGCTGAGGTGTCTACTGCCGGTACTTCCGGTGTATATTCAGGCGTAGGTGACATCCAGCTCACCGCCGACGGTGTTCTCGTTGCTACAAACGAGACCATCAACCACTACAGCGACGGCACTCTGGAAGACGGTGACGTACGTGGCGTGAACTACATCTACCGCTGGGAGAATGACGAAAACGGCATCCCCACCGGCGACCCCGTTGTCCTGGGCCAGAGCAAACTCTCAGGCAACATGTACCGCGCTGCTCTCGGTCAGACTTTCGCTTACTCCGGAACCATCGCCGACGGTAAGATCATTCTGCCCGTGTACAGCACTTACGACACTGAACAGGCTACCGGACACCAGTTCTTCTTCAACAACTATGTTATTGTTGACGGCGAATTCGTAACCGCTTCCATCAACAACAAGAACAACGTGCGCGAATTCCTCAGCAAGGAGCAGCTCGGAAACCTCTACAACTTCTCCACTTCTCCCCTGGATGACGAGGCATTCATCTGCACAGGCGCAAAACAGGTTCCCGCGCAGTATGCCTTCAACGACGTTAACAACTCCCGCGTGGCTATGCCCGCCGGTATCGGCGAAGGCTCGTTCACTACCGGTATGTTCCGCTACAACGGCCACGCCTACATGGCTCTGGCCGACAACAGCGACAACGGCAACCTCGGTGTCAAGCTCGTCGACATCACCGATGGCCTGAACAAGGCCCGCGTGATTTCTACCGTTAACACCGCACTCCCCGTTGCTAAGGACGCTGCTGTTGCAGCTTGCATGACTGCCGTTAAGGACCAGGAGGAGAACATCACCGCAGCTTACCTCAACCTCTATGCCGTGCGCGAAGGCAAGGTGTCTCGCATCACCACCGAAGGTGTTACACAGCCCGTTAACCCCAACGTGTACGCTTACGCTCTCGCCGAGCCCGTTCTCGCAGACGGTGAGTACACTCTCTCGTTCGCCCTCACCGGAAACTCTGAGAATGTGGAAGTTGTCCTCACTCCCGCCGATGGCTCGGACAACATCGTTATCCCCGCCGGTGCGCTCGAAAAAGGCACCAACACTGTCAAGGTTGCTCAGGCAGACCTCAACGAAAACGTTGACTACACTTGGGCTGTTAAGGTTCAGAACAAGGCCATCCCCGCAAGCGGCGAATACGCCAAGTACACCAAATCGCTCGGCACCAACATTCGTGCCGGTGTCGCCACTTTTAACGACCCCGAAAACGATGCATTCGGCTACATGGCAGTTACTTACGCCAAGGCCAACGGTATTGACATCTACAATGCCGCCGGCGAAAAAGTTGCCGACTCTGTAAACAAGACTGCCGAAGCTCTCGGAGGCACTGCCGCCAACGCAAGCTCGCCCATGCGCTGCGCCGTTCGCGGCTCTGAAGTCCTGATGGCAAGCTGGGGCGACGCTTCTTGTGGTGTGACCGCAATGAATGTCCTCAAACCCGAAGACGGCATTTACTCCGTATTTGAAGGCACAAAAGAGAAGAGCGGCCTCATCGTCAACAATGGCGTGAACGTTGGCTCAGGTACTCCCGGCGTAGGCTTCTACGAGGACGGTGATAACAGCGTGATGTACACTTTCGACGAGGACCTCGCCGGTAACAATCTCCTCCGCTACGACATCGGTGCTGCCAAGACCTGGGGCAATGCTCCCAGCGCAAACCTCGGCCTGAAGAGCCTGCTCGCAAACACCACTGTATCTATCGTTGCTGTTAAGGACGGTTTCTTCGCCGCTCAGGTACGTGGCGCCGGCAACAACACCAAGGGTTGCCCCGGTTTCCTGTACGCCGACAAGGACGGTAACGTTCTCTTCCAGTCCAGCGACCTCGCCGAATATGGCATGAACAGCTGTAACTCAGGTATCGCCCTCAGCGCCGACGGTAAGACTTTCGCTGTAGGTGAGGCCGGTGCTATCGCTGTTTACGACCTCGCTTGGGAAGGCAAAACTCCCGTATTCACCTTCCGCAACAGATTCAGCATCCCCTCTACCGACCAGGCAAGCGACATGAAGTTCGACTATGCCGGTAACCTCCACTACTTTGTACGTAACAACCACCTCCGCAGCTGCGCAATCGCCGCCGAACAGGGCAAGGCAGTGACAACTCCCGCGAAAGCCCTCTACATCCTTAAGGGCTCAAGCGACGCTGTAGAGAACATCACCGTGGACAACGACACTGACGCTCCCGTTATCTACTACAACCTCAACGGTGTACGTGTTGCCGACGACAACCTCACCCCCGGTGTATACGTTCGCGTACAGGGCTCTAAAGCCACAAAAGTAGTAGTAAAATAAGCACTTACGTAACAATTGTGTAAAACATACATAAAGCACAATTAATACTAACCCTTCCCCGCCGCCGGAGCATCCCTCCGGCGGCTTATCATTTTTTTTTGGAGAATTGGATTTTTTGCCGTAAATTTGCCGCATGAACGTAAACAAAGCACATCTGGCAACTGCATCTTTCTTTTGGTGGCGCATCGGTAGTCTACTCCCGATGGCTTGATTGCACCCGTTTCCGAAATCTCAATTTTATAAAATTTACAATATGAGCCGTCGACTAACAAGTTGAACGGCTTTTTTAATTTCAGAAATAACCATAAACTCCTGTAAAATCATGGAATCAAAAAAATTCATTCTCCAAGAGCAAGACATCCCCAAAGCATGGTATAATATCATGGCAGATATGCCCGTAAAACCGCGGCCGCTGCTCAGCCCGGCAACCAAAAAGCCCCTGTCCGCCGAGGACCTTTTCCCCCTCTTCAGCAAGGAGGTATCCCGCCAAGAGTTTAACATGACGGATCCCTTTATAGAAATTCCCGAGCCGGTGCGAGACCTGTACCGCATCTACCGCCCCACGCCGCTGGTGCGCGCCCGCGGGCTGGAGAAAGCCCTGGGCACTCGCGCACACATATATTTCAAGAACGAGAGCGTGAGCCCCGTAGGGTCGCACAAGCTTAATTCGGCAATTCCACAGGCCTTCTACGCCAAGGAAGAGGGCGTCACCAACCTCACCACCGAGACCGGTGCCGGACAGTGGGGAGCGGCCCTGTCTATGGCGGCCAATCACTTCGGGCTGAACCTGGCCGTTTACATGGTGAAAGTGAGCTATAACCAGAAGCCCTATCGCCGTTCCATAATGGAGACCTACGGCGCTGAGGTTGTTGCCTCGCCGAGTATGTCCACCAAGGCCGGACGTGCCATAATCACAAATCATCCAAACTACCAGGGCTCGCTCGGCACTGCCATCTCCGAGGCCGTGGAGCTGGCCATGAGCACTCCCAACTGCAAATACGCCCTGGGCTCGGTTATGAACCACGTGTGCCTGCACCAGACTGTTATCGGACTTGAGGCCGAGAAACAGATGGAGATGGCAGGCGAGTACCCCGACATTGTAATCGGTTGCTTTGGCGGCGGCAGTAATTTCTCCGGCATCACCTTCCCGTTTATGCGACACAACATCGCCGGAAAGGCAAACTCACGCTTCATTGCCGCAGAGCCGCAGTCATGCCCCAAGCTTACCCGCGGCGTTATGCAGTACGACTTTGGCGACGAGGCCGGGTACACGCCCCTGATTCCGATGTACACCCTGGGACACAACTTCACACCCGCCAACATCCACGCCGGAGGCCTACGCTACCACGGCGCCGGTGCGATTGTCAGCGCCCTCAGCGAGCAGGGCATGCTCGAGGCCATGGACATCCCTCAGAATGAGACGTTTGCCGCCGCCCACATCTTCGCCCGTGCCGAGGGCATTATCCCCGCTCCGGAAAGCTCGCACGCCATTGCAGCAGCCATACGCGAGGCACGGCGCGCAAACGAGGAGGGCACAGCTCCAGTGATTCTGTTCAACCTCTCCGGACACGGCCTCATTGACATGGCCGCTTACGACCAGTACCACGCCGGCGACCTCGTGGACTATGCGATTCCCCAGCAGGAAATCGATGACAATATCGCACAGCTCCCCAAACTTATCTGAACTGACGGCAAAAAGAATGAGGCCGAGTTACAAATAAACTGCATCCCAAAAGTTTTTTGTCTGACTTTTGGGATGCAGTTCTAATAAAACAAAGCACTGACTTATGGACCATCAGTTTTTACGACAAAATCTATTCGGGTGGAAATAGACTTTTTACTATTTGTATTTTCTCATCGGCGCGAAGTTGATAAATATCCTTATCCCCCAGGTAGGAATACAGGCTCATGTTGGGCCTTACGAATCGTCGATGGCGCAGTCCGTCAATTTTGGCAGTCACTTCGTAGAACCCTTTGGAGTTTACCGAAACCACAAAAGAGGAGATTTCACGTCCGTGCATATCGCGCAAGTATTCATCAGCGCTATCGTTCTTTTGAGTATATCCGAATGCGATAAGATTATCGCCAAGCTCCTTTTGAATGATACCGCGCCATGGCTGAGTGATATGACAACGCGCCGCGTATTCGCCGAAGTTTGAGATTGCCTCGGCCACACGGTCTATGATTGCGTTGGCATTCCTGATACCGTTCTGTTTTGCGAAATCGACCAAGTCCTCCTTGGAAATCCCACTTGTTTTTCCGCCTAAGCTAAA
>SFNC01000082.1 GCA_004554255.1 Bacteroidales bacterium
ATGGAGTTTTATGCTGATTATCAGTTTATTATCACATTATCTTCGGGGTAGTACATTGATGCGTCGTGGCGCACGGTAAACATTCCGGTGAGCAGGGAGATAAGCCCCACACGTCCAAGGAACATGGCGATACACACCACGCCTTTGGATGCATCACCGAGCATTGGAGTCGCTCCCATGGACGACCCGACGTTGAATGTCGCCGAAACGGTCTCGAACATCAGGCTTTTGGTGGGTATTTCGGGTTCCAGAATCATCAGTATAACTCCGAAAACAAGTACAGTCAGGATGCTCAAGAAGGCCACAGCGTTTGCACGGCGTATGGACTGATAGGATATACGGCGCTTGAAAGCCGTTACCTTGCGTGTCCCCATGGTTATGCTGCGCACATTCAGGCACAGAACGCCGAAAGTGTTGACTTTAACACCGCCGGCCGTAGACTGCGAGCCGCCGCCTATCCACATCTGTGCCATCACTATCAGCAGCGTTACACCCAGCATGTTGGACGGGTCAATGGTCATGAATCCTCCCGAGCGGGGCATTACCGCATTGAATACGGACTGTACAATCTTGTTTTCGGTGGTCATCCCGGCAAGGGTGTTGTCCCTCTCGAGAATCCAGAATGACGCGAAACCGATGATAAAGATAATGCAGGTTGTGAGCAGAACTATTTTGGTGTTGACGTCGTAAATGTGCACACGGTGATACCCGCGGCGCTGTCGCAGAACCCACGCCCACAGGCGTTTGCAATACTCTGCAATTCCGTCCTTGAAGTTGGCGAGGATAGGGAACCCCAATGCTCCGGCAAAAACGAGAACACTCATCACCACGTACAGTGATGTTCCGTTCTGCATCAGCACCGGGTTGCTCATTCCGCCCTCTATGTTGCTGAAACCCACATTGCAGAATCCCGATACAGAGTGAAATACGGCCAGCCACAGCCTGCCGGAAGTGTCCGTGGCTATTGCATCGGGCAGTGTGAAATATATTGCTACGGCGCCGACAATCTGTATGGAGACCGTAAATGCCAGGATATAAAGCAGCGTGGGCATAAGGTCGTTCATTGTTTTGGAATATATATAGTCCCGGACAAGCAACTGGTTGTAGACGCTTTGGCGGCCGCTGAAGAAAACCGCGAAGAAGCTGGTGAATGTAATCAATCCGAGGCCACCTATTTCGAACATCACAAGTAACACGCTCTGCCCCAGATTAGTAAATGTAGTGGCAATCTCCACAGGTGTAAGTCCGCAGATGCAAACGGCCGATGTGGAAACAAAAAGCGAATCGCTATAGGAAATGCCGTTGTATGTGCACTTCGGCATCATCAGTACAAACGAGCCTATGGCTATAAATATGAAGAAAGAGGCGGCCAGAAGCAGCGAGGGATTCGTGCGCCGTCCCATTAGCCGTATCAGGACATAGCTAATGTCCATTACGGAGTATATGGTGAGTGCGACGTAAAGGAATTTGTTGGAATACAGAATGTCGGCCAGCCACGGCAGCCATGGATTATGCGGGTGTGGGTAGCACATCGGCAGGATTGTGAGCAGGATGCCTACATCGGCAATCCATTTCAGTACCCTGTTGTCGCGTTTGGTCTGTCGGAAGCGGAATATCAGATCGAAGAGAATATTTATCAGAAAAACCGACTGAATGGCGCGAAGGGAGCGTCGGAGCATGAGTATGTGTTTGTCCTGATGCTCAAAACCTACATATACGATAAGCAGGGCCAGGCAGCATACGGACGCGATAAAGGCCAGTGTGCCAAGCAATTGGCTGACCTGGCGCAACAAGTTGGTGTATTGCGCGGTGAACTGCCTGTGGCGGAAACTGAGGTTTCGCCACCGCAGTGCCAGGCCGGATGTCACATTGTGCTTTTGTCGCGTCATATTCTGATAACAATCCGACAGCCTATTTGTCTCATTTCTTGAGGCGAATACCTACGTATGCGCCCTTGTAGCGGGCCAGCAATGCGGATATTTGCTTCATGGAGCTGAGGTTCAGGGTCCCGGACACTTTCTGTGCCAGTTCAAGTACTTTGCTTGCATCCAGGGTGATATTGACGTTGGTGCCGGCTTTTGTTACCATTGCTTTCACGCCTTTGTTGGATGTTTTGCCGAGGCGGTCAAAGAAGAAATAAATCTCGTTTTTAACGCTGTCGCGCTCAATGTGTCCCTTGACTTCTTTGCCTTTGATTTTCGCCACAAAGTTGTTTTTGCCGTCAAAAGTCATGGTCAGGCCAGTCAGTCCGGCGGTCTTGAAATATGGAGCAAGCCTGTTCTCAATCTGTGTAGCTACTGCGGCGCCGCCGATATCGCTGAGGGCCTCACCGCTTTTGAATGATACTGCCGGCGAGCTGTATGTCCACGTGCCTTTAAGCTTGCTGAGGTCGAAATCGTTGGTGGCGGCGGCATTGCCTATGGTGCTGAGGATATCTTTGCCTTTGCCGCTGCCGAGTTTGCCGAGTATATCGCTCAATCCCTGAGCCTGGGAGCCGAAAGCGATTGCGAGTGTAAAAAGTATTGATATTAATGTTTTGAATTTCATCAGTTTATGTATTTTGAGTTTAACCAAATAGGGTGCGGAACGCATCGGCCACCATTTTTACCGGATGCAGCCGTATAGTGAATTTTGAGGTGTCTATTCCTTTAAGATTATTGTCCGGAATAAGGATGTCGGTCAGGCCTAACTTCTGCGCCTCTGTTATCCGCTGTTCCAGGCGAGTGACGGGCCTTATTTCGCCGCTGAGCCCCACCTCGCCGGTCATGCACCAGCCTCGTGGGATTGTCAAGTCCACGTTACTTGACAGTATGGCGGCGATGACGCAAAGGTCCAGAGCGGGGTCGTTTACGCGCAGACCTCCGGCGATATTCAGGAATACGTCTTTGGCGCCTAACTTAAACCCGGCACGCTTTTCCAGCACGGCCAGCAGCATGTTCATGCGCTTGGCGTCGAATCCGGTTACCGAGCGTTGCGGGGTGCCGTAAACTGCCGACGATACCAGCGCCTGAGCCTCAACGAGTATGGGGCGTATGCCTTCTATGGTGACACCGATAGCGATGCCTGAGAGGGAGTCTCCGCTGTGCTCAAGCAGCATTTCGGACGGGTTGACAACCTCGCGCAACCCATGCTGGCACATCTCGTAAATGCCTAATTCCGAGGTGCTTCCGAATCGGTTCTTTATGGCACGAAGAATGCGGTACATGTATTTGCTGTCGCCCTCGAATTGCAGCACGGCGTCAACAATGTGCTCCAGGACCTTCGGGCCGGCAAGGGTGCCTTCTTTGTTGATGTGGCCTATCAGAATTACCGGAGTGGAGGTGATCTTAGCATATTTGAGCAACTGCGCGGCGCATTCGCGGACCTGGCTGACAGACCCGGCCGATGACTCCAGGCTGTCGCTCGCGATGGTCTGTATGGAGTCCACAATCAGTATACCCGGCTGTACGGCGTCTATATGTTCAAAAATTTTGTCAAGGCTTGTCTCGCAGACGATAAACACGTTCTCGCTGCCACGGCCAATGCGGTCGGCCCTGAGTTTTATCTGATTGGGACTCTCCTCGCCGGACACATATAATATTGTCTTGGACTTAATGGCCAGGATATTCTGCAGCACGAGCGTGGATTTGCCTATGCCCGGTTCGCCGCCGACGAGTACCACCGAGCCCGGGACAAGTCCTCCGCCAAGTACACGGTTAAGCTCGGCCGACGGCATGCGGATTCGTTGCTCTTCGTTGGAGACTATGTCGCTGACGGCAACGGGGACTGATTTCTGCAGCGCGGAGACCGGCGACGGCGAGCGTTGAGTACCTCCGGAGGCGACTTTCTCCTCCACCATGGTGTTCCACTCGCCGCACTCGGGGCATCGTCCCACCCATTTTGTGGAAGTCGCGCCGCAGACGGTACATCCCCACATGCTTTTGTATTTTGTCTTTGCCATGATAATCAGAAGTTTTGACGACGGAACTGTGCCAGGGCGATAGCTGTGGCTACTGCTACATTCAGGCTCTCGGCAGTATCTGCGCCGGGAGGATAGGGAGGTATGAACAATGTGTGCGACAGTAGCTTACGCACAGCATCGCTGACACCATTACCCTCGTTACCCATAACGAGAACTGCCTGCGACGGGAGAGAGGCGGTGTATATATTCTCTGCCTTGTCGTCAAGCAATGTCCCATATACCGGTACTGCTGCCGACAGTTCCCGCAGCTTGTCGGCAAGGTCTGTATAATGTACCCGCACACGCGAAATAGAGCCCATTGTGGCCTGGACGACCTTGGGGTTGTACACGTCTACGGTGTCCTGCGATGCGATAATATCGTGCACGCCCATCCAGTCTGCCACGCGTATGATAGTGCCTAAGTTGCCGGGGTCCTGGATGCGGTCAAGGGCTATGACAAGGCCACGGGACAAGGTCTCGGCATCAGGAATGTGGTGTGCCGGAATCTCATAGACGGCGAGAACCTGGGCCGGAGTGGACAGCGAGGACATCCGCTCCATGTCGGCACGGGATGCTATTGCCCCGTCGTGTGCGGCAAACTCCGCAGGGTGGGATTCGGCCCAGTTGCGCGTAGCGGCGAGCATCCGGCACCTGAAATGCGGAAGCGTGTCCAGGACGCACTTGCTGCCCTCGGCCAGAAACAGGCCGCTTTCGCGACGGTGCCTGGCATCGGCAAGAGAACGGATGTTCTTGCGTATTGCTGCTGTAATCTCCATAGGCGTCAGAATATGTACCCGGCGTCGTTTACAAGAGCCTTGTCCGTGTCTATGGTTGAGCCGGTTGTGGTGAGCAGGTCTCCGGTGATGCCGCCGTTTATGCCCACGCGCATGGCCTCTATCTGGCCCTCGCGGCTGAGGCGTGCCCGTCCTCCCGCAAAGCGCAGCTGTGTGCGCGGATGTATAAAGCGGAATATGGCGACAGTGTCTATAAACTCGTCCTCGGACAACAGCTCTGTGTCCTGCAACGGCGTTCCCGGTATGGGGCTGAGGATGTTAAGAGGGATAGAGTCGGGGGCTATGGTGCGTAAATCCAATGCAAACTCCACGCGCTGCTCCGGTGTCTCGCCCATGCCTATGATTCCGCCCGAGCAAATCTGGAACCCGATCTCGCGGGCGATGCGTATGGTCTCCTTTTTATCGGCGATGGTATGGGTGGTGCAGAGTGTGGCGAAGTGCGACGGTGCAGTCTCGAGGTTGCAGTGATAGCGGCGCACGCCGGCATCCCACAGTTGCTGCAGCTGTTCGCGGCCAAGCAGCCCGAGTGATGCGCAGGTTTCTATGCCGGTCTCTTTCGCGGCCTCCCTGAGCATGCTGCAGATGGAGGTCAGAGTCTTGCCCGTGACAGACCTGCCGCTGGCGACAAGGGAAAACCGGTGGACACCCTTGCCGGCATTGTTGTGCGCCGCCGCCATGCACTCGTCATGGTCCACAAGCGGGTACTCGGTGCAGTGAGTATTATAATGTGCCGACTGGGCGCACCATTTGCAATTCTCCGGGCAACGACCCGAGCGGGCATTCACAATGGAGCAAGAGTCAAACTGTAGAGTATTTAATGAGCGTGTAATTGCGGCGGCAGAGTCGCGCAGGGCCTCTCTGTCGGCGGAAACAAGGCTGTATGCCTCCTCGTCGGTCAACACCTCACCGCCCAGTATCTTGTCTCTGAGCGCAAAAACAGCGGTTTTATCCAATTTATTCATGTTATATACATAGTTATGGCCCCGGACTAAAACCGGTTCCAATGCAAAGGTACGCAATTTCCGCATAACAACAGGACATATCCGGGCAAAATCTGCATTATAATCAGGCGTATATCCCGGATTATATGAGGAATGAGGGGTTTATGCCGTAAGGCTTGTGGTCGCGATAGCGTGCGTGCATCTGCTCGTCGGCCGAGAAACCTCCAAGGTCATCGGCTACAGAAACAAGGACGTCATGCAGTTCCAGGTTGTCGATGTATTTATCCGGAATGGCTGAATAACCGAGGATCGCGCCGATGATGTTGCCGGCGACGGCTCCGGTGGAGTCGCTGTCTCCGTCATGGTTGACAGCGCTACAGATACACTTCCCGAAATCATCAATGTGGCGCATGACGCTGAAGATGGCTATTGCGAGGGTTTCTTCAGCGACCCATCCTTCGCCGAGTTCCCGGATGGAGCAGGCATCCGTCTTGTCGGACACCGCGAGCTCCAAAGCCTTGGCTACAAGAGAGTGCAGCTCTGCAAGATGCTTGTCGTCCTTGAAACGTAGGCACATCTGCCCGAATACCCGGTCCATAACTATGGATTTGAATTTGTCGCGGTCAATATTCTCGTAAGCCATGCATTCGGCAACAATCATTGCCAGTGCCATTGAGGAATATGTGCTCAACGGATGTTTATGTGTAACGTCAGCAGCTTGTCCGGCCAGATAACCGGCTTGCTCAATGTCAAGAATTCCGGGGTGCGTGGCAGAGAATATCCCTATCGGTGCCACTCGCATTACGCCGCCACATCCTTTGGAGTTATTGACGACAGGAGTGCCGTCGGCCTTTGAGACAGCTTGCAATGCCGACATGCACGTGACACCCGGTGCTCGGCAAGCCCACAGAGCCTTGAGGTTAGAAAGCCAGCTCTCGGGCAGACTTATCGGCGGCCGGCATTGGGTGTGATACCAGTTTATGTAAGCTGTAGAGATATACGGAAGGATATTCTTTTCAAGCGCCTTGCCATGCGCTATGGCGGTCAAAAGCCCTTCGGAAGTGAACAGCGACATTTGGGTGTCATCGGAAAACTCCGCGATGCCATTGTTGTCCGGGACGTAATCCGAAATACCGTTGTAGCCGAACCGGTTTCTGATGGCTGAGAGACTCATGAATTCAACCTCATAGCCGAGTGCGTCGCCTACAGCCCCGCCTACAAGCGAGCCACGGCATTTGTCCTGCAGCTGCCCGGAGGCTCTTATTCTCAGCTTCCTGATGATTTCCTTGCACCCTCGCTCAACGGTGGCGAAGCATGTGCGGTATACGTGTTCGGTCTGATAATGCGGGTCCGGAAGGTCGGTGGATTCACCGAAGCAGTAGTCGTTGAAGCGGACAATGCGGTCCCAATGAGAATAAGAGAGCAGGCGTGTCACCTCTTTGCGGTGATGCTCGGTCATGACTATTATAAGGTCGGCGGAGTTTAGCCGCTCTTCGGACATCGGGATTGCTTTGCCGCCCATCCTGTATCCGGATTCGGCGGCAATGCGGCACATTACATCCTCCCGGCAGAGCCCATCGGGAACTTTTGTCCCGCAAGACCCTACCTCTACTCCCATGATGCCGGCATCGGCAATCATCTTCTTTAAAATAACCTCGGCAACGGCCGACCGGCTTGCATTGCCGGTACACACAAACACTATCCTCATACTTACGATTATTGGTCCTAAAACACAACGACTACTTCCGAAAACGTATCTTTGACATATTTATTTCAAAGTTACTAAATAATATTGAGATAGCAGAACTTTTTCGGGCGGATTATGGTGGCGTGTCATAAATAGCTCACCGTATCGTCCCGTCCGGAACCACCGGGGTCATGTAGAGTTGCTGATGTTACCATGTTACCATGGCCGGGCGTTGGTAACATGGTAACGTGCATGGCATGGTGTATGTACAATAAATGTCGTGTAAAATTAACGAATGTTGAAAACTTACTGCCGAAAAATTTGGAAAACGCGAGTATAAATTGTAACTTTGCAAAGTATAATATAATATGCAGGGACTATATACCAATAGACCAAGGCCCGGTATATTTATAACCGACATACATCAATTATAATTATTGTAGCAGAGTAGCGGTGAGTGACATTGTAGACTGTCGTGCCACCGGGTCTTGACTGCGTTACCATGTAACCGGGGCGTGGCGGTGGTAAGAAATTTGGCTGTGACGTTTTTATTGTTTATCTTTGGGGCAATAAATCACATTATTTAAAATAATATTATGGAAATAGCAGCAAAACGAATCTTAAAGGCAATCAAGGATTTGCTTAATGACAAGTATGAGCACATTGAGGAAGAAACGGATTTCTCGCAGTGTTACACGATATTGAATCTCCCGGATGGGAGCACCGGCTATAAAGCCATTTACGACGAGGCTACGTGTGGCACGGGGGCA
>SFNC01000083.1 GCA_004554255.1 Bacteroidales bacterium
TTTCAAAATCTTGCAAAAAGGTATTGCAATCTATTTACGCATGCGTAAAAATAAGTACGCCCGATTAAAGGCCTAAAGCCATAGAAAGGACGGGCAAGAAATGACACTAAAAGAAACGCCGATGAACGACAAAGTAAGCCTCATCAAAAATTGCGAGAAAATGCAGGAAGTTTTGCTTGAGGCTATCACGGTATTCAATGCGCAAAGGCACCACGACGTCGAAAAAGCGCCGTCCGCCTACGCGGCCGCCGTCGCCATCCACGACGCTGAAACCGCAACCGCCGCATTTCAGGGCCTGATTGACTTAGTCGCGGAAAAGGAACTTGAAATTGCGGGTGGTTACAGTGACTTATTAGACCTTTTAATGGCAGCGCAACACGAAGCCGCGGAAGAAGAAAAAGAATTTGAGCGGTTAGCGAAGAAATGCACCGGGGGTGAGCGGTAATGCCCGCCCCCCTTTCCATCTTCCGCGCGTGGTACCAATCCACCCGAGAGGCCTACCCCGAGGCCGTCGTAGTCGTCGCCGTCTCGCAACGGCAAGCCAACTATTTGTTTTGGACGACGATTAAAAACTACGTAGGCCCCGTCTACGACTATGGCGCGCCCGAACATTCCGGCCCGTGCGCCCCGGGCGTGCCCGCCGGCTTTTACGGCGAGAACGCCCTAAGGCTGCACCTATGAGTTACCATGTTGTAAGGCATGAAAACGGCGTTTACGAGGCGTTCGAGCGTTGGCCCTTCGAGCCGGCCAAGGGGTGCACGTTTGCTCTTGACACGGAAACGATAACGCGCCTAGACGGCAAGGCTTACCCCGAGGAAGAACTAAGGGCCAAACTCGTGAAGATGAAGCAGCCCGAAATACGCAACCGCCTATCCATAGAGGTATGGGCGTGGCAATGCTACGACGAGGCCAACGGCTTCTATATGACTAATTCGTTTGACCTGTTCATGACCCATCTATGCGCCTGCGGGTATAAATTCGGGTGGTGCTACAATTCCACCTTCGATTTCGCCCAAATAGACTTTGCCATCCTATCGACCGGCACATGGAAGCCGATAGAGAAAGGCAAGGGCGGGGCCTACAGCAAGGCACAGCCCTACGCCTACGAAAGCATACACAACGACACAGGAACGCGGTACGCCTATAAACTTTGGTACCCATACAGGAACCCACGGAACCGCCATAAAATGGTTCATTCCGTCGAGTTCCGGGACATGATGAAGTTTTGCACCGGCGGCCTTAAAAAATTGCTGTCGGACTTGGAAATAACCGAGGCGGACGGCGTTACGCCTATTAGAAAGTTGACGATGGATTATCAATCCATCGACGTAGAAAACATAACGGCCGAGCAACTCGCGTATTGCCGGAACGACGTGGCGGGGCTCTACTTCGCCGTCAAGAAATTCAACGGCATAATAGAAGCCCGTTCAGGCGGCGAGTGTCATATATTCGGGCCGGACACGAACCTAATGACAGCCGGCGGTTTCGCGAAGAAGCAATTACTGCGGTCACTATACCCCAACAAGGCCCCCAAAGACCGATTGGCCGAATACCAACGGGCCCACCCCTCACCGCTCAAACTAGACGAATTCTTACGCTCGCACCACCTCTATAGAGGCGGGATTACGTACCTTAACCCCGCGTACAAAGGAAAGGCAGTAAAAGGCCCTTTGTACCGCTACGACGTGAACAGCGAATACCCCTATGCCATGTCGGAAATACCCGACCTATTGGGAATGCCGTTCAAAACGTCGTTGGCGTCATGGCTGTCGCTTCCCGCGGCGGAGCGGGAAAATTACGAAGCCGCCTATATGCTGACCGACATAGCCGGCGACGTCCGGCCTGGAATGTTGGGCGTTTGGTACGATCCGACGCGGTCCGACTTCGTTGCCCGGGTTGACGAACCCGGCCCCCGCCTAATGTTTGAGCGGGAATTGAACGAGATGGCCTATTGGTACGACCTAGACTACTCAGTCGCCTACGTAGTCTTGTGGCGCCGCGGCCCGCAGGCATACAGGCCGTTTGTGCTGCAAAACTACGGAAACAAAAGCGAGGCAAAAAACAAGACCGAGAAGCAGGAAGCAAAACTAGAGTTGAACTCAAGTTATGGCAAACTGTCGGAAAGGCTCATAAGGGGGCGAGGACACTACGAGATAAGCCGCGGCACCGGCGCCGTACACTTCGTGCACGACGGTGAGGAAGAAGACGCCGGCGGGGCCATGAGCGTCGCTGTGGGCTCGCTAGTAACGGCGTTCGCGCGTTGCTACATACTATCAAAAATACGCGAGATATGCCCCAACCCTGGCAAAGACTTCGTATACATAGACACCGATAGCATTCACTGCTTCAAGGAATACGCGGGGTGCGACGCCAAGCGCTTGGGCGCCCTCAAGTGCGAGGCCATATGCCCAGCGGCGAAATACATCGCCCCTAAAACCTACGTCGATATTCTAGAGATAAGGCCTAACGGAGCCGTTCCGTTCGGGCCCGACGGAGTGGGCTTTGAAGTCCATTCCAAGGGCGTAAATATCAAAGCCGTGCTAGACGACGTTGCGAAGAAGCAGCCCGGCAAAATCGCCGGCGAGCCGACCCCCGAACTGCTCTATAGCAAAATGGAATACGGGACAAAGTATCCCGTTCTAATGGCCATGAACGTGCGCGGGGGAAAGGCCCTAGTTCCCACCTACAAGTATCTTGCAAGGCCCGAAACGGCCCCCGCCGGGTTCGCCTCCAGCAATGTGGGCGGGTTGAATATGTTGCTTGAGGCATGACGATACGATAAGATAATGAAGCCAACCACGTTGGCGAAAGGAAAAGGAAAATGAAAGTCAAGACCAAGAAAATCTACGCGTTCTACAAAGGCGACTGTTTCGCCGACGTCGGCGACGCTGAAGAATTGGCGAGCCGTTGGAACATCACAGCCGACACGGTAAAATGGATGGCCACTCCCGCGGCGAAAAGCCGCGCCGCAGGCTCAAGCAATGCCGTGACCGGGCACGTGATCGGATACGAGCCCGAGCCCCTAATTCCCCAACTTCGCGCCGAACTCAACCGCACCGTTGACCGCTCCGAGAAACTAATAGCGATGGGCGGCACGGACGCCTATGGCGAACTTTGCGTTGCTAAGCGAATTCTAACGTTCTTGGACGATTACGAGAAAGCCGTCAAGGCTTGGGAGGAAATCTAAATGGCAAAACGATTGGACAGGCCCGTAAAAACAACCGTGGTGAACGGGCAGCCCGTCCGTTCCCTCATCTCGCCCCAAGAGGTCAAGAAAACCATCATGAGGGCCAACAAATGGACCGCCGAGCAGTATCGAAAAAACGTCGACGTGTTCAAAAACAAGTTGAGGGCGTACGAAGCATACGAGCGCGCCCAAGGCGTCAACGTAGCCACCCAAAGCCCCGTGACGCTGCTTTACAAGCAAGCCCGAACGAAAGAGCGGGCCGAGCGCAGGGGCGAAACATACAGGCCTTCCGTGCGGATGACGCGTATACAATCCTTCTCAGCCTATTCGATATCCAAAGGCCGAAATGTGTACTCAAATGACACAATGGCGAAGAGAAAAATGGACGCTAAAGTCCTGTCCGACATTTCCAGCAAAATGGGCAACTTCCTCGTAACCCACGCCGAGGAGGTTGAAAAAATACGGAAGATATTCGGCGACAACCCCGCCAAGTACGAAAAGGCGTTGTCGATATACGCCGAGAAGGTGAAGGCCAAACGCGACGAAGACATGAAGACGACGGGGGAAGAGCCCATAGCATACGGCGAGAGAGCAGGGTCGCCTGACGTCCCATTCGACATGGACGACCTTAGAGAAGCGCTTGAGGAAATGGAATAACGCTGTAATATAGCAATCGCCCGGTGCCTTTCCCGGGCAGGCGGGCCCGCCATAGAAAAAGAAAGGCCGAAAGGAAACACATGGAAAACAAGGGAAACGAACTTCTTACGTTATTCTCAGCGTCCACAACGGCGAAAAACACGGGCGTACTGCTCACGTTCGTGCGGGGTGAGAAACCCAGCCGCGAATTCTTCAAGGTTTTCGTCCCGTATTGGGACGCCGCCAAGGGAAAACAGCCGGCCGCATGGTTCAGCAGGAACAGCAGGAACAGCAAAACAATCATGTTCCTAAAGGATGAGCCGAAGGCATACGAACCCAAAGCAAAGGCCAAGGGCAACGAAGCCGACCCCCGGCCCGAATGGGGCGAGGCCCTTCCACTTTGAGCCTCAGCGGGCCTAGGCACCGGCGCGGAGCGGGGACAAGCCCGGAAGGCCCCCCGCCCTATCCCATCGCGGGCCGCCGTCTAAGCCGCAGCCATGGCTATATTGACCGCAAGGGCCCTGCCGGGTTCCTTGCGGTTTTTGCGAACAAGGCTAAAATGCCGGAAAGGTAACCGAATGGAGGACAAGAAGGAAATTGACTTAACGCAGCAGCAAGCCGAGGAAGACGCCGGAAAGGCGCCCGAAGCGCCTAGCGCCGCAGCCGAGGAGGCGGAAAGCCTCGAGAAAATCAAAAGGGCTTACGACGGGCGCCTGGCGGACGCTGAGGCCAAGGCCGCGGAAGAGCGGGCCTCGCTCATGGGCAAAATCAAGGAGCGGGACGCCATCATAGCGGACTTGATAGGGGGAGGCGACGCCCCGAAGCCGTCGCCGATTGAAGACCTCATAAAGAGGAACGAAGAAAGAAAGAGGTATAACTGAAAATGGCAAACGTCACCACAGTCGACATCACCACCGCCGCCGGGAGCGACAAATTCCCGTTGAACGAAAACGACTTTCTCAAAGCCGTAGAGACCATCGCGCAGCAAAATGTCCGCGCCGTCCCCAACACCAACCGCATCGAAGACGCCTTCTATGATTACCCCGTCGAGAACGGCAAGGTGATCGAAGAGGCGATCATCAAAATGGCCGAGGGACAAGCCTTCGCGCCCACCGCCGACGGGGCCGAGCCGAGTTTCTCGCCTAAAGACCCCACCTTGTACATCAAGTACTTCAACAATTGGAAAGAGACCCAATACAAGGTCACCCAACGCCCGAAGGAAATCAACGCTATCATGGCCCGCGGGGAAACCCCCGAGAGCGTCGCCGCTTCCATCCTCGCCACCTTGAGCGAGGGCGAGGGATACGGGGACTATAGCGTCATGCGAAAGGCCCTTGAAGACGAGGCCGTCGCGATGGATTGCTCTACCGCTTTGTTCGGCGGGAAGGTCCCCGCGAGCATGAAGGGCGCCATTTACGCTCTCAGGCAAATGTACAACGTTTGCCGTTCCACCAACGACAAAGGCGGCGTCCCATGCAAGCAGGGCGTCCCGTCCGGTGACATCCGCATCGCTGTTTCGGAAAAGGCGCTCAATTTAATGGACGTCACCGAGTTGGCCAACGTCTTCAACCTGTCCAAAGAGGATTTGTTCGGCAAACTCGTCGTTTTGCCTTACGACGACCAATACGACGGCACTAAAGCGCTCGTCTATGACCGCAAGCATTTCGGCCGCGGCACCCGCGAATTCTCTTATGGAATGGAAAACCTTCTCGCCGGCCACAAATACGTCAACAACTACCTTAATACCGACAGGGCTTATTTCAACAACTCGCTGTTCAAATGCTTCGGCCTCGACTTGACCAAAGCCATGGCCGCCGCCGAGGGCGCCCTGCTGACCACCAAGGAGTGAAACAATGCCCGACACGCCTAAAAAGGTGCGGGATTTGATGGGGGCGGGGCTATGCCCCGGCCCCCTTTCTTATCTCGACGAAACCGACGAATTCGTAAACCTTCTAGCCAACTCTTTCAGGGTCACCGACGAAGCGGGAAACGACCTTCCCGACAAGACCCAACGCCGCGTGAAATCGCTGCTGATAAACGCCAACGCGGTCGCCTATGACACCGTCACCGAGGCGTGGTACAAGCCTTCCCCGGCCGGCGCATTGGACGCCGACGGCGACCCGCTTGCCCTCATCTTGGCGACCGCAAACGGCAGGACTTTCCGACGCCCGACGGCTTGGGAGCCGGGAGCGTCCGGCGCTTACCTGTTCAAGGCCTTGCCGTTCGGTGGCACGTCCCTGCGCGACATCATCATTGACGCCTGCCGGGTTATGGCCATTTGCGACGAGGCGAGCCGGCAAAACCTTGAGGCCTGCAAAACGCCGTACATCGTGACCGTTAGCAATCCCGACTTGCTGCTAAGCGTAAAGCAGGCGATTGCCCAAAAGCAACGCGGCGAGCCGGTTCTAGTGACCACCGCGGAACTAGGGGACGGGCTAAAGGCCATCGACATCGCCACGGAGTTCCTTGCCGACCGCTTCGAGGAATTCCGCGACCATAAGCGGGCGGAACTGCTCACCAAGTTGGGCGTGCTCACCGCCAACACCGAAAAGCGCGAGCGCGTCCAATCGGCCGAGGTCAACGCCAAATTGGGCGAGGCAAGCGACTACATCTATTTGCTTATCGACAACTTCAACAGGCAGGCCACCTCTTACGGGTTGCCCTTCAGGGCCGTGTACAACGGGAGCATGGAGGAAATCTACGAGGACGGCGACGAGACGCCTGTAAACGACCAAGAGGATGACCAAAAAGGAGGTTCGCAGGAATGATTAAAAAGGATACCATAGTTTCTACCACCGACGGGCGTTTGACCTTGCTGCAGTGGCTAAAGAAGGTCGAGGCTGCCTTGAAAAACGCTTCGGCGACGACCGTTAAGGGAGTGCCGCAGGCTGATGGCAAAGTTGTGTTTGAAATCGATTTCGCCGACGGGACCAGCATTGAAAGCGACCCGTTTGAGTTGCCCGAGAAGTTGCCCGAAGGGTACGCCATAGACGAGGCCGGGAACGTCACCCTAAACGGCTCGTTGCTAATTGACAAGTTGGGAAACGTCGAAATGGGCAAAAACGCCGTTGTGGACGGAACTTTGACCTTAAACACCCCCGAAAATTTGATTTTTAAGACGGGCAGCATTAGCACTAATCCCGAAGGGTATGCCGTGGATGGTTCGGGCAACGTAACCATTGCGGGAGCCTTGAAGGCTAACAATAACGGGGACGTTGAAGTCTTGAAAAACCTAAATGCGGATGGCAAGGCATATTTTTGTGGAAAAAATGCCCTTATTTATCATGGGTCAGTTTCTATGTCCATGAATGGAACCACAGCGAATACGGCCTTAACGGCTTTAATGATGAATGGCCCGGAAATCATAGTTGAAGGGGAACAGCAAGGCGCTAATGGGCCCGGCATGCTTGTCCTTGCCTCTATGGGTAGTGAATTTATGGTATTTTTAGGCGTACCGCTTAAAGATAACGGTGATGGAACCACGACACCGGCAACTTTGGAAGATGTCTATAATGATAATTGGAGCCCATATATGAGTTTGTCCTCATGCAAACAGCCCGTTATGATTGGGGACGATTACACTGCATTAATTGAGCATATTTTCACGAATTCCATTACATCAACAGGGGATGGCACGCCATCAATCTCGCGAGATTTTATGATTGAGGGCACCGGGTCCACTTTGGCCGATGTCGAAGCCAAAGCCGCAGGGGCCTCTCAAGCCAAATACCAGCACACTGTCCATATTACCTCATTAAACGACGCGGATAAGCAGTTGAATGTGTCTTTTACGGCAAGGTCTTCAAAAAACACCCCCATTAACTCATATCAAGCCCTGCATGAGGTTTTCGGCGGGCGCAATTTGACGGTGAGCGGCAATATGAAATATTACTCAATGCAAGTGCCTCTTTACCTCGATTTGCACGGCGGCACTATTGCCACGGATAAAATATACTGCTCTAGCGCTGAAAGCGTTGGAGCATATCAACAACCTACTTTGTCGGACTTCCCGAGCATCGCGTTCACCGACGACGTTAATTAAGGGGGTTAATAATGGTTAAATCGTTGCTTGCTTATATGTGCTCAGCCCTAACGGCTTACGCGGGCTTGGCGTCAACCGACGAGGTTGCGCGCGTCGTCTATCTCATCTTGGGCGCCGTCTCGTGCGCCGTAACCCTTTCCCTTAACGTTTGGGACCTGCTCGTAAAAATCCGGCAGGCGAGAGCGGACGGGGTAATCACCAAGAAGGAGCGCAA
>SFNC01000015.1 GCA_004554255.1 Bacteroidales bacterium
GCGCGGGGGCTCCACCTCTTCCCATTCCGAACAGAGAAGTTAAACCCCGCCACGCCGATGGTACTGCGAAAGCGGAAGAGTAGGTAACCGCCCCCTTCATCGATGGCCGGATGTCTCCCCCGAGACACCCGGCCATCACTTTTTATTACCCATGGCCTGGCGCCCGCCCTCATGGCCTGGCGGCATCCCCATGGAGTGGCGCCCTCCTCCCGCCTTTTACCTGCTCGGCATCCTGCCGCCTCTTGGCGTTCTGTATACTGCCGCCCCCTCCTTTGGCGCCCGCCCTCAAGTAGTGACGGCATCCCTATGGAGTGACGGCATCCTGTCGCCTTTTACCCGCTCGGCATCCTGCCGCCTCTTGGTGCCCTGTATACTGCCGCCCCCTCCTCTGGCGCCCGCCCCATGGATTGGCGGCAGGATACCGCCATTATCCCCCCCCTTACTCGCCCGGCCTCCTGCCGCTGAGACCTCTGTTTTGATCTTATAAGTCATATAAGACTTATACACTACGTACGCCACATACGCCACATAAATTACTAACCCCCATAAACAGCAGCAGCGCCGCCCCAAACGGGACGGCGCTGCCGCTAATGCTACAACCTCTCTCAGAAGCTGTAGGACACGCCTATGGACGGGACAAAGGCGTGGACAGTATAGTCTGCGGTGAATTTACCGGTCGTAGAGAAGCCCATGTCCTTAATCGTCTGTTCCGGTAGCCCCGCGGCTTGCATACGCCCTATCATGCTTGCGCCAAGCATGTCAGGATACTCACAGCTCGCATTGTCGCTTCCTACGCCCGCCGTATACATAAAGCCCAAGTCTATCGAGACCGCCGGCACAGGGCGGAACGAGAAGCCCACTGTAGGTTCAATCTTCGTCATGCCCGGAGTCTCGGGATTGTAATAACTATCGTTCACCGGTGTGGCGTCCACCATCAGGCCGGCACGCAGGTCCAGGCGCTTCGTAAGCGCATATTGTGCGCCGAGGCTGAAGCACCAGGCATTGCTGTAATTTTTGGCGATATGCTGGTCGTACGGGTCAAGCTGGTCGGCCAGAAAGTCTATGTCAAGGGACTTGTATGCGCTCCAGCCCGTCAGCTTGGCATCGAAGGCCAGCGTCAGCTTGTCTATGGGCTTGTAGGACGCTCCGAAGCCCAACACCCACGGACACGGCATCTCTGCCGAGAAATTGGCGTTGTTTATAAGGTCAAGGGTCTCGCCCAGCATGTTCTGCGCAACATTGTTGGCGTAGGTTACGGAAGCGTCTCCTTTTTTGACCTTCATGCCCATTTTGGTGCGGAAATTAACACCGAAACTCAGGTCCTTGTTGACGTTATACATCGCGCCAAAGTTGAATCCCACTGCGACGTCCGCCGTGCCTTTCAGGTTAACCGACGCCGGAGTAGTGGTCCCGAACTCGGGAGTCTGCGCCGGCAGCATACCCAATTTCTTCATCACCGCAATGGAGAGGTCTGCCGTCTCGGCAGTCACCAGTGCCTTGTTAAGGTCTACATTTCCCCACGTCACCATCACGCCGGCGCCGATGCTGAATTTGTCGTTGATGGCCCATGAGAGCGTGGGCTGGATGGTGTACACGCGCAGTTTCACGTCCTGGTTAAGCACTGCGCCCTTCCAGTTGTCGCCCCATGACACGCTGGAGCCGTAGGGCGTGTAGAAGCACACACCGGCCTTGAAATTATCGTAAATTTTAAAGCCCGTTCCGGCAAAAATCGGCGTGCTGATAGGGTAATCGACCTTGTACTTCATGCCGTCGTAGGTAGCCGAGCAATGGGCGCTTATGCCTGTGAATGACCCGGTTATCTCCAGCGTCTTGTCCATGTACGCCATACCGGCCGGATTGAAGAACATGCTCTCCGCACCAAGCTTCATTCCGATTCCGGTATGGGCCATGCCCAATTGTCTTGTAGACAGTGAGTTTACCTGATAGCCCTCTGCTGCAGCATTAAGGGTAACAGCGGCTGTCGCAGCCGCAAGGATTAGTCTTTTCATCTTAAATAATTGTACCTATGTTAAATGTTAGAACGGGGCAAAGTTACGCAGTTTATTCCAAAACGACAAATAATATCCCATTTTGACCAACATTTACAGCCTTATTGGCAATTTAAACCTATATTAATAGCTCCAAAACCCCGAAATTTTATCCCTGCGGCGCTATTTGTCGCGAAAATGTTGTATCTTTGCAAGATAATAGCGGTGTGCAAGTGCAAATACCGCAAAAATGTATAAACCAGTGAGTCCGCAACAACATATTTTGGCGCACGGCGACATGGCCGGGGCGTCGGGCGCGGAGGTGCAGGCGGCACGTTTGCGCTTCGGCATTATTGGTACGGCGCCGGCGCTGATTGCGGCGGTGTCGCGCGCGGTGCGCGTGGCTCCGATTGACCTTTCCGTGCTCGTGACCGGCGAAAGCGGCGCCGGAAAGGAGTTTTTCCCGCAGATTATTCATGCCTATAGTTCGCGTAAGCATGCAAAATACATCGCCGTAAACTGCGGCGCAATCCCCGAGGGCACGATAGATTCCGAACTCTTCGGACACGAAAAAGGCTCGTTTACAGGCGCCGTAGCATCGCGAAAAGGATATTTCGAGGAGGCCGACGGCGGTACCATTTTCCTGGACGAGGTCGCCGAGCTGCCCCTCACCACCCAGGCCCGCCTGCTGCGCGTACTGGAGTCCGGCGAGTTCCTGAAGGTTGGCTCAAGCACTGTGCAGAAAACGAATATCCGCGTGGTCGCCGCCACGAACGTGGACCTGCCCAAGGCCATTGCCGAGGGAAAATTCCGCGAGGACCTGTATTACCGCCTCTCCACAATACAGATTACGGTGCCCCCGTTGCGCGACCGCGGCAACGACATCATGCTGCTGGCGCGGAAATTCGCCGGAGATTTCGCCGAGCGCTACCGCATGCCGCAGACGTCATTCAGCGATGACGCCCGTTCCGCCCTGCTCCACTACCGCTGGCCCGGTAATGTCCGGCAGCTCAAGAATATAATAGAGCAGATTTCGCTTTTCGAGGCCGGCAACACCGTCAATGCCGCCACGTTGGCGCAGTATCTGCCGGCTGTCACCGACTCGTACATGCCCGCGTGCTCCACGGACAACAGCCACAGCTACGAGCGCGAGCGCGAGATGCTCTTTAACATGATCTTCTCGCTGCGCGAAAAGATTGACGACCTTACGTCACGCCTCGATGCAGCATCCACCCCGCTCACCGAGACTGTCTCTGTGGACGACAGCCAGATTGTCACGCACCACGCCCCTCCCGTGGCACCGTGTGTCCCCGCCCTCACAAATTACGGCAGAATAGAGGCCGTGACGCCCCAGACCGGCGAGAAGCAGAAAATCGCCGAGGTGCTGCGACGGCAGAACGGTCGCCGCAAGGCCGCCGCCGAGGAGCTGGGAATCTCCGAGCGAACGCTATACCGCAAGATTCGCGAATACGGCCTGGACGGAATAAACTGACTATCACCTCAATTCCTCTGACTAATAAATATTTACCACATTGAAAACCCGCATTGTCATACTTCTCGCCTGCATCATCGGCTGTTTCTCCACCGCCTGCGTGCCGTCATTCAAGCTGAACGGCTCCGCGCTGGACTACACCGTATATAAAACCATACGTGTCAGCGAATTCCCCATTCGCGCCGCGCTGGTTTATGCGCCGCTGCAGCAGATATTCGAGAACAAACTTCTGGACTATGTCCAGCGCAACACGCGTCTGCAGACCACCGACGGGGCGTCAGACCTCGAGATAGAAGGCGAAATCACCGGCTACAGCCTGTCGCCGCAGGCCGTTACCGAGGACGCCTACGCATCCAAGACGCGCCTCACCATCACCGTGCGCGTAAAATATATTGACAATCGCAAGGACACCAACAACGTGGACCAGAGTTTCTCGGCCTATCGCGACTTCGATGCCACGGAGCTGCTTATAGACGTCCAGGACCAGCTGTGCGAGGAAATTTGCAACGACCTGGTAGACCTCATTTTCAACGCCACCCTTGGTAACTGGTAACAAACAGAGAATCAAAATAATACACCATGAAATCTCCGACTCCGCATCCATATTTCCCGTATCCGGCGATGAAGCTGCTGAAAGAGCACCGAGACGAGCTGGATGCCGCACGCATCGCGACGCTGAAACAGAGCGTGGCGCTGAATTCCGCCGACCCGCGCGCCGTGGCGCTGTTTGTGGACCTTGACGGCGATGACTGGATGCACATCTACCCGGCCGCCGAGGAGGCCGTGCCCCTCACCACGGGAGAGGCCATAGACACCTTCCTGGAGACATACGGGCACTCCTCGCCGCAGGAGGACGCGCTGCTGGAGCGGATGATTTTCAACCCGGTGCTGGATTACTCGGAGGTCCTTGCCGCCAACGAGGCTCCCGCGCCTGCCGGCGCCGACAGCCAGGACCCCCTTATCTCCGCCTTCCTGGAGAGCCACCCCGTGGCACAGCCGGCCGCTCCGCTCCCCGAATCGCGCCCGCAGCCTATCGCGGAAGTCCGCCCGGACCCCATCACGGAATCTCATCCCGAACCCGTCGCAGAGCCGGCGCCAAAACCCGCTCCCAAACCGGCAGCTGCAACAGCTCCTGCCGCCGAACAACCCTCGCTTTCCGAGTCTTTGGCACAGATTTTCATCCGTCAGGGCCGATATGAGCGCGCTTTTGAGATTATTTCCGCTTTAAATTTGAAAAATCCGGAAAAAAGTATTTACTTTGCAGACCAATTGCGTTTTTTGCAGAAGGTAATCGCCTTGCAGCAGCGCCGCGCTGCCTCCGCAGGCGCCAAAAATCAGTCCTGAAACACTGCTCTACCTCTGCCGAAATCGTGTTTTTAACAGAAAATATAACAATAAACTTAATCAATAATAATTAAAGATGTTTATAGTAAGTGTAATCCTGACAGTGATTGTATCTGTCCTGATGATCCTGATTGTGTTGGTACAGAAATCCAAAGGCGGTGGTCTGTCGTCCCAGTTCGGCGGCGGTAACCAGGTCCTTGGCGTACGCGGCACCAACACCTTCCTGGAGAAGACAACATGGACTCTCGCTGTCCTGATACTTGTTCTTTCCGTAGTCTGTGCCTACACTATGCCCGGCAAGGCTGACGCCAGCGCTGTTCGCGCCGACGCCAAAGAGGTAGCAACCGCTCCCGCTCCCGCACAGGCCAACCAATTCGACACCAACGCCAAGCCCGCAGCAACCCCCGCGGCTACTCCCGCTCCCGCTGCTGCACCCGCTGAAGCAAAATAATCCCGCCGGAGGGTATCCGGAACGGTCTTATACAGGCCGACAGACTGTTCGCGGCCTGTTGGCCTTGACGCGTATACAAAGGATTCCAAAGTGACCACATGGCCCGGTATGCGCCTCGCTAAGGTGAAGGGAATATCCGGTAAAGTATAAGAGGATATACGGTTAAGGATATGATAACGCCCCGCCAAGGATTTGTAAACCAACCGAAAGGATTAGTAAATGAACCGCAAGGATTTTGAAATCATGGCCCCTGTGGGCTCTTACGAGAGCCTCCATGCCGCTATTGCCGCCGGTGCCGACGCGGTATACTTCGGTATCGGCGGGCTGAATATGCGCTCGCGGTCAAGCGTAAACTTTACGCTCGACGACCTCCGCGCCATCGCCGCCGAGTGCCGCGAGCACGGTGTAAAGACTTACCTCACCCTCAATATCGTGCTGTACGACAACGACCTGGAGGCGGCGCGCGCCACGGTGGATGCCGCCCTCGAGGCCGGAATCTCCGCGATTATCGCCGCAGATATGGCCATAATTCTGTATGCGCGCTCGGTGGGGATGGAGGTGCACATGTCCACACAGGTGAATATCACTAATTATGAGGCGCTTAAGTTCTACAGTCAGTGGGCCGACGTGATGGTCCTTGCCCGTGAGCTGAATATGGACCAGGTGGCCGAGATACACCGTCGTATGGTGGCCGAAGACCTCCGCGGTCCGTCGGGACGCCCCGTGGCCATAGAGATGTTCTGCCACGGCGCGCTGTGCATGGCCGTTTCGGGCAAGTGCTACATGTCGCTGCACCAGATGGACTCCAGTGCCAACCGCGGCGCCTGCACGCAGATCTGCCGTCGCGCCTACACCCTCACCGACAGCGATACCGGCGAGCAGATAGAGGTGAATAACAAGTATCTGATGTCGCCCAAGGACCTGAAAACCATACACTTCCTTAACAAGATGGTGGACGCCGGCGTGCGTGTCTTCAAAATCGAGGGCCGCGCCCGCGGACCCGAGTATGTGCGCCGTACCGTGGAGGTTTACAACGAGGCTTTGCTGGCCATCTGCGACGGCTCTTACGCCACAGAAGCCATGATTGCCGACTGGGACGAGCGCCTCGCGCAGGTCTTCAACCGCGGCTTCTGGGACGGATATTACCAGGGTCAGAGGTTAGGCGAATGGTCGCGCAAATACGGCTCGTCGGCAACCCGCGTAAAGCAGTATATCGCCAAGGGTGTCAAGTACTTCTCGCGGATTGGCGTGGGCGAGTTCATCATGGAGGCCGGCGAGCTAAACGTCGGCGACGAGGTGGTTATCACCGGTCCCACCACCGGCGCGCTGATAGTGAAGGTGGAGGACATACAGGTAAACTGCAAATCGGTGCCCAAGGCTGTGAAGGGCGACGCATTCTCCATCGCCGTGCCCGCCAAAATCCGCCCCTCCGACCGCCTTTACCGCTGGGCCGAGACGGCTTGTGCCCCGCGCCACGAAAGATTTTAAACAGCGGTGTAAACATAATTTACGCCGGCTTTAACATACAACGTATCAAACAATTAGGACAATGAAAGACTTTGCCAACTGGTGCCGCAGATATATCAGCGTAGTAGTGCTGATAGTTATTGGTGTGCTGATATACATGGTGTTTTTCAGCGATAATTCCATGTCGCGGGTGTACGCCTACAACCGCACCATTGACTCGCTGAAGCACGAAATTGCCGTGCAGACAGACACCATGAAGTACTACAACAGGCTGAATCACGAGCTTGACAACCGCAACCCCGAGGCCATAGAGCGCGTGGTGCGCGAGAACTTCAACATGTGCCGCGAGGACGAGGAAGTCTTTATATGCCGCTGATGCGTTTAATCTTATAACCAACGACTTACATGAACACAAGCACAAAAACAGCCCTGGAATGGGTACTGTATCTCGGACTTATTTTAGTAGCCATCGGCTGCCTGCTGCCCCTGATTATGGGGCCGCGCACCGAGCTGTACAAATACGTATTCAGCGCCGGAGCAGTGCTGCATCTGATAGGGCGTATAGCCTTGCCCTATCGCGGGCCGTATCTGCGCGTAAAGCGCCTGAGCCGCATCCTGGTGTGGAGCGGACTGTTCTACTGCGCGGGCGCGTTTTTCATGTTCTACACCACTAATCCGCAGGACTGGCTGGCGTTTGTGCTCGCCGGTGCAGTGATACAGTGCTACGTCTCCATAGTTATGCCGCGCGCCATACGCAAGAGCGAGCAGGAAAGGACCGGAAAATGACCAAGACGCTGTTTGTCAGCGACATGGACGGCACGCTCCTTAACGCCGATGCAAAAATATCAGAGCGCACATCGCGGATAATCACCGAGCTTACCGATGCCGGGGCGTATATTACCGTTGCCACGGCTCGGACGCCCGCCACGGTGCAGGATCTGCTGTCCGGCACGCGTTTCCGGCTCCCGGCTATCGTGATGACCGGCGCTGCCCTCTGGCACACCGACACGCAGGTGTTCAGCGACGTGCGGTTCATCCCCGCCGACCAGTATGCCGCCATTGACGAGGCTTACGCGCGCGCCGGCGTGTGTCCGTTCATATACTCCCTCGGCGACGGCAATATCCTGCAGGTATACCACCGGGACAATGACATGGATCCCGCCGAGCGGAAGTTCGTGGACGAGCGCAGGCATCTGACACTCAAGCACTTCAATATCGGAGTGTTGCCCCCGGCTCACTCCGACAACCGGCGTATGCTGCAGTTCGCCATGGGCCCCGAGGACGTTATGCGCAATACCGCCGAGGTTCTGCGCAGCGCCACAGACTGCCAGGTGACAATTTACCGCGACACATACACCGATGCCTGGATTCTGGAGGTTTTTGCGCCGGGAGTGTCTAAGGCCGAGGCGATAACGCGCATGAAGGAACGTATCGGCGCCGACCGCGTGGTGGTTTACGGCGACAACCTCAACGACCTGCCCATGATGAAAATCGCCGATGTCTCCATTGTAGTGGACAATGCCCTTCCGCAGGTCAAGGCTGCGGCCGATTACGTTATCGGGCCGCATACCGCCGACGCCGTCGCGCTGTCCATGCAGGCTCTGTTCAACGCCTGACAGCCGGGGCAAACGCCTTGCGCTGTATCAGGAAGGCAGCGCCGATAACGGCAATGCCGGTGACTATCCACGACACCGGATATATGGACAGCAGGGACGTGAAACTGTGGTCTATGTCCGTGTAAATGTACACCCATCCCAGACGCAGCACGCAGGTACCGAAGATGGTGAGCACCATCGGCGCCACCGAGTAACCCAGCGCTCGCATATAGCTGCCGGACACCTCATAGCTCGACGCCAGCCACTGGAACATCAGCACCATGTGAAGGCGCTGGAAGGCGTATGCGGCCACATCGGCATCCGTGGTGAACACACTCACAAAGAATCCCTCGCCAAGGCATATTATGCCGTTTGCGGCGCCGCAGAACAGCACGGCGAACAGCGTGCACAGCCCCCATACCCGGCGGCAGCGCGCATAGTTGCCCGCGCCGTAGTTCTGGCCCGCAAAGGCTATCGCGCCGGCGCTGAAGGACACAATAATATAATAGCAGTAGGATTCATACGTCAGCGTCGCGGACGACCCCGCCACGGCATCGGCGCCATAGCTGTTTATGGACGACTGTATAAAGATGTTGGAGATGGAGAATACCATGCCCTGCAGACCCGCGGGGATACCCACCTGCAGCATTTTTTTGAAATCCTTTCCGGACATCTGCCACCGGTGCAGCGACAGTGTCACCGGCTCGGCCTCCTTAATGAGGAAACGCACCATCAGGGCGGCGTTTACGCCGTTGGCAATCACCGTGGCCCATGCCACGCCATCCACGCCCATCCCGAATTTGGCAACAAACAGCCAGTCCAGGATAAAATTCACCGCCGTCGCCACCAGCAGCGAATAGAACGGCTTGCGGGTGTCGCCCACCGAGCGCATTATCGCCGAGCCGAAGTTGTAGACCATTATAAACGGCATTCCGCAGAAGTAAATCCGCAGATAAGTCGTGGCCAGGTCAATAACCTCGGCCGGAGCGTTCATGGCCTCCAGAATCACGCGCGCCAGGCCTGCGCCGAGCAGCAGCAGGATAAGTCCGGAGATAATCGAGACTATCATCACCGTGGACACTGACCGGCGCACACCGTCATGGTTGCGCTGTCCCAGGTAGTTGGCAATCACCACATTGGCGCCTACGGCCACGCCTAAAAACAAGTTTACCAAAGTAGCTATCACCGGGCCGTTGCTACCAACGGCGGCGATAGCCTCGCTGGTGGAGTAATGGCCGATAATCGCCACATCCACAGCGTTGAAGGACTGCTGCAGGATTCCGCTCGCCACCAGCGGCAGGGCGAAAACCAGAATCTTCCCCGCAAGGGGGCCGTTCAGCATATCAAGCTGTTTTTGTGCCATGTATCTTTAAATAGCTGTGTTTTTAACGTGTGTATTCAACAATACAATATCGCAGCCCCGTGGCAGAGTCGGTGAGGGACTCGGTTCGGGTCTGCTCATGCCATACGACGGGGTCTATACGAGGAAAAAAAGTGTCGGCGTCGGCGGGAACCGGCGCGTCTATATAAGTGACAATCAGCCTGTCGGCGATGTTCATTGCCTCGGCATAAATCTGCGCGCCGCCGATAACAAATACCTTGTCGGCGTCCTTGCAGGCGGCAATCGCGGCCTCCAGGCTCCCCGCCACGACCGCGCCGCCGGCATCATAATCGCTGTTGCGGGTTATCACAACATTCAGGCGCCCCGGCAGAGGGCGTTTGGGCAGACTCTCGTAAGTCTTGCGTCCCATTACCACGGGAAAACCCATGGTCAGTGCCTTGAAGTTGCGCAGGTCATCGCGCAGGTGATAGAGCATGTCGCCCGCGCGTCCGATAGCCGACTCCGGGCCGCATACGGCCACTATAATATTGATAGTCATACGCTTACAATGCCGGGGATGTGCGGATGCGGGTCGTAGCCCTCAAGGCTGAAGTCCTCGTATCTGAAGGAGAAAATGTCTTTGACATCCGGGTTAATCACCATCCGTGGCAGCGGGCGCGGCTCGCGTGAGAGCTGTAGACGCACCTGCTCCAGGTGGTTGTTGTAGATGTGCGCGTCGCCGAGAGTGTGTATGAACTCGCCGGGTTTCAGGCCCGTAACCTGCGCCATCATCATAAGCAACAGCGCGTACGAGGCGATGTTGAAGGGCACGCCCAGGAAGCTGTCGGCCGAGCGCTGATACAGCTGCAGGCTCAGCCGTTCGTCCGCCACATAGAACTGGAACAGGGCGTGGCAGGGTGGGAGGTTCATGTTGGGCAGGTCGGCGACATTCCAGGCGCTGACGATGATGCGGCGCGAATCAGGATTGGTGCGCAGCGTCTCCACCACCTCGGCAATCTGGTCCACGGCCTTGCCGTCGTATCCGGGCCACGAGCGCCACTGGTATCCGTAGATGTGTCCTAAGTCGCCGTCGGCGTCGGCCCATTCGTTCCAGATGCGCACGCCGTTGTCCTGCAGATATTTCACGTTGGTGTCTCCGGCCAGGAACCACAGCAGCTCGTGGATAATGGACTTGAGGTGCAGTTTTTTCGTTGTCAGCAGGGGGAATCCGTCGGCGAGGTCAAAGCGCATCTGGTGGCCGAAAACGCTGATGGTTCCGGTGCCCGTGCGGTCGCTTTTAGGCGTTCCCTCGGTGAGGATTCTCCTGAGTAGGTCTTGATATTGTCTCATTGGTTTTTGTTGTTGATTCAGTGGAAGATAATGATGCTGTGGCACGCGGTTTCGCCGGCAGGATGCGTTGTAGCAGGGGCCACTGCAGCCGGTGCTGTCCGGCGCGCCAGGTTATGGCGTTGTTGGGGCATACCGCCGTGCAGTTAAAGCACACCACGCAACGTGTGGTGTCCACCTGCGAGGTGGTGGAGCGTATGCACCGGCTCTTGCACACCTGCTCGCATTTCCCGCAGTGGGTGCACAGGTCGGGGTTGATGTCTATGCGCATCAGCGACAGCCGCGATATAGAGCCGAGGATGGCGCCGACGGGGCACACGGTGTTGCATATCACGCGTCCGCCGCGCATTGCCGCGACAATGGCTATGACTGCCAATACTATCAGTCCCGTAACCAGCCCTGTCGCCGACAGTGCCCCGAAGAGCATCACCACGCGGCGGAAGTTTGCCGCCGGGTCCATGACACTCACCATCAGGGTAAAGCCCAGGCTTCCGGCCTCTACAAACGCCACTACGGACAGGAACCGCACCCATGTCACCGCCCCGGCAAACCGATAGGGCCGGGGGTGGCGGGACAGCCTTGCGGAGACCACCGAGGCGCAGTCCATCAGCGTCCCCAACGGGCAGATAAACGAGCAGTACAGCCTCCCGAAAAGCAGCGTTACGGCCAGCCAGACCACTGTCCAGCCCACCGATGCCGAAATCAGCGCCGGGATAATCTGCATATTCCTCAGCCACTCGCCTATAGCGTCGCCCGCGCCGCACACATTCAGCGTCGCCGCAGCAACGGCGGCGGCGACTGTCGCCGCGAAAATAATGCGTATTATGCGAAGGGTGCGGTACATGGATGTCTGATTTTGTGCAAAGATAATAAAAATGTACGTTCCGTGGTAAAGAAATCGCCATAAAAGTCCCCCGCGGCACCGCAAAGTTACACAAACACCGCCCCCTTTTCACGCACAAAATGCCCGACAGCACAAATATGCACAGCATTGGAAGCCGCGCGACACAATGGAGTGGCGGCATCCTGCCGCCGGAAGCCATGGATAACTATGCGGACACGTAAGTGCCTCACGCAAAGGGCTTTTATATCTCGCGCGGAGTACGCGGAGGAGTTCTGTGTGTGAACTCTCGCGGAGGGAGTTATGTAGATAGTGTATGCGCGGAGGGGGTAGGTGCGGATTTGTGGCAAATTTGATAAAAAGCGCAAGATTTTTACGCGGGCAGGATAATAATGTCAATAATTTTATCTAAATTTGCCGTATGGAAACTCAGAAAGAACAGATGAGTGCGGTCGCCGAGAGCGAGTCCCCGCGCAAAGAGAAGCCGCGTCGTATTCCGATGGCGGTATTGAGTTTTGTCCTGACCCTTGTGGGCTGGATGCTGTTGCCGTTTGTCTATCAGGTGTCGATGGGGTGTGCGATAGGCGGATTTATCGCGGGCGTAATCGGCTGGCGCGGTCGCCGTGGAGCGTGGCGCAACCTGGCCATAACGTGCACGGTAGCGTCGGCGGTGCTGATATTGGTGTTCGCTACCTTCTGGGGCGCTATCATGTATCTCGCTCAGTAAACAAGGATGTAAATAGGAAAATTAATAAGCATATCAACTACAAAGCCATATCATTATGAAAATCATTAGAATTCTGGCCCTTCTGGCCGTATTCGCCGCAGGTTGCGTATCAATGCAGGCGCAGACTGCCGCAGAAGTGAATGCCACACAGAAGAAAATGACCGCGGCCACAGCGCCTTGCAACAAAGGCCCGGAGTCGTTCAAGACCTTCATTGAGAAATTCAACAGCGATGCCGAGTTCCTCAACTCGCGAGTAGCGATAGGCGATGCTCAGCGCGAAAAATTCGCGTCACTGCTCGTTCCCGGCAATTTCTGCGCCAAGACTCCCGCGCCTAAGGGCGACGACGAGTGGTACCAGAGCTGGGGCGAAATCCAGTACAACAAGGTTTACCTGGACTGTGGCTGGGTAGACAGCTATGTGGAGCATACTTTCGAGTTTGTCCGCAACGCAAAGGGCGAGTGGACTCTTGGTAAGGTGGTTGCCGGCGAATAACGTCATAACGGACCATCATAAAAGACACGGCGGGGTGGCAGTTTTGCCTCCCCGCTGTTTTTTGTTGGCGAGGGGCAAACAAGGTGGGGGTTGTGTTGTTGTAAAGTAAAGACACAATTAGACCCCGTTCCCCTCATCGCCTTAGGAATTACGTTTCAACAAACACAATGATATGGGACCCGAAAGTACAGATATGGGCCGGATGGTGGCAGATAAAGCCCCCTCGGTGATACCGTCGCACGACATTGCGACATGGATAATGCGCGGCGTGAATGATTTTTTGTCGCTGTTCGGACTTGAGAACAGTTCTACGGCGCAGCAGGTGGTGTATATCGTGGTGGTGGCTGCGGTAGCGCTTATCATCGGCCTCGGGATAAAGACTCTGCTGCTTTGGATAACGCGCAAGATTGTGGCTTTGCGGAAGAGCCATTTCGCGCAGGAAATACTGCGTGAGGGTGTTCTTGCCAAGTGTTTCCATGTGGTTCCGCCGCTTGTATTCATGGCGCTCATACCGTTTGCCTTCAACAGCGAGTCGGGATCTCTGCACACCATAATGACGATTGTGGCCCTGTACGCGCTGATAGCGTTCGCGGTTGGGCTTAACGCGATACTGACCTTTGCATTCGACCGTTATAATGAGCGCATTAACCGCCGGAATCTGCCGCTGAAAGGAATATTGAATGTCGCGAAGGGCATAGTGTGGATAATCATCGCTATAATCGCAGTGTCTATACTTGTTGACAAGTCGCCGATGGCGCTGCTTGCCGGCCTTGGCGCTTTTGCGGCCGCACTGATGCTGATTTTCAAGGACAGCATCCTGGGATTCGTCGCCGGAATCCAGATGAGCCAGAACGATATGCTGCATGTGGGCGACTGGATAGTAGTCCCGAATACCCCGGCAAACGGAACAGTCATGGACGTTAGCCTTACAGCAGTAAAGGTGCAAAACTGGGACAATACCATAGTAACAGTGCCGCCTTATACGCTTGTGAGCGGTGCGTTCCAGAACTGGCGCGGGATGTCGGACAGCGGCGTCAGGCGTATACTTGAGACATTTACCATAGACTATGCGGGCGTCTGCGCATGCACGCCGGCGCTGCTGCAGGCGATTGGCGCCAAGTATCCGCTGATGGCCGAGTATATAAGCAAGCTGCAGGGCGATACGGGCGACGGCGGCTGGAGCGTAGACGGCGGTCTGCGCCCCGTAAACGGCACCGTTGAGACAAATGTTGGCCTATTCAGAGCGTATCTGTGTCTGTATCTGATGCATAACCCGCATATCAGCAAAGAGCAGCGCATACTGGTGCAGATGCAGGAGCCGAACATTTACGGCCTGCAGCTACAGATCTGGTGCTTTACCAATACCACGGACTTCAATGCCTACTGCGGCATCCTTGCCGGCGTAGTGGAACATGTAGCGAGTGTGGTTAGCGACTTCGGACTGCAGATATATACATCCTCATCAGAGACCATTACACTTGCAAAGACTGCCGCCCGGCAATAAACAACCTCGCGCAGAGGAGTGCCTCCCTCTCTACCCTCCCTCTCCAAATCCTCCCTCCGCGCGAGCCCATCTCCGCGCCCTCTCCCCCTCTCCAAATTATTTCTCTGCGAGAGTTCCACAGAACTCCCTCAGCGCGCTCAGCGTTCTCTGCGCGAGATAATAAAAAAAACTCCGCGCGAGCCTAAATTTCGCAAATTTTCTTTACCTTTGTACTATTAAATTCTAATTCTTATGATAAAATTCGTTACCGCCGTAGCGGCATCTTTGTTTTTTTTCGCCGCGCCCGCTCTTGCACAAGACATAAATAATAAATTCCCCGGATACAGACTCGAGTACAACGAGGAATTCAGCGACCCCACCACCCTGGACCGCAACTTCAACTTCGAGAACGGCTACTGCCGAAACCACGAAAACCAGTATTACCGTCGCCAGAACGCAGTGGTCGAGGACGGAAACCTCGTCATCATGGCCGAATCCGGCGCCGACGAATGGACCGACCGCGACAACGGCGTCCACATGTCCTTCTACTCCGCCTCCGTAAAAAGCAACAGACGCTTCCACTACGGAATCTGGGAAACCCGCGCAAAAGCTCCCATCGGCTCAGGACTCTGGCCCGCCATCTGGGGCACCGGAGACTCTCGCGGATGGCCTTCCGCCGGCGAAATCGACGTCATGGAATACTACGGCGACAACATTCACGCAAACGTATGCTGGGGCGACCACTGGCAGTACCCGATATGGGAAAGCTCCCTGCACCACATGTCCACCTTCAGCCCCGACTTCGCCGATGTCTACCACACCTGGCGCATGGAATGGGACCACAACTCCATCAGAATATACCTGGACGACCGCTTGCTCAAGGAAGTAAAACTGTCGCAGACCGTAAACGGCGACGGATACAACCCCTACCGCGACGAAAACAACAAGTTCGACATCTGGCTGAACCTCGCCATCGGTGGCGACAACGGAGGCGACTTCAGCGCAATCTCCAAGGCGTTCTATTACATTGACTATACCCGCGTTTACATACCCGAGGACGCCAACGCCGCCCTCACATACCGCATCCACAAGGCGCAGCAGTTGCTGGACAACAACCCCAACGCCTCCGCATCACGCCGCAACGCGCTCTCCGAGGCCATTGACGAGGCCCGCAAATTCATGGGACGAGACCAGGACGCCATTGACGGCGCACTGGATGCCCTGCAGGCCGCCATGGACGCATTCCCCGCTCAGGCCGCCGACGAGCTTCCCATCCCCCTCGGACGCCCGTTCTCGCTGAGACACTCATACACGGGAGCGCTGCTCGCATCAGGATGGTTCCAGGCCCCCGAAGACGAGGACACGTACGCCAAGAACTCCCTGCTCGTAATCGACGACAACTCCCTCGGCGGCTATAACGCTTCGTTCATCCTGGACCAGGCCCCCGCTGCAACCGCCGGATTCAACCTCCATACCCCTGACGGCCAGTATGTTTACCGCGACAGATGGTACCTGCTACTGAAAGAGGCTCCGACGACCGACGAGCTAAACAGCCCCGCATTCCTATTCTCCGCCCACGCCGCCGGCGATGGCATTGTCATCCGCAGCGCCATGGACGGTAAGTACTTCGCCACAGACAACAACTGGTTCTGGAGCCGAGTGTACGGAGACAAGGCCAACGACGAAAAAGCCTTGTTCTCAATAAATTATATCGGCAACCACCCCTCCGGAATAAACCCCGGCGAGGAATACATGCTCCTCCACAACTACACCGGCTCGCTGCTCAGCGCCGGCTTCTTCCAGGCCGACGAGGACGAGGATAAATGGCCCAAGAAATCCCTGCTCGTCATCCACCCCGACGACAAGGAGAACGCCGTGCCTTACGCCCAGGCTTTCACCTTCTTATATGCTCCCGCCGCCGCGCCCGACCACTCTTACTATAACTTGCGCACTTCCGACGGTGACTATGTTTACCGCGACAGATGGTACCTGCTTGTCACCGACTACGAGCCGTCTCAGGCTCAGCTCGCCTCTGAAGCGTTCCTCTTCAGACCCGAAGCCGTCGGCGACGGCAACATCGTAATCCGAGGCATGCTCAACTGGCAGGACAAATTCTACTTCGCCACAGACAACAACAGGTCCTGGAGCAGAATGTACGGTGATAAAGACCCCGATGAAAAAGCATACTTCTCCATCTATAAATCCGGACAGACGGCCATAGGCGACATCGCCGCCGACAATATCAACGTCACCACCGTCCCAGGTGGAATAACAGTCGCACATGCCGGCGGTCCCGTCTCGCTCGACTTATACTCCCTCGCCGGCAGCAAGGCCGCTTCGGCACGCACCGCTACCCTCTCCACCGCCGGCCTGCCACACGGCATTTACATCCTCTGCGTGACAACCCCCACGGCATCACACCGCATCAAAATCCGTCTCTGACTTAACTAATTGTAAACGTTTTTTACGCTCATGCGCATAGATATAATTTCCGTTGTCCCCGAAATGCTGGAAAGCCCCCTGGGATGCTCCATTCTGAAACGTGCCTGCGACAAGGGCCTGGCCGAACTCCACGTCCACAACCTGCGCGATTACAGCACAAACAAGCACCGCAAAGTCGACGATTATCCTTTCGGCGGCGAGGCCGGAATGATTATTCAGATTGAGCCCGTAGACCGCTGCATCTCAGCACTGAAAGCCCAACGCGATTACGACGAGGTAATCTTCACAGCACCCGACGGCGAACAGTTCAACCAGAAAATGGCCAACAGCCTGTCGCTGCTCAACAACATCATCATCCTCTGCGGACACTACAAAGGCATTGACTACCGCATCCGCGAACACCTCATTACCAAGGAAATATCCGTGGGCGACTACGTCCTCACCGGCGGAGAGATGCCGGCGGCCATGATTGCCGATGCCATCGTGCGCTTAATCCCCGGCGCCATGGGCGACGAACAATCCGCCCTGTCAGACTCCTTCCAGGACAACCTCCTGGAAGGCCCCATCTACACCCGCCCCGCCGTCTACAAAGGCTGGGAAGTCCCCCAAATCCTGCTCTCGGGACACGAAGCAAAAATCGCCGAGTGGAAACACGAACAGTCCCTCGAGCGCACCCGCCGCCTCCGCCCCGACCTCCTCCAATAACCGTCCACACACCCACCACCAAAGCCCTCCTCCGCGCCCTCTCCTTCACCAAATTATTTCTCTGCGAGAGTTCCACAGAACTCCCTCCGCGAGCTCAGCGGGCTCTGCGCGAGATATAAAACACATCCGTGAGATAAAACACATCCGCGCGATCCACAAAACACTCCGCGCGATCCACCCCTCTCCCCCTCTCCAAATTATTTCTCTGCGAGAGTTCTACAGAACTCCTCCGCGCTCACCGCGCACTCTGCGCGAGATATAAAAAACTGCGCGAGATAAAAAACATCCGCGCGAGACAAAAAACACCCTCTCCACGCGAGAGACAAACAACTCCGCGTGAGTTTATATAAGTTAGTCGCGGCGGAAGTCGGCGCCCGCAGGCTGCTGATACAGACGCAGTTGGAAGCGGTTAACAAGCGCGTAAACCTCGTCGAAAATATCGCTCTGCACTGCCTCGAAAGCCACCCACTCGGTCTGCCTCACAAAGAAAAACAGCTCAAGCGGCAGGCCCTGGCCCGTCGGCTGAAGCTGTCGCACCATGGTGCGCATGTCGCCGCGGACATTCTCGTTATCTGACAACATACGCTCCAGATAATGCCGGAAGATACGGATGTTCACCGACTGCGGCGTCCCTGCCTTTATTTTGCTGTCGGCCCCTATAAACCCATCATCCACAAGGTCTTGCAGCTCCTCGCCGGTAAGAAACCGCACCGAATTAAGGTCTATGTTTATACTCCGGCGCACCTGGCGCCCGCCGCCGTCGCGCATGTTCGCGTAGTTCTGGAAACTCTCGGAGATAAGCTTGTACGGCGGGATGGTGGTGATACTCTCGTCCCAGTTGCGCACCTTCACGGTCGTCAGCGACACATCCTGCACCTCGCCGTTGGCGCCCGAGTGGTCCACAATTATCCAGTCGCCCTTCTTGAGCATCTTGTTCGCCGACAGCTGTACGCCCGCGACAAGGCCCAGTATCGAGTCCTTGAACACCAGCATCAGCACTGCCGTGGACGCGCCCAACGTGGCGATAATTGCCCCGAGGCTGCGCCCCATCAGGATGCTCAGCGCCACTATCACGGCAAAGCAGCTTATCAGGATTATGAACATCTGCACCAGGCCCTTGGTGGAGTGCTCGGCGATATGCCGTTCCTCTATCAGCTTGTTAAACAGTCGCTTGATAAATTTAACGAACAAATACCACACGGCCCAGACTATGTACAGACTCGTGAGCTTGCGTATCCATACAAACGTCGCTGTACCCGTCTCCGCAGAGAATATGTCCGGCAGATAATAGTTGACTATCAACGCCGGCAACAGCTGACCCAACGCGCGTAGCACCTCCGGCGCCAACAGCGCGTCGTCCCAGTCGGTCTTAGTGTGGCGCGTCAGCAATGTCACCAACGGCACCACCACCCGCGACCACGCCTTGTATGCCACAAATGCAAGCGCCGCCAGCAATGCCAGAGACACCCAGAACGACCACATCTCGGCCTGTTTCGGCGTCAGGAAAGATAAATCGGACAGCAGAGATAATACAAAATCACGCATCGGACTAATCTACCGTTTACTTGTTGCGTTTCAGCACCATTGCCGTACGCGCCGGCAGATAAAGCTTGAGCCATTCCACTCCGGCGGGCGCATACAGCGGGTCGGCCATCGTGAAATGCTCCACACTGTCGTCTATGTTGCCATAGCCGCCGAAGGCCGGATTGTCCGTATCCATCTCCACGGTATATTTACCCGGAGGGGCAAGAATGCCATAGTCGCTGTAACTCTCTGTGGGATTGAAGTTAAAGATGAACACCAAGTCGCCGCGCATAAACGCGAGAATCTGGTCGTCGTCCTTCTCCCAAAGCTTTCTCACCGGCAACGCCTGGAAATTATAGACACCGCTAACAGTCTCCACCATAGCATTGTCGAAGGCATTCAGGAAGTGGTATTTAAGATTGGGATTGTCCACCAGATTCCACTGGCGGCGGGCATACTTGTAGCTCCAGCCGTTGCCCTCGCGCGGGAAGTCTATCCACTCCGGATGTCCCCACTCATTACCCATAAAGTTAAGATAACCGCCGTTTATGGAGGCGATGGTAACGAGGCGTATCATCTTGTGCAAGGCGATGCCTCGGGCAACAGTCATATCCTGGTCGCCGACCATCATGTGCCAGTACATCTCCTTGTCTATAAGTCTGAAAATCACCGTCTTGTCACCCACAAGAGCCTGGTCGTGGCTCTCCACGTAGCTGATGGTCTTTTCGTCGGCGCGACGGTTTGTAAGCTCCCAGAAGATGGAAGTGGGCTTCCAGTCCTCGTCCTTCCTCTCCTTCAGGGTCTTTATCCAGTAATCGGGAATGCCCATGGCCATACGGTAGTCAAAGCCCATGCCGCCGTCGGCAACCGGCAGAGCCAGCCCGGGCATGCCGCTCATCTCCTCGGCGATGGTTATGGCGTGCTTGTTTATGCTGTGTATCAACTTGTTGGCAAGCGTCAGGTACGTTATAGCATTGGTGTCCTGATTGCCGTTGTAATAGTCTCCATAGCCACCGAAGGCCTGGCCAAGGCCGTGGTTATAATACAGCATGGAGGTTACACCGTCAAAACGGAAACCGTCGAAATGGTACTCCTCAAGCCAATATTTGCAGTTGGACAGCAGGAAATGCAGCACCTCGGTCTTGCCGTAGTCGAAGCACAGCGAATCCCAGGCCGGGTGCTCGCGGCGCCCGTCGCCATAGAAATACTGGTCGTACGACCCGTCCAGACGTCCCAGACCTTCCACCTCATTCTTGACGGCATGGCTGTGCACTATGTCCATAATCACCGCTATCCGCAACTCGTGCGCCCTGTCTATCAGGCTCTTGAGCTCCTCCGGCGTGCCGAAACGGCTGGAGGCGGCAAAGAAATTGCTGACATGGTATCCGAAGGACCCGTAATAAGGGTGCTCCTGGATAGCCATTATCTGGATGGCGTTATAGCCGTCCGCATGGATGCGCGGCAGAATATTGTCGCGGAACTCGGCGTACGTGCCCACGCCCTCGCGGTCCTGGGCCATGCCGATATGGCATTCATAAATCAACAAAGGCTTTACATCGGGCACAAACCCCTCTGTATGCCACTCGTACGCCTCCGCCGGCATCCACACCTGCGCCGAGAATATAGCAGTCTTGGAGTCCTGCACCACACGGGTGGCATACGCCGGAATGCGCTCGCCCTCGCCGCCGGGCCACTTTACAAGCATCTTGTAAAGCTGGCCGTGGCTCAGCGCCTCGGCCGGCAGAGCAACCTCCCAGACACCGCCGCCGATATTCGCCAGCTCATACTCCGGCGACGGCTTCCAGCCGTTAAAATCACCTATCAGGCATATTGACGTGGCATTGGGCGCCCACTCGCGGAAAACCCACCCCGTGTCGGTACGGTGTAGCCCGAAGTAGTTGTGCGCATTGGCAAAACGGTCCAGATTCCGGCACCCTTTTACAAGCTCTTTCTCACGCCTCAGCGCCTCGGCATGCCGGCCCTCTATTGCTTCGGCATACGGCTCAAGCCACGGGTCATTGCGTAAGATACTCAGACGGCGGCGACGCGGTGCACGCTTGGTGCTTTTCGCGGGCGCGGGGACTCTGCTGTTGCTCTTTGTTGATTTCATAAGTTCTATGTGTTATGTGCGCTACAAATATAGATAATTTTTCCTGTATCTGCAAAAAAACAGGCTCACAAGTTGTACAATCTCCCTTCCATATACTACCGCGGGCAAAGGTAAAAAAAATATCTCGTTTAGGTTTTATTAACATTAGTTTGGCTATATTCAACATCTTTTTATATTACCTTTGCATCGGAGAAAGATCAGCCCCTCCGGGGGCACACAATATAATGCTGAATTTTTTACCTTGATGCTTTCCCGTTTTTCTTTTTGTGGACGATTAAAGGCTCAATGCCTTTCCTCGAAACGTATAATTATGTGATTTTTTCGCATAACAGTTATTACATATCCCATGTGATAGCCTAAAAAATTACTATCTAACTGAAAGAAATAAAAGTTGAGAACGTATTGTTAGACATATATACTTGAATTTTGGTTATGAGGGAGGTGCGTTACTGTGAAGTAACGCACTTTCAATTTTTAGACCCCTGCGTTAACAAATATTGGGGAACGGGGTCTTATATGATATGGTTGGGGATTCCGTGCCGGGGGCGTACCACGGTGCGGCTTATTCGCCGCTTTCGGGAGCGATTATGTGGGTTACGCGGATGAGTTCCAGGCGCGAGGCGGATTTCTTAAGGATGTCGAAACGGTAGTTTCCAAGGACCAGGGTGGAGCCGTTCTCCGGGATTGTGCCGGTGGCGTTGAGGATGTATCCGGCAAGTGTCTGATAGTCATCGTCCTCGGGGAGGTCAAGGTTGAAGTTTTCGTTCAGGTCCTCAATCTCACAGCGTCCGGCAAACTCGTAGACGTCCGGTGCCACGCAGCGGGCGTGCAGGGCGGGCTTGTCGTGCTCGTCGCGGATGTCTCCGAAAATCTCCTCCACCAGGTCCTCTAACGTTACCATTCCGGCAGTGCCTCCGAACTCGTCCACGACGACCGCTATGGAGCGTTTTTCGGCCAACAGGCGGCGCATCATCACGTTAGCCAGCAGGGTCTCGGGAGCGAAGAGCACGGGGTTAATGTGCTGCTGCCAGTCGCTGTCCGAGTGGAAGAGCTCGCTCACATGTATATACCCCAAAATGGTGTCGATGTCCTTTCGGTACACTATGATTTTGGAGCGTCCGGAGGCCGTGAAGAGGCGCACCAGCTGGTCGCGCGTCGCCGTCTCTATGTTCACGGCCACAATCTCGTTGCGGGGCAGCATGCAGTCGCGCAGGTGTGTGGTGCTGAAGTCCAGGGCGTTATGGAATATCTTCACCTCATTCTCCACCTTCTGTTTTGTCTCTGCGGCAGAGTCTATGCTCTCCTCCAGGTAGTCGTTGAGGTCTCCCATGGAGAGGGCTCGCAGGCGCGGTTTCTCGCCCTTTATGCCCACCAGACGCATCAGTCCTCGCGACACGGCAGTGGTAAGCCACGACACGGGGTAGAACAGCAGATAAAAGAAATATATGGGCAGTGCGAACAGCTTGAGCGAGCTGTTGGGGTTGATACGGAAGATTGTCTTGGGGATGAACTCTCCGGTAAGGAGGATTACCAGCGTGGAAATCAGCGTCTGCAGCAACAGCACCAGCGCCTCGTTGTTGTCCACTAACGGTTTCAGTACCGGCTCCAGCAATGCCGCCGCGCCCATACCGTATATTACCAGCATGATGTTGTTGCCGACAAGTATGGAGGAGATGAAGAACTCGGAGTTGGAGTAGAAACGGCGGATTATATTGCCTAACAGCCCTCCGCGCTTCACGTCTATCTGCGTGCGCACACGGTCGGCGGTGATATACGCTATCTCCGTGCCGGAGAACAGCGCCGAGCAAATCAGTGATATGACAGTAATTATAATCCAGGGAGTCATGTGGCAGTCAGTCAGGGAATAACCGGTGTTATAAAAGGTGAGTTATTGCGTCGCGAGGCGCGTTCGGGAGCCAACGGGCGGTCGCTGCCGGGGTCTATTGACACCGAAGAAGTATCGGCCTGAGGCGCACGGCTTCCGGGGGCCTTGTCGCCGTCTATGGGGATAATCGCCGTGGGGCGGTTCACGGAGTACTGAGTCATCTCCTGGTTGGAGACAAATCCGTAGCCCTCGATAATATGGCGTGCTTTTACTATATGTATAAATGAGTCGGAGTACAGTTTGTTTGCCGTCTGGTCCCAGAACAGTTGCTGGGTCAGGAACGAGTCTCGCTGCACGTTCACCATCACCACATTACCGTCCAGGCGCCAGATGCGCTTGTTTGAGAAGTAAGTGGCGCTGTCGCAGTTCATGTTAGCTGCCACCTTCATGGCCAGGTCATAGTTTTCCAGAGCGAGACCCTCGGGGAAAGTCCAGTGCGGCTCCTTGGCGTCGTCGTAGATATTCCAGACGGGCGAAACAATCTTGTATCGGGTGTAGCCCGAGTCGCTGATGAGCGTGGTCACGTCCTCGGTAACCATTGTCGGCGTAGTCTCGGGGTCCGAGACGTTGGCGACATAGGTGTGCTTTTCGTCTTCGCAGGCCACGATAATGCCGGCAAGTACCAGCACAGCGGGGAACAGCAGAAGCTTGCGCATGGGACGTTATCAATAAATTTTGTTCTTGCGGAACCACATCTCGTTGAAGTTTATGCCGAGAGTGATGTTGAGGTAGTCTTCCTTAAGGAGCGGGTTGGGGTAAGCCTGGCGGTGACGGTATTCAAAGCCCAGGTTGACGATGGTCTTGAAGGCGGGCACGGGGAAACCGAAGCCCAGGGTCACGCCATAGTCGCGGACATTGTTGTCGCGGACGGTGATGTAATCGCGGTTGTAGTAGGCACCGAAACGGTAGTTTATGCGCTTGAAGTATCCGCCGCGGTAAGCGGGCGTGTACTGCACACCGGCGGCGATGCGGTATCTGTCGGCGAGTTTGGCGTTCTCGAAGTGGGCGAGGTTACCGTATTTGGCCTTTGACCACGGCTGATAAGTGAAGTCCACCTCGGCCATCAGCTTATATGAGCGCTGCCAGCTGAGACCCACGCCCCATGTCTCGGGGACGGAGTATTTCCCTTTCATCTTGTGGTCGCCCACATTCACTGTATCGGGTTTGGGATTGGTCACCGAGGTGTCGTAGTAAATGCCGTAGACATTTCCGTGGAGGTCTTTCTTGGGCGAGTATACAACACCCAGAGTAACAGCGTCCCGGCGAGTAAGCTGCTGACGATACTGGATACCGAGGTCCAGACGCCAGTCGCGGACATCCATCTGACGCTCGAACAGCGTCTGGCTGCCGCCGCTGACGCTCACATAGTCCTGGTTGTAGACATTTCCGAAGAGATAAGCGAAGTTGAAACCCAGCGACAGGCCCTTCCAGGGATTTCCGGCAAAACCGAGGTACAGCTGGTTGAGGCTACCCGAGCCGTTGCGCTCCGTGGCACCGTTCTGGATGTTGTTACCGAAGGCGTAACCCACAGAGGCATAGGGCAGTATACCCACCGATGCACCCATGCGCTTGGCGATGGGCACCTGCAGGGTTATATAATCCAGACCGCCGCCGTAGTCCTTCTGGCTCTTGCCGTTCTCCTTGCTCCAAAGGGTGGTGAAGTCCACGCCCATGTCGAAGAGGAACGTCAGCGAGTCTATGGAGGCGTAGGACGCGGGGTTCATGACATTTGTCTGGCGTCCGGACTGCATGGCGTAACCCACGCCGCCCATGGCGCGCTGCGACGATGTAGCATTGTCGCTGAGAATACCGTATCCGAAACGCGAGTAAGGAGTTATTACCGAGTTCTGGGCCATTGCTGCCGTGGCCGCTACGGCCACCAGCATCAGGGCGCTTATTATCCGTTTGATTTTCATTATATTGTCTGTGACTATGATAGAATATTCTTAAAATTTAAAGGCCATTGTATGCCATTATCGCCTCAAGGCCTTCGGAGACGAGGTCCGGGACTATCATGGGGCGGAAGGAGAGGCGACCCTCCACCAGCTTTACCGCTCCTCCGGTAAGAACCACCACCGCATCGTCTCCGAGGCTGCTGTGATAGTACTCCAGCTCGGCCACCACTCCGTTGATGGCGCCACCGCGCAGAGCCGAGGCGGTGTCGTGTCCCCAGAGCGGGGTGTCGCCGTCGGTCTCCACCTGCGGGAGGCGCGCCGTGTAGTGGTTAAGGGCGCAGAGGCGCATCCATATTCCCGGGGCGATATTGCCGCCGACATATCGGCCGGATGCCGTGACATGGTCGTAGGTTATCGCCGTACCCAGGTCGCTGACCAGGATGTCGCGGCCTCGTGCCCCGGGGAGGGTATAGGCACCTACGGCGGCGGCGAGACGGTCCACGCCCAGAGTCTGCGGCGTGGTATAGTCTATCGCCAGAGGCGTGGGAGTGTCCACGGTGAGCTCGATGATATTGCCGCAGGATTGCCTGAGAGCGTCCAGCAACAGCGGCTCGCGCTCGGACACCGAGCACCATATTGCCGCAGAGACATTGTATTCGCGGCAAACGCGCTGAATATCATCGGCCGTGAGGCCGCGTATACAGAGCTTTGCGCAACATTGCCGGCGGCGTGCCGATGCCGGCACACCGACATTCTCGACCGGGGCCCACAGAGCCAGCTTGGCGCTTGTATTGCCCTGGTCAACAGTCAGTATATGTTGAGGGTTATCCATATAGAGGCACAAAGTTAGTAAACCTGACTGATTTTTCAACGATTTTTCTGATTTTTTCGACATACAATTAACTATTTTTTGTCATTATAAGGTAAAAACGCGTGCCGACACGTCATTTTCGGTGTAATCGGGGCGTGTTGCTCACGGTACGGTGGCGGGGTCAATCGGCTCCTCCGGAGCGGGCATCGCGTAGAGCGCGAGGGCTCGGGTCATGAGAATATCGTCATGGCAGCCCTGCCTTGCGGCATAGTTACCGTTGGGCAGCTGGGCATACGTGAGCAGCTCCTGACACGCCATGCGATCGCGCTCGGTGTAGCCCATGTCGCGCACGGCGCCTATCAGGCTGGTTATCAGCAAGTGTTTGGTGCGCCTGTTGGTGTGGAATCCCGGTTTGTACGTCACAATTCCGGAGACTAAATCCACATTTTTCCGGCAGTAGATATTGGGGTATTCCTGCATGCGCTCCAGGACGGGCAGCGAATAGTCAATTGCGATGCCGTTGTCGCCGGATTCCAGGGTGTTGGACTCCACCACGAGAATGGCATCGTTGTAGTAACGGCCTATCTGCATGGCCTTTTCGGCGAGGAGGTCATGGTCCATGTGCCCTCGCCACTGCGCCACCACCCTGGGGTGCTCGCCGACGGTGAGAACGGCAATCACCGACCAGTCGGCGCTCTCGGCGCGTCCGCCGATGTCCATCGCGGCAATATATTCCGTGTTCTTGTCGGGCTTCTCCCAGATCGCGAGCTTTCCGAGCGGGTCGGCCCTGAGGGTATCCGATTCGGAGAGGTCTCCCACAAAAACGGGGTCTGACACTGTCTGCGACAGCTCTTCCACCTTGTCGGGATGGAGCACCGAGCAACCTGACAGCGAGAACGCCTCCTTGTCGTCAATGGGATATTCGGCATGGAACGTCTCGGCCGAGGGGTAGCTGCGCAGCGTGTCGCGGTGCCACATGATCTGCTGCAGAGTAAGTTGGTGTTTGTCCCACAATTCGCGCTCGTAATCATCGAACGAGTCATAGAATTCCTGCGCCTTGGCATCGTCCACCCGGTGGCAATACTGCGGAATCATGGACCAGGGGACGAAAATCGGCACCTTGTCGCTGCGGCGGGCCACGGCGCGCTGCCACTCGCGGTGAAAGTAGTTGCCCACGCCGTTTGCGGTGCTCTCCATGGCAATGACGGTGCCGGCAGTGTTGGCGATGGAGCCGACAATGGCCTTCATAAGATTCTCGGGCGTGTGCATGGCCGAATTGGGATAATATGCGACCTCCGTGAGGTGGGCGAGGGCGATATTGGCACCGCGGACGGCATCGGGCGTCTCGGCCGTGGCCAGCGTCACGCGGCAGTCGCGACCACGGATCTCGCGGATGTTCGGCGAGCCGGCAAAGGGGCGCATCTCGGGCTTCGGCGACAGGTCGGTATCCCAGTGCTCGGCGGGATACTCCGCCATCAGATGCTCCAGCATGCCGCGGATATTTATGGCGGCGTCCTTGTTGTGCCCGCAGAAAATGGAGTTGCAGTTGGTACTGAGAACCATCTGAATCCAAGCCATATACGTAGAGATGAGCGTGGTGGCACCCCACTGGCGGGCCTTTAGGATAATGACGCGCACGGGCTTACCGCCGCGCCGCTGTTCCTCGAGGGTGCTGAGCACATGCCGCTGGCCAGGATTTAGAATCAGTGGACCTTTTCGGCCCACGTCCTTGTAAAATATATTTACGCACGACGCGGCCCAGAACTCAAAGTCGTGGCGGAAACGCAGCTGCGTCCACGCGGCGGCATTGTTGCGGACTGCGGGATAGTGCGGGTCGTTGGCCATGGACTCGGGTATAAGCGCATTTTCCATGCCCTTGACGGGCGTGGCCACCGACACACGAGGTCCGCTGGCACCGATGCCGCGGAGGGGATCGTACTCCATGTACTTATCGAAGATGCGGAGACGGCGTTTGTTTTCTTCCAGAATATTCATAGTGCTTAAGACCCCGTTCCCCAATATTTGTTAATGCAGGGGCGGGGTAATATAAATTAAAATTAATAAATAAAACATGCACCCGCGAACAATATAATATTAGCGTATTCTCGCAGCTTCCGGCCATCTTTAGTCTTTTGGTTCAGTCACA
>SFNC01000084.1 GCA_004554255.1 Bacteroidales bacterium
CATCGGTCATGTAGCCCGCTACATTCCCTCTTCAACTTGCGAAATTTCCTCGAAAATACACCGCCCCTGCATTAACAAATATTGGGGAACGGGGTCTAAAATCTTTAGGATTATGATTAAGAGGATAGCAAAGATGGCGGTGATATTTATGTGCGCCACAATGTGTGCGGCATGCGCAAACGCCAAGACTGTAAAGGGTTCCCAAAAAATGGTCCGGATGACTTACAATCTCTCCGGCTTCCAGGCCGTGGATGCTGAAGGCCAGGTGAGTGTCACTGTAAAGACGGGCACAAAATTCTCCGTGACTGCTACTGTTCCGGACAATGTCAAGGACTATTTTATTTTCACTGTAAAGGATAATACCTTGAAAATCAGCAATCGCAAGATGAGTTTCTCGTCCGCAGGAAAGGATTATTCGCCCTCTGTTACCGTTACGTTACCGGTGCTGATAAGCATTGACGCAAGCGACCAAAGCGCGCTGAGTTTCTCCGGCAATGTTGCCGCCAACTTTGCTGTCTCCACCTCCGGCCAGTCGTCGGTCCGTTACAGCGGGACCCTTAATGTTACAAATATTGCAATAGAGACTTCGGATCAGAGCAGTCTGAATATCAGTGAATTAAATGCTACTAACGCCGCTGTGAACAGCGAGGGCCAGTCGAGCATCAGATTCTCGGTGTTTAATGTGAAGAACGGCCTGACCATGAGCTCGTCCGGTCAGTCGTCAATCAGAGGTAACAAACTGAATTGCAAAGGAAAAGGTACGCTTAAAGCCGAGGACCAATCCTCTATTAATTTCACCGCGGCCGCAGGAAATGTCAACTGGTCAAAATCCGGACAGGCGTCCTGCTCGCTCGGCCGCTGACAATTGCACAAATTATGTCAAAATACAAATTAACACTTGGCCTGATGGGCCTCGCAGTCGCAGCCGGCATTCACGCTGCCACTGTTTCTTCTGTCCGCACAGTAAACCTTGAGCGCTCCGGAACATTAAGGACTGTATTGACTATCAATAATTTAGACGGTGTAACCGGCGTGGCGCTGAACGGTGCCATGAACAACGACGACGTTGCCTGGCTGCGCTATCTCTGCGGCCGCGATACGTTGGGCGAACCGGTAAAAGCCTATATCACCGAGGTGGACCTCAGTGGCGTGACTTTTGATGCCAAATCCGGCGCACCTTATTTTCTCAGGCTCGGTTCCAACGGTAAGAAATACAGCGTTGACAGCACTGCCACTCTGCCGCAATGTATGTTTTACGACACTGATATAGAGCGCATTACCTTTCCGATAAAACTGGATTACATAGCTCCGTTTGCGCTCTCGAGCACGCGCCTTACCGACATTTCCATCTCCGATGGTGTGGATGTAGCGGCGAACGCCATAACCATGGATAGCTGCCTGGTTAATCTCACAACGCCTTGTCTATCAAGTCAATATAGACTTGGTGAACTCGTTCTTCCGGCGTTGAAGAATCTGACTGTTACCGGCGACGTTGACTATATAAGCAGCGGAAGTTTCAATGATATGGCCGAGCTGGAAACTGTTGTCTTCAATGGACTTGTAGGCCACAGCGACGGATACCTGTTCACGAATTGCCCTAAATTGCGCAGTGTGACATTTAACGGCCCGATTCTCACCACCGGAGGCCCGCTTATAGCGCGTAACTGCCCGGAATTACAGAGCGTTACGTTCAATGGAATGGTCGGGCATCTCGGGTTGACTGAATTTGAGAACTGCCCGAAAATCCACTCTGTAACTGTCAATTTCAAGCCCAATGAGGCCGAATACAGCCGTCTCGTTGACTTTGAAATCGCCAAGTTGCAAGGCAAGGGATTCCTGAAACGCATGGCAAATATGGTGTATCAGGACATGGACAGCCTGGGCCGCAGCAACGGTTTTGTCACTGACGCCGACCGTCTTGCCAAGGCTTACACGGCTTATCGCGACAGGGATATTAACAAGTCTAAGTTGCAGATTCTCAAGGAGTCAGCGCCATATTCGGTCGAGCACGATACTGCCGTCGGCCCCTTCACCTATCAGCCCGCTACGGACTCGGCGTTGGTCGCTGCGCGCCGTTATTTTAATCTTGACAGCATCGCAGGCAACGGCGACGATGTCTCACGCATCAAAAACCTGCTTTACTGGGTGCACGACCTGGTGCCGCACGACGGCTCGTCGCCTTGGCCGCAGTGCCCGCTCACGCTGCGCGACATACATCAGGTATGCAAGGACGAGAACCGTGGCGTTAATTGCCGCATGATGGCGATTATGCTCACCGAGGCGCTGTTGGCCGAGGGCATTCCCGCGCGCTATCTCACCTGTCAGTCAAAGCTTTACGACGAGGACCAGGATTGCCACGTGATATGCGTCGCCTGGTCGCGCGAGCTGAATAAATGGGTGTGGGCCGACCCCACTTTCGCTGCCTATGTCACTGACGAGAACGGCACCTGGCTGCATCCCGGCGAGGTGCGTCAGCGCCTTATCGACGGCAGCCCGCTGGTGCTGAACGAGGATGCCAACTGGAACCACAAGAGCCCGCAGTCCAAGGAGGATTACCTCGAGAACTACATGGCTAAGAACTTGTATATCATTGAGTCGCGCACGCACCAGCAGGCCGCGCCCGAGGGCAAGGGCGCACCCCGCAGCAAGTACATCACGCTTGTGCCCGTGGGCTTTGAATACTACTCCGGACACCAAGTGACGAGCGACCCCGAGGCCTTCTGGGCCGCGCCCTACTGACACCCCCTTCCAGCACAATATCCAAAAGCGGACACCCCAACACCGGGTGTCCGCTTTTGTAATTTCCACAATTTGCCGACCAAAACCGCCACAATCCACCGACCGAAATCGCCACAATTTGCCGACTGAAATCGCCACAATTTGCCGATTCAGTTTATTTTTACTATCCGTGATTGAGCCTAATTCCTTGCCGCTCAGTAAAATAGAACAGCCGTCCGCGAAATCGCGGACGGCTGTTTGGTTAAGTCAGTTTAGCTGCTGATTAGCAGGTTTTTGCGTCCAGGTTGGGGTTGATTTTGTTCCACTCGGCAACGGGAGGCATCACGCCCATGGCGATAACCTCGTCGCGCAGTGCGCACAGGTGCTTGTAGGAAGCGTCCAGTTCGGCCATTTCCTGCTCGGTGCCCTTGAGGGGTGTGCATGCTACGCCGTCCTTGGTGATGTCTGTCTCGGAGGCCATCATGATGTGCGAGTAGCGATCGTTGTTCACGTAAGTTCCTGCGGGCCAGCGGAAAGGCTTGCCACCCATAGCGGCTGCAATCATTTCGATTGACACGTAAGCGGGGCTCTGGAATGATGAGCGGCCGCGGAGGTCGATGATGTGCTTACCACCCTGGATTACGCGCTGTTTCAGGGCTTCCCATTCCTCTTTGGGGAATTTCTCGGTGCCGATGATGTCGTTGAGGGCTACGCCGTTAACTTTGCAGGTAGAGGCGAATACGGCCATCTGTTCGCCGTGGCCGCCGTAGGTGCGGGCGCCGGTAACTTCGTCCATGGGAACGTTGAACTGGCGGGCCAGCTCGCTGCGCAGACGGGTAGAGTCAAGGGCGGCGAGGGTGGTGAGCTGAGAGGGTTTGATGCCTGAGTAGAGCAGGATAATCAGACCGGTGATGTCAGCGGGGTTGAAGATTACAACGATGTGTTTAACATCGGGGCAATACTGTTTTACGTTTTTACCGAATTCCTCGGCGATAGCGGCGTTGCCTTTCAGCAGATCCTCGCGGGTCATGCCGGCTTTACGGGCGGCACCACCTGAGTTAACGATGTATTTGGCATCGGTGAGGGCCTCTTTGATGTCGCTGGTGTAGGTTACGTTTACACCCTCGAAACCGCAGTGACGCATCTCCTCGGCTACTCCTTCCACTCCGGGAGCGTAGGGGTCATATAGGCAGATGTTGTTGGTGAGACCCATCATGATGGCTGTCTGAGCCATGTTTGAACCGATCATGCCGGCAGCGCCGACGATGACGAGCTTGTCATTTGTTAAGAAGTTCATAATTACGTGTTTATGTTAAATTTAACAGGTTGTTATAGTGTTGTTTAATCTTGTTATTGCGGTGCGGATGGCCAGCTGGGCAAGTGCGAGCCCGAAAGCTGCCGTCGTAGTTACCAACGTCCCGTTTATGCGTTTTGTTCCGTTGGCGGTGTTGTCCGTGCCGGCATCCTCGCAGTTGTGCGACAGCTGCGGCGAGTACACGCAGCGGAATTTCCGCGACGGGCCCATGCCGGTGCGCTTGAATCTGTCGCGAAGCGCGCGGGCCAGCGGGTCGCCTGTCACTTTGCCGAACTCGGCCTCCGCGATGGCGAAGACGTCGGTCTTCAGCGCCGCGCCCATCGACGATACCAGCCGCGCTCTCCGGCAGCGCGTCCCCAGCTGTATCAGCAGCGCTTTGGGGCCTACGCTGTCTATGGCATCTACGATAACATCGTAGTCGTCAAGGCGGTAGCTGTCGGCCGTATTCTCGTTGAACACTCCCGCCACGGCATGCACGCGGCAGTGCGGGTTTATGTCGTGGATGCGCCGGGCCATTACGGTGGTCTTAAGCTGTCCCACCGTGGAGTGCAGCGCCACCATCTGCCGGTTTATATTGCTCGGCGCAACGCTGTCGCTGTCCACAATCGTGAGGTTTCCCACGCCGCTGCGGGCCAGCGCCTCCACGCACCAGCTGCCCACGCCGCCCACTCCGAAGACTATGACCCGGGCCCGGGCCAGAGCGTCCATGGCGGGTGCGCCGAGGAGCAGTGCGGTACGTGAGAACTGTTGGTCCATGGTGGTGATGCGGGATATCGTTTATTTTACGAGTACGCGGCGGTTAAAGTCGTCTACCACAACGATGTACAGGCCCTTGGCGAGGTCCAGGGTGTTGGCTCCGGCGTGCATGTCGCCGTTGAAGTAGGTGATGCCGTCAACGCCGTGAACTGCCACGCGCGATGCCTCGCCGAGTTCCACAACCAGCCGGCCGCCGGCGCTGTAGGCTGTCCATGAGCGGTAGTCGCTTTCTATGCCGTCGATACCGGCGCTATAGTCTGAGATTTCAATGTTGTCGATGAGTATTCGGCCACCGGTCTTCTGCGCTAATTTCAGCTGCACATCGCCTGATACATTGGCGGTTACGGTGTACTTCTTGTACTGTTTGGCGTTGCCTGAAACGGTAACCACGCCTGCGGATGTCCAGGTGCTGCCACCGTCGGCAGATGTCTGCACGTCCAGGTCACCGCCTTCGGAGGCATCCCAGGGAGCGGCATAGAAGCTGATGGTGCCGGCACCGTTTTTCTTGGGAGTGATGGTGTAGGCCACAGAATTATCTTTCTTGCCCAGGCGCAGATATTTCTCGCCTGCATATGCCTCGGCGGCAACGTTATAGTGGCCTGCATTGGTCAGGAACCACTGGCCCATGGTAGCGGTTACTTCTGCGCCGGTGTCGTTATAACCGCCCTTGGCGGCGCCGTTCTCAAAGTCCTCTAAGAAAGCGATTTTCTCGGCCACGGTGGCGGTAACCTCGGCATCGTCGGTCATGTAATCGCCGGCCTGAGCCTTGATGGTAGTGGTGAAGACGCCGATTTTCGCAGAGTTGACGCGCAGGAAGAAGCGGTCTTCCGTGGGCGCTACGCTAAGCGTGGTGCTCCACTCGCCTTTGTCGGAGCTCAGCTCGAAGGGCTCGGCAACGCTGATAACGATGTTTTCGCTGATATTCTCCACATCCAGGATGATTTCGGCAGCATCGGAGGGCTCGCCGGGAGTTGCGTTGAGGCTCAGCTCGCCGTCGTACAGCAGCTGGATAGAGGGGATAGGATCTGCCGTGCGCACATTTATAACGTTACTCTTGATACCGCTGGCGGTAGTCAGATAGTAGCTGTAATCGGTGGAGGGCAGCAGCTCGTCCACCAGATAAGCCTCGTCGGCGGCCTTCGCCGAGCGCGGATAGGTGTCGCAGACTTCGCCGTTGCGTTCCAGAACGGTGATGGTGTAGCAGCCGTTGGCATCGGCGTCACCGATGTTGGTCCAGTGTGCCACGAAGCTCACGTCAGAGATGTTGGTGGGCGCGGTGGCGGGCAGGCCGTCGTATGCTGCGGCCTTGAGGGTTACGGTAGTGGAGAGGTCGCCGCTCTTTACAAACAGCTTGCCGCTGTAGGTGCCGGGGGCGGTGGCCTTGCACGATACGGTTACCTTGGCACCGTCAGCGCTGTTGGCCACGGTGGTGGATACCGCTGCGGGAGAAACAGAGAAGGGAGCGCCTGATACCGAGAGGCTTACAGCGTCTTTAAGCGCGCTGCCTCTCACTATTATTGTGGTGGTGCGTGCCACATTTACGCTTACAGAGCCCAGGTCGATGGTGCTGCCGTCAACGGGCAGTTTGATTTCCGGGTCAAGGCCTGCGCCCTCGCTCCATGCCGAGGTCTGCTTGGTGCCCCAGATGTATTCCACCAGCTCGGGGTGGTCAATGAACGGGTTGCGGTTCTTCTGGTGGGCGTAAACGGCCTCGTTACGGTCAAGCTCCTTCTGGCTGACAGGGTCCTGGCGGTGCCACTTCAGCAGCAGGTTCAGCGCCCACGACGAGAACGCCGGGTATCTGTTTCCGGCGAGCATGTCGCTCTTCCAGGTCGCGATTCTGTCGTTATAGCATGCGGCCATATAGAAGTATCCGCGGGCAAGGTCGCCCTTGAACTCGTCTATCGGCTCGAAAACAGTCTTGCTGTATCCCGCAAAAGTGGAGGTGCCAAGCTTGCCAAGGGCGTTGATTCCGCCGTTGGACGGCAGGGTGGTGCCGTTGGCGCACTCGCCGTAGGGAAAGTTGGAGCGCTGGCCGTTTACCTTACCGTCAGTGGGATAGATATGATAGGCGTCGCTGTACATGGGCGAGGCATCGTTGAACCAGCTTTTCGGGAAAGAGTGCTCTCGGTTATAGCAGTCGCCAACCTTCTGATAGTTGCCGCAGCGCGGGCCCGAGAGATTCCAGCGCTTGGTGCTGTAAATGTCCCAGATCTTGCCGTTGGCGTCGATATCCGAGGTCTTGTAGACATCATACAGATTATTGTAGGAAACTGTGGTATGCGAAGAGATTTTCTGATTCAAGGCAGTAAGCAGAGAAGCGCCGCTCTTACCTTCGCAGGACGAATAATACCCTGCGGGAGCAGCGGCAAACACAGAGAAAAAACCTGTGGCGACAGCCATCGAGACCGTCAGTAGTGTGCTGCGCAGAGAGAATTTGAGGTTGGACATTTTGTGGTAATTATTTGTGTTTGTTTTTGTTATTGAGCGAGTTAAAACACTCCGGGAGCCATAACTCCCAAAGAGTATGCAAATATAGATAAATTTCCGTAATCCCCCAAATAAATCCAACCTTTATTAACACCTTTAATAACACACCCGCCCCCGGACACCCTTAAAGACCTTAAAGCCCTTACCTTCGCCGTTCCTTATCCCCGCAAATCCGGGGCGCGATTGTGCCGCCGGCACAACCGCCCGTAAACACCGCCTCACTACAGTTGTAATTTTGCAAACAAAATCACTCAAACCTAATCATATCTGCGAGCTGAATAAAATATTCATTCGACCATATATCAAGTTCACGAGGATTTTTCACAAACGGAAGCACATCTCGCTTTACTTGTTTCATGTTTGCAGACGCCAGCCTTTCCTTAAGTCGTAGGATAAACGACTCCTTGTCAAGAACTTCATTGTTGAATTGCAGGGCACGTTCGGCAAGATGCGAAAAACCCAATGGCACATTGTGGCGGACGTACCATTCAAAGTCATACCAATCACGCCCTTTTACGCGATTTTTCCATGCACGGTAAACCAATGCGTGCATTTTCCCGGCAAACAAATCCGGCAGCGTAAAACAACGTGTCAGAAAGGAGTGTGGCTGTAACAGCAATTTCTGTTCGGTTCTGAAATTCAACGGTGGTTGCGTATCAACCTCAATCTTTATCTTGATTGATTTATCGGTCTGAAATGACACGTCATATACATCCGTGGTATATTTCAGAAATGCAGATTCCACTTTTCCGAAATTTTTCTTCTCCTTCTTTGTTATCTCG